>JAYWHV010000240.1:0-10133 GCA_043777615.1 Burkholderiales bacterium | reverse complement strand
CGAGGTTTCCGACAGGCCGTAACCTTCGACAATCGGGCAGCCTGTTGCCTTGAGCCATTTGTCGGCCACGGCCTTCTGCACGGCCATGCCACCACCGTTGGAGACGCGCAAATTCTTGGTGTCGAGCTCGGCAAACGTCGGGTCGTTGACGAGCGCGTTGTACAGCGTGTTCACGGCCGGGAACATGTGCAGCTCAAAGCCCTTGAGCGCTTTGATCGTGCCTGGAATATCGCGCGGATTCGGGATCAAAATGGCATGTCCACCCGTGCGCGTCACCAGCAGGTAGCAAATCGTGAACGCGAAGATGTGATAGAGCGGAAGCGCGCACACCGTGTTCAATTGCTCCGGTGGTTTTGGCTTTTTCGGGTTGTTCAGCGCCGGTTGCATCCATGCTTCGGATTGCAATACGTTGGCGATGATGTTGCGATGAAGCAATGTCGCGCCCTTCGAAACACCCGTCGTTCCGCCTGTGTATTGCAGCACGGCGGGATCGTCGAATTTTGCTTTCGATGGCGACAGCGCAAGCGGCTTGCCCATCGCCATCGCGTCGTTGAATTTCACCGCGGTCGGCAGCGAAAACGCGGGCACCATTTTTTTCTTGTTGCGAACGACGTAGTTGACGAGCGCGCCTTTCAGGAAGCCAAACATGTCGCCCATCGCAGCGACGACGACGTGCTTCACCGGGGTTTTGTCGAGCACCTGCTGCAGCGTCGCGGCAAAGTTCTCGAGGATGATGATGGCCTTCGAACCCGAGTCCTTTAACTGGTGTTCAAGCTCCCGCGGCGTGTACAGCGGATTCACGTTTACCGCGACGAAGCCAGCGCGAAGCACGGCAGCCACTGCGACCGGGTACTGCAACACGTTCGGCATCATGAGCGCCACACGGTCGCCCTGTTGCAAGCCGAGGCTTTGCAAGTACGCGCCGAGCGCACGGGAATGAGCGTCTACTTCGCCGTACGTCAGCGTCTTGCCCATGCAGGTGAATGCCGGGCGCGTTGCGTACTTTTGATAGCTCTCTTCGAGCAGCTGCACGATCGAGGCGTATTGATCAAATTTGATCGTCGCCGGTACGCCTTTGGGATAATTTTTAAGCCACGGTTGATCCATGGGGGCCTCCTTGTTTTTGTGTCGCAGAATATTGCGCCGGGTTGCATTGGGTGAGAATGCGGCCCGTGTTTTGCGGGGTGCGCGCGTCGTCCCGTATCCTCACACGGCAGACATCTCAGCGAGGCATGATAGCAGCGCTTTCGCGGGTTGCGACGCGTGAAAACCAGCGGTTTTGCCATGTGATTCACCGCTACAGCTTATGGCTGAAATGACCAATGCATTGGGGATGAGCGTAATAAAAGGCGATAGTCGACTTGAGCCAAAATGTCATGCGAGCCCTAATGAAATAAGCGTCACATGAAAAAGCTATACACCTGCCCAATACAATACGAGCATGGCTTTACTCACTCTCCAAAACGCTCACCTCGCATTCGGTCTCGCCCCGCTCCTTAACGGGGCGGATTTTGCAATTGAAACGCGCGAACGGATCGGCCTCATTGGTCGCAATGGCGCGGGCAAAAGCTCGCTCCTGAAAGTGCTGGCACGCACGCAGGTGCTCGATGATGGCGCGATGGCACTGCAAGGCGGCGTGCGCATCACGACGGTTCCGCAGGAGCCGATTTTTGCTTTAAACACGACGGTATTCGAAGCAGTTTCAAACGGCGTGACACGTGCTCGCGAACTGCGCGACGAATACGAGAAGCTGGCGGTCGAGGGTGGCGACGAACACACGCTCTCCGACATGCAGCACGAAATCGACGAGCTTGACGGTTGGGCATGGGAATCGAAGGTCGCGACCACGCTGTCGCAGTTGAGCCTGAACGCCGACACGCTCGTCTCGACGCTGTCGGGCGGCCTGAAAAAGCGCGTCGCAATTGCTCAGGCACTGGTCGGCGCACCCGACGTGCTCTTGCTCGATGAGCCCACCAACCACCTCGATCTCGCCGCCATCGCCTGGCTGGAAACGATGCTGCAAAGCTTCAAGGGAAGTGCGGTCATCATCAGCCATGACCGCACATTTCTCGACAACGTCGTAACGCGAATTGTGGAACTGGATCGCGGCAAACTGACGGGCTTTCCGGGCAACTATTCCGCGTATGAGACTCAGAAGGCCGCGCAGCTTGAATTCGAGGCCACCGTCAACGCGAAATTCGACAAATTCCTCGCGCAAGAGGAAGTGTGGATTCGCAAGGGCGTGGAAGCGCGCCGCACGCGTAACGAGGGCCGCGTACGCCGATTAGAGGCGCTGCGCGACACCCGCGAAAAACGTCGCGATTCGCTCGGCCGCGTCAAGCTTGAAATCACCAGCGGCGCGCAGTCT
The DNA here is from genome assembly GCA_043777615.1 of Burkholderiales bacterium. GTDB lineage: Bacteria > Pseudomonadota > Gammaproteobacteria > Burkholderiales > Casimicrobiaceae > Casimicrobium. The sequence goes on along the minus strand of JAYWHV010000240.1, from coordinate 7,765 downwards.
GGCAAGATCATCGCCGAGCTGACCGACGTGTGCAAATCGTTCGGTAAAAACGTAATCGTGAAGGATTTCACGAGCACGATTTTGCGCGGCGACAAGATCGGTCTGGTCGGGCCTAACGGCATCGGCAAAACGACGCTCCTGAAACTGATCCTCGGCGAGCTACAACCCGACAGCGGCAAGATCCGCACCGGCGCGAAAATGCAGGTCGCGTACTTCGACCAGCTGCGCGACGGCCTGAACGAAGAAGCCACGCTCGCCGAATTCATCGCGCCCGGTAGCGACTGGATCGAAGTCGGTGATCGCCGCGTTCATGTGATGACCTATTTGCAGGACTTTTTGTTCTCACCCGCACGCGCCAACGCGCAGGTAAAAATGCTCTCCGGTGGCGAGCGAAATCGCCTGCTGCTCGCCCGTCATTTCGCAAAGGAAGCGAACGTGCTCGTGCTCGATGAGCCGACCAACGATCTCGACATCGACACGCTGGAACTGCTCGAAGAAAAACTAGCGAATTACGAAGGTACCGTCTTCATCGTCAGCCATGACCGGCGTTTTCTCGACAACGTTGTGACCAGCTGCCTCGTCGCGGAAGGCAATGGTTTGTGGCGCGAATACGAAGGTGGAATCACCGACTGGCAGGCGCAATCGAAATTGATGGCGTCGCTGGCGGAGCAGTACAGCGATACGCCGAATGCGGGCGCTCTGGCCGCGCCAGTTGCAAAGACGACAAGTTCATCGCCGTTCGGCCTTGCTTCATCGCAAGCATTGATTGACGCTACGGCGCCGAAGGCCGCTAAACCGGCGCCAGCCCCGGCCCCCCCGCCCGCTGCGAAGCCAAAACTCAATTACAAAGACCAGAGGGAGCTCGACGGACTGCCCGCCAAAATTGAAGCGCTGGAAAAAGAGCAGGCCAACATCAACGCCAAACTCGCTGACGGCGCAATCTTTCAAACTGACCCCAAGGTCGCGATGGAGATGTCGAAGCGAACCGGTGAAATTGACGAGCTGATTCTTGAAGCGATGGCGCGGTGGGAAGAGTTGGCGTCGCGCTAAACAAATTGCGTCTTTAGCGTGTACGATACGAAAAAGAATTTCGCCGTAAATGAGCGTTGAACTAGAGAAAAAGAACTGATGCCTAAAAGAAGCGTTGCGCGGAATACTTTTACTGTACTGGTGTTTGGTACAGGATTCTGCGCCGTTGTGGCAGCGGCTGCGGATAGAACGTCTCAGGTCGAAAAAATTGAAGAGCGATTGAATGTTATCGAGCGTGAATTCTCAATATTTCGGGAGCTGACAGGTCATAAGCTTCAGACACAGGAGAAGGCGCAGACAGATCGTTTAGAAGCTCAGGATAAGCGGCTCACCGACTTCGGAGCGTACACAACACAGCAGGCCAACAACATAGCACAACAGGCGAACAGTATTGCATCGATATCGAACAATACAGCCCAAGTCGGTAACTACATTGCATGGACGTCCGCTGGAATAGCGTTTGTGGTGTTTTTAGCGGGTCTAGCGACGTATGTGACGGCTACAAGACAAGCAGCCAAGAAGGCACACGAGGCGGTCGACGCTTGGTTCCTTAGCAATGGGGGCCTTCTTGAGACACGCCTGGCCAATCTAGAGGCAAAGGCGAGTGACGGCGCAAAGGTAATTGACGATTCGGCCGGCGCCGTCGCGGAAACAGCAACCGCAGCGCAAGCGACGATCCATCAAATCGTGAGTGACCTTTACAAACTCGTGCCGGGCTTGTTAACCTCCGCTAAATCGCCAAATGCAGATTCAATTGGGGTAGCGGAAAACGTAGAAGCTAATGCAGCGCTAAAAGAGATTGCTGACAAAGCGCTCGTGGAATTGCGCGCAAAGGAAGCAGTGGCAGCCGATTCAACACACGTTGTAGAAGGAATTAACATGCAGACTACGTCGAAATTGAATCTTGCGGCGTTTGCCGAACGTCTTTATGCAGTGGGAATCGGACTGTTTGCCGATCGCGCCTACGAATACGCGCTTCAATCATTTGATATGTGCGCAGAAGTTGGAGAGCTAGCAAAACCGAAGACACGAGTCGCCTGTCTTTTTGCGAGAGCCGTTACTCTAGGTCTTTTGAACAAACAAGCTGATGAACTTCTAGCATACGAAGAAATTGATCGACAGTTCCATGACGACTCGGACGGGCTGGTGCGGACAAATGTCGCAAACGCGCTGTACAACAAAGCGGTAACGCTCGGACAGCGAGGCGACACTGATGCCGCTCTCGCCACGTACGAGGATATCGAACGTCGATTCGGTAAAGATCAAGACTCTCTTGTCCGTCAGGTTGTGGCCAAGGCGGCGGTAAATCGGGCTTCTCGACTTAGTAATCCTTTCGGAAATTCCGCGGCGACTGCGGCCTTTGATGCTGTTGCTGCACGTTTCAATGCCGACGAAGATCCGCTTGTTCTATGTCAAGTAGCCTTTGCTTTGTCGGGCGCTAGCTTCAATAGGATCGCGGCTTCGAAACAAGCGGCTACCGAAGGTCGACCACTTAGCGCGGACTTGTTGGGACGTGCCGAGCAGGACCTCCAGAAGGCTTTGAGTATCTCTGACAATAATAATTCGGCGATGATTCGTGGCAACTTAGGTTACTGCTATTTTTTGATGGGTGATACAGAACGCGCGGATGAGCACACGCGTGCTGCCGCGAGCGCGGCCGACACTGCGTGGTTTGAGAACCAAAAGGGTGACGCAGATGTATATCGCATCGAACCCACAGACAGCCAGTACGTTGTTTTTCTAAGTGGCATCTGGGCCGCCGCTGACACGTCTAAGCTTGGCAACGAAGGCACACCACCGTCGCCCGCCCACCGTGTCGCATGAGTTTGAGCGGCGTTCCACACACCTTGCAAGGTTTTCCGTCGCGACCGTAGACAAAGTAGTCGAGCTGAAAATAGCCCGGTTCGCCTGACGTGTTGACGAAATCGCGCAGCGTTGAGCCGCCTGCGGCGATGGCTTCGGTGAGCACGGTTTTCACTTCATGCACGAGCTTTGCGTATCGTGCGAGCGAAATGCGGTTTGCGGCGCGGTTGGGGTGAATGCCTGCACGAAAAAGCGATTCGTTTGCGTAGATGTTGCCGACGCCGACGACCAGTGTGTTGTCCATCAGTGCGTGTTTGATCGGCCCAGTGCGGCGACGGGTTTCACGGTAGAGGTGCGCAGCATCAAGCGCATCGGTGAGTGGTTCCGGGCCCAGATGCGCTAGCAGCGGCTGCGTAGCGTCGTCACCTTCAAAGAAATGCATCGAACCGAACCGGCGCGGATCGTTGTAGCGCAAAAGGTACGGGCCATCGCTCGTGGCGAGATGGATGTCGACGTGATCATGGGTTCTGAGCTCGGGCAACGTGTCGGTTCGGTGCGCGACAAAACTTCCGGTCATGCCGAGATGCGCGAGTAGCGTGCCGGACATGTTCGGGAACGGTTCCGCCGCGACGCCCGGTTGCGCCGATAATCGCGGTGAAACGGCGCCCACGGACGCTGTAACACCGAATCGAAAGAGAAGGTATTTGCTGCGTCTTTCCACGCGCAAAAGTGTTTGTCCCGCGAGTTGCGCTTCAAATTCTGGCGGAATGGTCCAGCGAAGGCTACGATTGCGCACCACGACACTGATGATTTTTGCCCCGAGCAGGATCGATTCGAGTCCACGGCGGACGGTTTCTACTTCGGGGAGTTCGGGCATCCTGCTAGTGTAGAAGTTGGCAGAAAGTTTGCGGCAAAGGTGCGGCCGCCTGCGGTGTATGCTCCCGTTCATGAAGTACCCCCGCGCTCCTTTTTTCTCAAAATTTGTAACGCTGACCGCCGCCGTTGCCCTCTGCATTTGCGGGAGTTCGCTCGCTCAAAGCGCGGCGTCGCCTCCGTCCGCCTCGATCAACGATCGCGCTGTGGTTTTGGGCATTCTTGCGGCGGAGTTTTCGCTGCAAAGCGGGGATATTGCTGCCGCTGCCAATACGTATTACGAAGTCGCCAAACGTAGTCGCGATGCCAAGGTCGCCGAACGTGCGGTGGATTTGCTGTTGCGGGCCAGACGAATCGATGAAGCGAAGGAAATTGCCGCACTTTGGCAGCAGGCCGATCCTAGCTCGGTGCGTCCGCATCAGGTGGCGCTCGCGCTGGCGCTCACCAGTGCCGACGAGTTCCGTGCGATGGGCGCAATCACAACTATCGCCACGCTCCCGGATGATGTTCGCGGCTCCGCCATCATGGATTCGGCTCGCCAGCTCGCGCTCTACCGGGATCGTGATCTCGCTGTGAAACTCGCGAGCGTTTTTACGCAACAGTTGCCAAAGCTGCCCGAGTCGCATTACGCGTTGGCTGTCGCGAGCACCGGCAACGAAAACAAGCGCGTCGGAGAGGCGCTGTTGGCGATTGATCAGGCCCTGAAGCTCCGGCCGAACTGGCCGCAGGCGGTCGCAGTGAAGTCGCGGTTGTTGCTGGCACGTGGCCCTGTTGCTACAGGCGTGGAATCGTCTCCGGGCGCGGCGGCGGTCACGTTGCTGGAGAACGCAATCGCTGCGAATTCAGCTACAAACGCACTGGCCGCAAACTCGACTACACCGGTAAAAGACGGGTCGCGCGAATTGCGCCTGGTGTTGGCTCGTACCCAATTTGATCTGGAGAAATTTGCCGAAGCAAGAAAACTCTTTCTGGCGCTCGCCGAAGACGGACTGGAAGACGCCGACGAGATGCGGTTGGCTGCGACGCTCTCCGCATTTCAGGGTAAGGATTGGGAGGTTGCGGAGCGTGAATTTACAGAGTCGCTGGCGGCAGATCGTGGCGATCCGGCGGCAGTACTTTATTACCTCGCACGCATCTCCGAGGCGCGCCTTCGCTGGGGCGAGGCGGTCGAGCGATTTATGCAGGTGCCGCGCGGAGATCGATACTGGGAATCGCAGCTTCGCATTGCGGGCGCGCTGGCTCAGGACAAACGCATGACCCAGGCGATCAGCCATTTGCGCGTGCTTAAACCTTCGACTCCGCTCGAGCGTCTTAGCCTCGCCCAGACCGAATCGACGCTATGGCGTGACGCGGGTGACAACGTAAAAGCGTTCGAAGCGCTCGACGCCGCGCTTGCGACCGATGCAGACAATCCTGATCTGCTCTATGACAGCGCGATGCTGGCCGAGCGCATTGACCGCATGCAAGAAGCGGAGAAGCGACTGCGTCGCGTTATCGAGCTGCAGCCGACGCGGGCGCATGCGTTTAATGCGCTGGGTTACAGCTTTGCGGATCGCAACATCAATCTCGAGGAGGCGCGCACGCTGATTGAAAAAGCGCACGGCATCGCACCGGAGGATCCGGCGATTCTCGACAGCATGGGCTGGATCGCTTTCCGGCAAGGCCGTCTGGCCGATGCCGAGAGCTATCTCAAACGGGCGCTGGAAAAATTTCAGGACGGCGAGATTGCGGCGCATCTGGGCGAAGTGCTCTGGGCGCAGGGTCGTCAGGAAGAGGCCAAGAAGGTCTGGGATGCGCAGCTTAAAGTGCAGCCGGAGAGCGACATTTTGAAGAAGACTGTTGCGCGGTTTGCGAAGTAAATTGTTTCGCGCTGGCCTGGCGGCAGTGGCCATTGCCACGTTGTTTTTATCGGGGTGCGCCCTGCAACCAGCGGTTTCGCCCACGGGGTCCCAGTCAGTCACGGCGGGCACCGTCCGAACCCAGTTCTCGCTTTCTGGCCGCTTCAGCGCCAAGAACGGCACTGAACAGGTCAGCGGGCAGTTTCGCTACGCTCAAAGCGGCACAGACGGCTCGCTGCGACAGATGAGCCTGTTCTCGCCGCTCGGCACGCCGCTCGCCGAAATAAGCGCTGATCGGCAATCCGCCACCTTGACGCTTTCGAATGGTCAAATTCAGCGCGCGGCTTCGCTGACCGACTTGATGCGTAGGGTCATCGATTTACCAGTGACGGATGCCACGCTATCTGCGTGGCTTCAGGGCGTGCCTTTTGATTCGGCGTTGCTTGGCGCAAAAGATGTTGAGCGTGATGCGTCGGGCGCACCGTCAAGATTTCTTGAATCTGGCTGGGAGATCGCGATTTCGGCCCGCATGGACGGAAATTCTGCCGCGCCAAAACGTATGCGCTGGAGCATGCAGGGTCAGCCGGACACGGAGGTGCGCTGGGTGATTGATGAGTGGAGCGCGCAGTGACCGCGCCGACGCGACTGGTACTACCGGCACCGGCGAAGCTCAATCTGTTTTTGCACGTGACAGGACGCCGGGCGGATGGTTATCACGAGCTGGAAAGCGTGTTTGTGCCAATCACGCTGGCGGATACGGTGACTTTGACGTTGCGTGGTGACGGACAGATTCGGCTCATTGATCCGCCGCAGGGTTTGTCTGAGCAAAATGATTTGGCCTGCCGCGCCGCCCAGGCGCTGCAATTGGCCACGGGAACGTCCTTTGGCGCCGATATTCATCTAAAAAAGGTGATTCCGCAGGGCGGCGGGCTCGGCGGTGGCAGCTCCGATGCGGCAACGACCTTGTTGGGGTTGAATCGTCTGTGGTCCGTTGCACAAACGCGCGATCAACTACTCGACATAGGCGCGAAACTTGGCGCGGACGTGCCATTTTTCATTTTTGGACAACCTGCATTCGCAAGCGGGGTGGGTGAGCGCCTACTCGCAGTGTCGATCCCGCTGAGAGACTATGTGGTCGCGTTTCCGGGCATTGGGGTGGCAACGGGCGACGTATTTACGGACGCGAATCTAGCTCGAAACACCCCTGTCACAAGCAGAAACGTGTTCCGTGAATCACACGGTCACAATGATCTGCAACCAGTTGCGGAGCGCCTGCAGCCGCGAATCTCTGCCCTCTGCGACGCCTTCGCTCTGGCGGGCGTGACGCCGCGCATGACGGGCTCTGGATCATGCGTGTTTGCGCCAGCCGTCGGCGCGGCCCCGGCACAAATCCTGGCGGGCTTGCTGCGCGGCGCGGGCTGGCAATGCTGGGTCGTCAAAACAATTGACCATCACCCGCTCATAGGCTTCGCCCCGAATTGAATTGTGGGCGTGAACGGTGCTATAATTTAAGGCTTCCTGTGATGATTTGACTTGTCAAAACGTTACGAGAAAAAGTGTAGGGGAGTCGCCAAGTGGTAAGGCACCGGATTTTGATTCCGGTATGCGTAGGTTCGATCCCTTCCTCCCCTGCCACACCTTACATATCAAAGCGGTCTTAGAGCTTCACTCCAAGGCCGCTTTTTTTTCGATAGTCCGCCAACGATAGTTTCGAGCCCGCCATGAGTTTCCATGACATGATGGTCTTTACCGGCAACGCGAATGCCAAGTTGGCGCATTCGGTTGTCGAGCATTTAAGTTTGCGGCTCGGCAAAGCGCAGGTCAGCAAGTTCTCTGACGGCGAAGTGAACGTTGAAATTCTCGAAAACGTTCGCGGAAAAGACGTGTTCGTGTTGCAGTCCACCTGCGCGCCGACGAACGACAATTTGATGGAACTGGTGATCATGGTTGACGCGCTGAAGCGTGCGTCGGCGGGGCGGATCACCGCAGCCATGCCGTATTTCGGCTATGCGCGTCAGGATCGACGTCCACGCTCGGCGCGGGTGGCGATTTCGGCGAAAGTCGTGGCCGACATGCTCTCGGCGGTGGGCGTGGATCGCGTGCTGACGATGGATTTGCATGCGGATCAGATTCAGGGCTTTTTCAATATTCCCGTTGACAATATTTACGCGACGCCGATTTTGCTCGCGGATATCTGGAAGCAGAAATACGAAAACCTCCTG
>JAYWHV010000239.1:0-10170 GCA_043777615.1 Burkholderiales bacterium | reverse complement strand
ACCACAATCGGGCTCAACGCGTCGTTCTCGGGTAATAGCTCAATCGCATTGCCCTTGCGCTTCAAACGCTTAACAGTCACCTCGTTGTCGATCCGCGCCACGACGACCTGACCCGAGCGCGCCTCAGTCGTTTTGTGTACGGCCAGCAGGTCACCATCCATGATGCCGATGTTGATCATCGAATCGCCCTTCACCTTGAGCAGGTAGTCGGCCGTTGGCGAGAACAGGGACGGGTCAACCTTGTGCCGGGACTTGATGTTTTCCTCCGCCAAAATCGGTGAGCCCGCAGCCACGCGCCCAATCAGCGGCAAACCGGGCAGTCCCGCCTGCTTCAATTGGATGCCGCGCGAGGCGCCGGGCAGTATGTCCAGAATGCCTTTACGCTCCAGCGCTCGCAGATGCTCCTCAGCCGCGTTGGCGGACTTGAAGCCCAGCTTCTCAGCGATCTCGGCACGCGTCGGCGGAAAGCCGCAACGCTCCATAAAGTCCTGAATCAGGGCAAGGATTTCAGCCTGGCGGGCGGTCAAAGGGCGCATCGTGCTCTCCAATTAATTTAAACATTGCGCTTGACTCGAAAACTGTTTTCTTATACAGTGCGCATCCATACAGTGAATTCTATCCAGTGCTGTGAATAAAAGCAAGGGATAGCCTTCAAATGATCCGATTCGTTTTGCCGAACACATTTCGGCCGCCTGCGAGGCACCTTTCCTAAAGCTGGTCGCTCTATTTAGGAATGCGCAGGCGGTCAACCGCAACCAGCTGGTTGTGAAACCTACAATCAAAGGACTTTCAAAATGAGCAAAGAACTCCCCATGGATGACCGCAAAAAAGCGCTAGCTGCCGCGCTCTCACAGATCGAAAAACAGTTCGGCAAAGGCTCCATCATGAAGATGGGCGAGGGAAATCTCGAGCTCGACATTCAGCCAGTCTCCTCGGGCTCGCTGGGCCTCGATATCGCGCTTGGAATCGGCGGTCTGCCACGCGGTCGCGTCGTCGAAATCTACGGCCCGGAATCGTCGGGTAAAACCACGCTGTGTTTAAGCGTAGTCGCCGAGATTCAAAAACTGGGTGGCGTTGCCGCCTATATCGACGCCGAAAACGCGCTCGACCCGATCTACGCTGCCAAGCTCGGCGTCAACGTGCCCGACATGCTCATCAGTCAGCCAGACACCGGCGAGCAGGGCCTTGAAATCGCCGATATGCTGGTGCGCTCAGGCGGTGTGGACATCGTCGTGATCGACTCGGTCGCTGCGCTCGTGCCGAAGGCCGAGATCGAAGGCGAAATGGGCGATCAGCTCCCAGGCCTGCAAGCCCGCCTGATGAGTCAGGCGCTGCGCAAGCTCACCGGCAACATCAAGCGAACCAACACGCTAGTCATTTTCATCAACCAGATCCGTATGAAGATCGGCGTGATGTTTGGTAGCCCTGAGACGACAACGGGCGGTAACGCGCTCAAGTTTTACGCCTCGGTGCGTCTGGACATTCGCCGGATCGGTGCGATCAAAAAGGGTGACGAAATCGTGGGCAACGAGACCCGCGTCAAAGTCGTCAAAAACAAGGTTGCGCCTCCGTTCAAGGAAGCTTTGTTCGACATCATGTACGGTCAGGGCATCTCCCGCCACGGCGAAATCATCGACATGGGCGTCGAGCACGGTTTCATCGAAAAATCCGGTGCGTGGTACAGCGCAAGCGGAAATCGTATCGGTCAAGGCCGCGACAATGCGCGTGAATACCTGCGCGAAAACCCCGCGCTGTCGAAAGAGATTGAAGACAAGATTCGCGCCAAGGTCGGTATTACGATTGGTGGAGCGGTGTCAAAAGATGAAGGCTCGCCAGACGAATAAAGCTTCGGGCGACTGCGCGGGTCGGAAAGCAAACCGGCAATGCCTCCAGTCGTTACGCCCGTCAGTGAATGCCGTTTGTGTGTCACTGAGCTTTGTCCCCTCTCCCCTGGCGGGAGAGGGCTAGGGTGAGGGGGGAATGGCTTCAACCTGACCTACAGGAGTTCGCAGATGTACGTTCTTTACGGAAGCAAAGGCTCGGGGTCAGCCGCGATTGAAGTCGCGCTGGAACGCTGCAAAACGCCCTACAGAATCGTTCGCGCGTCGACTTGGGAAGCGGACTCAGCAATCGCCGAACTTGAGCGCATCAACCCACTCAAGCAGATCCCCACATTGGTTCTGCCATGTGGAGCTGTCATGTCGGAAAGCGTCGCCATTCTCATTCATCTAGGGCTCACTTTCCCAGATGCGGATTTGCTTCCAGTCGAAGCATCGAAACGAGCCCGCTCGCTACGTGGTCTCGTCTTCATCGCCGCAAACTGCTATTCCGCAGTCAGCGTTTCCGACTTCCCCGAGCGGTGGTGTGCGGACCCCGACGACGCGACCAGCGAGCGTGTGCGCAAGGCGGCACGGACGCAGTTGCATCGCCACTGGGAAATCTTCGACGATCTTTTTGATGCTTCGCCGTACCTAGAGGGCGAAGCGCCGGGAGCGCTAGATTACCTGGCTGCGGTCGTGTCGAAATGGGCTGGTACGCGTGCACACTTGAGGTCCACGTGCCCTCAATTTTTGGAGACGCTGCATCGCATCGAAGTGCACGCAGACGTCGCACCGGTGTTCGCGCGTCACTGGAACGCGTGAGCAGCGCCGAAGTTGAATTTTGTGCCGTGATTACCTTCACACCAGAGCCAGGGAGACGACATGCAACTCGCATTCACCTTTCCGCGACCGGCGGCAAATCTGCCCTCATTGCTGCCGGAATCAGCCAAAGCGTTCGATAATCCGCTGATGTCGAACGACCAAAGGCCAGATTCCGCGAAGACAGCAGCTGAAGCGGACGTCGCATCCAAGCTCCGCAACAAAGCCTTGCGCTTGTTGACCACCCGCGAACACTCCCGCGAGGAGCTTATGCGCAAACTCGCGCAAGCCAAGGCGCGCCGCGCGCGAAACGAGGCCAAAGCGCCGCCCCCTGCCAAAGATGACATCTCACGACTGATTGATGATCTGATCGCTCAAGGCTGGCAATCCGACGACCGCTATGCCGAAGCCATCGTGCGCCGTCTCACCGGCCAGGCCAGTCGACGTTTCATTGAGGACAAACTCGCGCAAACGGGCATTAAAAAGGACGTGGCCCAGCTCGCGCTTGAAGCATTAGAGCAGGACGAAAACGAAGTTGCGAAGGCGCTTTGGGAGCGGCGTTACGGGACTGTTCCGGGTGACGACAAAGATCGGCAAAAGCAGATTCGCTTTCTGCTTAGCCGCGGATTTCGTCTGGGCGATGCATTCAAGATTGTTCCGCGAGTAGCTTCCCCGACGCCAGCTCTAGCAGCCACCAACGCAGACGGAACCGTGGCTGAGCCCGCCGTTATCGATTCGGTACGCACTCCGCGCACGGGCATTCAACGCGGTGCGTGGGGCAGCAAGGGCGATGGAAAAAAATCTACAGGTTCGAGCTTTGGCCGCGGCGGCAAAAAAAGTAAAGAGAGCAGCACCAGCACGAGCAGCAAGATTTTTCGGCGTACGCCGGACTAATTTAAATAACGTCCCGCACACCGCCATTTCCGCAGTAAAAGCTGCGCTGCGAACTTGATCGCCCGCCATTGCCAGATGACGGCGCGGCCGCTAGGGCAACTGCTTGAGCTAATCGAGTCATTCAGCCTGCCGCGTAGGGCGCGCCAGTCCATCGCCCCGGCCGCCGCTTCATCCGCCTGCTCTGCGCTCCGTCGCGCAATGAAGGTAGCGCGCGCAAACCGTCCCATTTGTCGCTAAGCTTGCCGCGTTCGCGTTTTTATCCACGTTGTCCGTGAAGTCTGTCGCAAGAGAAGCCACCATGTCCGCCTCCCAATTTCCGCCACTCACCAGCGAGCGCTCGACCAAGCACTGCACCAATTGCAGCACGCTCATGTCGCTGTACCAGCTGCCGGGGCATTACAACCAGAACATCGAAATCGATGTTTGCCACGATTGCAACGCGATTTGGTTTGAGCAGTGGGAAAGCTCGCAACTCTCGCCTGATGGCACTGTCGCACTATTTCAGCTCATCAACGAGCGTGGCGGTACCTCGAGCTCAGCGGCGGGCAAGTTCGGAGAAGGCCTGCGCTGCGTCAGCTGCGGCACGGGCATGAGACTCGTCAATGACCGCGTCAAAAACACGCGTTTTGCATACCAAGCGTGCCCAAAAGGGCATGGACGTCTCACCACGTTCTACAACTTTCTCTCGGAGAAGCAATTCGTCCGTGAACTGACCCAGTTGGAGCGGTCCAAACTTGCAGCGACCGTGCAGCAGATCAAGTGCTCGGGCTGCGGCGCGTCAGTGAATATCGGCAAAACCGACGCCTGCGAGTATTGCCGTGCGCCGGTCTCCGTCTTTGATCGCGATGCGGCCAAGACAGCGATTGATCACTACCTGCGCGAACGGCAGCGGCCCGCATCGCAACAGGCGTCGGGTGCATCACCGGGCTACGGGAACGGCGGCTCGGCATCTAGCAATTACGGGTTCAACTCGGCTGATCTCGCTACCGATATCCTGTTTGCGCTTGGACGTGTTGCGGTGCGTGGCCTCGGCGGTGCGGGTTCGCGCGCTGTCCCCGCCGCGGTGGGCGCAGGTGCAGGTAGCGCCATGGCAAGTGCCGGTTCGACAGCAACGGGAGGACTGCTTGACTCTCTAGACGGCGGCGTTGTTGGCGGATTGCCGAGTGCGACCGATGCGTTGTTTGGCTCGGCCTTGAGCAGTAGCCTCGGCTCTGGCGCGGTGACCGACGCGACGGCGGGCTTGAGCGCCGCGTTGCCGAGTGCAACTGAGGCCCTGTTCGGCGGCGCGTCAAGTGCCGCAAGCGAGGCAGGCGGTTTTATGACTGAACTCGGAAACCTGTTCACCAGTGGTACGTCGTCGGGCATTGCCGATGCTGCAAGTAGCGTTGCTTCCGATTTGGGCGGGAGCGCTGTCGAGAGCGTTGGCAGCGGCGCGCTGGACGTCGTCGGCGACGTGGCTTCATCTTCGGCGGAAGGTCTCGTCGATCCCGTTTCAGACGGAATCGGGAGTCTGCTTGGGTCGCTGTTTGACTGACGCGAACGTGATGATTACCAACGTCGTACGCCACCCTTGAACGCGCAGGGGGCGCCTGAATCCCGCGCTCGCCGCGCCAATTTCTCGCAGCCGGTTATGAGCCTTAAGTGAGCGCTCTCGAACTCACGCGAGGCGCGCCGCATTGCATTGCCCGAGTCGCATGACCCTGATCGACGCCTGTCGCGGAAGTCGCAGCACAGCTCCCCTGTCTGCACCCAGAGGAACGTGCATGTTCTTTCGTCTTAGGCGGCCTTAAAGTTTGCGTCCCATCTCCCGGACCGCCTCGTACCTGAAGCACGTCGTCAAATGGTCGTTGACCATGCCACATGCCTGCATATGAGCGTAGACAATGGTCGAGCCGACAAACTTGAATCCGGCCTTCAGCAATGCCTTTGACAGTGCGTCGGATTCCGATGTTGTGGCCTTGATGTCTTCGCGTGTTTTGAGCGCGTTTTGTTTCGGGCGGCCATCGACGTATTTCCAGAAAAAATCGGTGAGCGCGAACTCCGGGCGCGGCGCGGTTTCGCGCAACTTGAGCAGTGCCTGCGCGTTAGTGACGGCGGCGCGAATCTTCAACTGATTGCGAATGATGCCGGGATCAAGCAGTAGCTTTTGGATCTTCGCCTCCTTGTAGCGCGCAATCTTTTCAACATCGAAGCCGTCGAATACCTTGCGATAGTTCTCACGCTTGGCAAGCACCGTCTGCCACGACAAACCGGCCTGTGCGCCTTCCAGAATAAGCATCTCGAACATCTTGTGTTCGTCGAAGCAGGGCACGCCCCATTCTTCGTCGTGATACTTCTCGTAAAAATCGGGGATGCCGGTGGCCCACGCACAGCGCGGCTGACCATCTGACGTCACCTTCGGTTTGTCTGCTTTTTTCTCAGCCATCATGCCGCCTTCCATTGCATCGTGCCGCATGCGTCGAACTCGAACATATCGCCGTGCGCGACCTCCCAGTAGTAGCCATCCGTGTCGGTGAAATAGAAGTGATAACCGCCCCAGAAAGTCTCTTGCGGTGGCTTGACGATTGTCGCGCCAGCGGCTTTGGCGCGCTCGTGAATGGCGTCGATTTCGGCGCGACTCTTTGCATTGTGCGCGAGCGAGAATCCGGCGAATCCAGTGCGTGTCGGCGACAGCCCGGGTGACACGTCTTCGGCAAGTTTGTCGATCGGGTAAAGCCCGAGCCACACGCCCGGCAGCTCCATGAAGCGCACGCCGTCATACGTCTTGTTTGGGGGTGTCGCGAGTACTTGCTCGTAGAAATTGGTCGCACGGTCGAGATCGGCGACACCGAGCGTGACCATGCTCATTCGTGGAATTTTCATCAGTGCACCCGCTTATTTTGACAATCGCAGAATAGTGTATGCAAATACAGTTGTCAATGCGCATCACCGCGGTGACCTGTCCCAGCTTCCGGTTTGCAGAAACCGGGGTATTTTCCCAATGTGCTCCGGAAAGCATTCAGCCCAGATGGTGAACGCGCAATAGGCGATGACCATCAAGTAGGCGAACAATTTGCCGAGCTCAAAAAATTGGCCGAGCAGGTAGAACAGAATAACAATCGCGAACCAGCGAAAGAACGTGAGCTGAAAGCGAAATTTCAGGCGCTCCTCGGTCGCGGAGTTCATGGGCATAGTGACCGACTGCACAAAGAAACTGATAAGCGCGATCACGGCGTTTGCACCGATTAACGGCCACAACGTGCTGTCTCCTGCGAGCAACGCGCGGCCCTCGGCGAATCCGACAAAAATGAGCAGCGGCGCAACCACCGGCACCATCAAAAGCGACACCACCAGAAAGCTGGAGCCAAGGGCATCGAAATAATTGGCCAGCGCGCTTCGCCCGTTGCCCGAGCCGTCGTTCGCGCTCCGTTGTGTGAGTAACGTTTCGAGCGCAGCGACCGCGATCAGACCAATCCACGTATCGAAAAAATAAACCAGCGCCATGCGCGTCGCGTCGTAGTGCAGAAACAGCACGCCGATGATCGGCAGGCCATTGCTGAGGAGCGCGTCCACCAAACCTTGAATTCGTTGAACGGGCGTTACGGGCAACGTTTGCGGCAGCGGCTCGCGATTGCGGCCAGGCAGCTGGCGCTGTGGTGATTTGTTTTTACCCAACTGCGTTACTCATCAGCGTTCTCCGCTCAACGGTCTCCGCAAGTATCCGTCTTCGCTAGCTACGTGGCAACCTCTGCCGCGCAAACCAGCTACCAGACAAAATGCCGCCGCCGACGATCAGGAACAATGGCAACATGCCGGTACTCGCCGAGAGCATGCCGAACACGAGTGGCATGGTCCATTGGCTGGTCGAAATCATCGTCATGCGCATGCCGTTGACCTCGCCGATGCGGCCCGCGGGCGCTGCATCATGCAACAGCGACAGGATGATCGGCTGGCTCGCACCCAAGCCGAGGCCGATGACGAACGACAGCGTCAGCATGAGCGAGTAGTTGTGCGCGAACGCGAACGCAAGAAAAGTGACGCCCGACAGCGCCATCGCCGTGATCATGACGCCGCGCTCGCCCAGGCGGCGGGTCAGCGCCGTCATAAAAAAGCGAACGACAAATACCGCGATGGCAAACAGCGAAAGCACGGATCCGATTTGCGTCGCCGTCAGTCCCAATTCACTGCCTAGAACCGGCACCATGAAGATGTACAGATCCCAGCCGACGGTGATGAATGCCGCGGTAATGAGTGTGTTGCGCAAAATCGGCATCGCAAACAATTCGCGCGCGCCGCCGTCGACCGCTTCGACGCGGGGAGGGGCGGCGGGCAGTTTGAGCATGCGCGTGGCGAAGGCTATCGCGGCGACCGCCGCAAACGCCGCGAGCACTGCAAATGCCGCGCGGTACCCGACGTGATCAATCATCAAACCCGCAATCAGCGGCCCCAGAAAGCTGGAAATCGAGAATCCCATCGACATGATGCTGAACGCCCGGACGCGATTGGCGCTACCTCCGTACAGACCCACCGCGTACTGCGACGCCGCCGCAATCGCCATCCAGCCGAGACCGATCGCGCACGCGCAGAGCGCGAGGATCCCGAGCATCGGTTCGATCGCCGCCACCGCACCGCCGAGCGCGAGAATCGCGCAACCAACGACCAGCGGTCGCCGCAACGGTACGCGGTCGACCAGTCGCCCGACGCGGATCGCGACGAACGCGGGAACAATATTGAACATGGCTGTAAGGAAACCGACCCAGATCGCGCCGCCACCGGCCTTGATCGCCGCAAGCGAGGTGGTGATGCGAATACCGTTGAACGCCGTGTGCGCAATGATCAGGAGCAGTACCAGGAGATACAGCTCGCGCGGCAAACCCGGCGGTGGTTTCGGCTGGGAGAGTTGATCGGGCGGGGCGGGGTGCTCGTCGGAGACAAGCTGAGCGGGGGGCAGACGTTCCAAGTGCGCAATTATCTCGCGTTGACGCACGACTTTGGCGCGAAAGTCTCAGTTGTGCGAAACAATCAGCTTTAACGTAAATAAACCGCTGAATATGGGATAGAGCGCGATAAGAGACAAAGTCAATAAGTGCACTTTACGCCACCTAGCCCATAATCAGACGTCGTTTCATAGAAAAGCTGTACGCGCTGTAGCATCCGTTGCAGCTATGCCGATTCGGCCTGCATCACGATTTCTTCGTTCGCGCAGCGCTCGCAGTTCGCCCCGTAAAATCAAAGGCTTCGCCCAACAAGGGCGATGCGCCGGGGACGATCACAAACGCCACCGCACCGATTCATTTCACCGCCAAAAAACACACATGAAACTAGCTGAAATCCGGGAAAAGTTCTTAAGCTTCTTTGAATCCAAGGGCCACACGCGCGTTGCCTCGTCGCCGCTCTTCATCGCAGCCGACCCGACGCTCATGTTTGTGAACTCCGGCATGGTGCAGTTCAAGGACGTGTTCACCGGTGTCGACAAGCGCGCCTACAAACGTGCGACGAGCTCGCAGCGCAGCGTTCGCGCCGGCGGCAAGCACAACGATCTCGAAAACGTCGGCTACACCGCGCGCCACCACACGTTTTTCGAGATGCTCGGCAACTTCTCGTTCGGCGACTATTTCAAGCGTGACGCCATCAAGTACGCGTGGGAATTGCTGACGGTTACCTACGGTCTGCCGAAAGAAAAACTGCTCGTCACCGTTTACGCGGACGATGATGAAGCGTTCGGCATCTGGCGCGACGAAATTGGCGTGCCGGTGGACCGCATCGTCCGCATCGGCGACAACAAGGGCGCGCGTTACGCCTCCGACAACTTCTGGATGATGGGCGACATCGGCCCGTGCGGCCCGTGCTCGGAAATTTTCTATGACCACGGTCCGCACATTCCCGGCGGCCCGCCCGGATCGCCTGACGAAGACGGCGACCGCTTCATCGAAATCTGGAACCTCGTGTTCATGCAGTTCAACCGCGAGGTCAAGGACGGCCCGATGTTGCCGCTGCCAAAGCCCTCCATCGACACCGGCATGGGCATGGAGCGCCTCGCTGCCATCCTGCAAAACGTGCACTCGAATTACGAAATCGATTTGTTCGTCGCGCTGATCAACAAAGCGTCGGCTGAGACCGGCTGCACCGATCTGGCGAACCCTTCACTGAGGGTGATTGCCGATCACATCCGCGCCTGCTCGTTTCTGATTACCGACGGCGTGATTCCGAGCAACGAAGGCCGCGGCTACGTGCTGCGCCGAATCATCCGCCGCGCATTGCGCCACGGCTACAAACTCGGCCAGACCAAACCGTTTTTCTACAAGCTCGTCGCGGAGCTTGACGTGCAGATGGGTGATGCCTATCCCGAGCTTCGCGCCGCGAAAGAACGCGTTGCCGAGACGTTGCACAGCGAGGAGATTCGCTTCGGTGAAACGCTGGTGCATGGCATGGCGATTCTTGAAAAAGCGCTGGCTGATGGTGCGAAAACGCTGGATGGTGCGATTGCGTTCCAGCTTTACGACACCTTTGGTTTTCCGCTCGATCTGACCGCCGATGTGTGCCGCGAACGCGGCGTCGCGGTGGATGAAGCAGGCTTCGAAACCGCAATGGAAAAGCAGCGCACGACAGCGCGCGCAGCTGGCAAATTCAAGGCGGACACGGTGCTCGCGTACGACGG
>JAYWHV010000238.1:0-10201 GCA_043777615.1 Burkholderiales bacterium | reverse complement strand
TTCGGGGCGTGTTGGGCGGTACGTATTTCCGCTGCCTGTGCAATGGCTCAGGACGCGCGACTACCTTGAATCTATCAAAAAAGCCCCAGAAATCTGCTGGTGGTTTCACAATTGTGAAAACCGCTAACTATTTCCGTTCTGCCGACGCGAAATCAGGCTCAGTAAGCGCGCCAGGTGCTGACGCTTTGCTAATTACCAGCTGCCCGTGTTTGCCATCGAAGCCCAAGGCTCCATCGGCGGCAGCGCATTACCCGCCTGTAACAGTTCAATCGAAATGTTGTCAGGCGAGCGCACGAACGCCATGCGTCCATCGCGCGGGGGCCGCAGCACAGTCACGCCGTGATCCTGCAGGCGTTTGCAGGCGGCGTAAATATCGTCCACGGCATACGCCAGATGCCCGAAGTTGCGACCGCCGCTGTAGGTCTCCGGATCCCAGTTGTAAGTCAGTTCGACTTGCGCATTCGGGTCGCCGGGAGCCGCCAGAAACGCGAGCGTGAAGCGGCCCGCAGGCACCTCGCGCCGGGTCACGAGCTCAAGGCCAAGCGCGTCGCGATAAAAGGCAATCGAGGCGTCAAGATCAGTGACGCGAACCATGGTGTGGAGGTACTTCATTCGTGTGTTTCTTTATTAAACGTTTGAATTAATTGGAGGTCGCCAGCAGTTTTGCAAACCGCCCAAAATCGATATTGCCACCGGACAGCGTGACCGCAACGCGCTTGCCCTTGAAGCGCTCCACGTTCGTCATCAGCGATGCCAACGCACATGCGCCCGACGGCTCCAGCACAATTTTCATGCGCTCGAACGCGAAGCGCATCGCCTCGATAACGGTTGCGTCAGGCGCAGTAAGAATATCGGTGACCTGGGTGCGAATCACTTCCCACGGGTGTGTGCCGACCGCTTGTGTTTGCTGGCCGTCACAGATGGTTTTGGGCACGTCGATCGACACGATATTTCCGCTGCGCAAGGATTGCTGCACGTCGTTGCCAGCCTCGGGCTCCGCGCCGAACATCTGAATATTCGGCTGCACTGCCTTTGCCGCAACCGTGCAGCCTGACAGAAATCCGCCGCCGCCCGTGCACACGATCAATGCGTCCAGGTTCGGCACTTCCTCCGCGATTTCCAGCCCACACGTGCCTTGCCCCGCCATCACGGGCAGATAGTCATATGGTGGAATCAGCACGGCGTTGCGCTCGTCGCTGTAGCGCTTGGCGAGCGCGCCGCGATCCTCCGTGTAGCGGTCGTACGTGATGACTTCTGCGCCATAGCCACGCGTGGCATCAAGCTTCATTTGCGGCGCATCGGCGGGCATCAAAATCGCCGCCTTACAGCCATGGATCTGCGCCGCCAGCGCCACCGCCTGCGCATGATTGCCCGACGAGAACGCGAGCACGCCGCGTGCGCGCTCAGCGTCCGTCAGCGCATTGATCGCGTTGTAGCCACCACGAAACTTGAACGCGCCCATGCGCTGAAAGTTCTCGGCCTTCATGAGCACCTCACACCCGAGCATGCGGTTGAGCGTGGTGCTGGTGAGGATCGGTGTGCGGTGCGCGACGCCTTTGAGGCGGGCGGCGGCGGACTGGATGTCGGTGAAGTTCAGCATGCTCCGATTTTAGGAGCCTTGTGCCTCTCCGACGGCCCGCCGGATTCGGAATGCTTAGTGATCGCCGGAGCGTGTTCCTGGCTGGCGGCGATTGCCCTGGTGGTCGTTCTGGCCGTCGTTCTTGTGGCGGCCGGCGATTTCCTTCTCTTCAGCCCTTTGTTTTGACTGGGCGACTTCGTCGACCAGCGGCGCTGTTGGTTTTTGGTGCTGCGGGTCGAACGGAGTGTCGTGGTTCTTCATGTGATGCTTTCAGGAATTGCATTAAATAGGCAAGCGGGCGAACAAGAGCTCACTCAGCTGGGCTTCGAAATCTCAGAGAGGGTTTCGCCCGCGGTTTTAATGTCGCTGCTGACAACGGCGAAATCACCCAGTGCGACGATGCCGACAAGCCGCTTGTCGGCATTGACAATCGGCAGGCGGCGAATCTGATTTTCAGACATGAGCTTCGCAGCGTCTTCAACCGTGTCGTCCTCGTACGCCCAAAACACACCGGTGGACATTACCTCTCGCACGCTGGTCGATCCATTTTTGCCATCCGCCACGGCACGAATCGCAATGTCCCGATCGGACACAGCACCGATCATGCGATCGTTCTCCGCCACCGGCAACATCCCGAAATTGCCCATTCTCATTTGCAGAGCGGCCTCCTGAATGGTTGCGTCGGGACTGATGATCTTCACGTCACGGCTCATTAAATCTTTAAGTTTTTGCATATAAATCTCCTCGTTGTTTTCGCCAATAAAACTTTACGGTCAGGAGCGGTCACGCAGCTCGGTGACGCCCGCGTGACTTGCGCAGTGACTGCAACAGAACATTCGGGCTCCGCTTTCGAGGCCATGGCCGATGATGCGCACGCCGCAGTGCGCACAGGTAGGGGCCAGTGCCTGAATCGCGCACTCGAAGCTATCGAATGTGTAGCTCTTGCCACCAGCCATAACCTGAAATGCTTTGTCATAGTCGTTCCCGCAGGTGTCGCACTTGGGCATGGGTTGCTCCTTGATCCATTTACCGTCGCATCCCGCGGCCTCCACGTGAAACGCGATTGCAAAGCAGCGATGTGCTGCTGCTTTTCGTTGCTGTTCGCGTAGATCAGTGGCGTTACGGCGCGGTGCGACAGCGCGAATGATGTTTTGACAAGATCACGAAGTCTGTGCGTTATCCAACATTGACGCGAATTGCCCGGAAAATCAGTCGCGGCAGCGTTGCTGCGCAGACTGCGGCATCACGGACGCGCTAGTGACATCGGGAGACCGGAAAGGAAGGCTTCGCGGATCGAATAGGTCTTGCCGTCATCAACCTACTACATAAGGTTCGACCGTTGCCGCTTTCTCCGGTCCGAACTGAATTGTTCGCTCAGCGCCTCTGAGTCATTGCAGGAGCGACATGCCGCATTGCGTCACCAGATAGTCGCGTATCAGCGGCCAGGTGTTGCGCGTGGCGTTTGGCGCGAACGTGATGCCACCGATCACGGCAGGGCCGGTAATGCCGAGGGCGATGCGGGTGTGAATGAGCGAGTCGGTGGTGGCGACCACGCTGCCATCGCCGTCGATATCGAGCGAACAATTTTTGTAGCCAAAGGGGCCTCCGTCGTAACGGAGAGCGCAAAAATCGTAATTTTGAACGTTGGCACAAACGCCGCCAAGAAGCAGTTTTCCGTCCGGCTGAATCGCCAATGCTCGAGCCTGCTCAATGCCGCTATTTCCAGTCATCGTTGTCGTAATTTTGCCGCCCACTCCAAAGGTCGAATCGAGAGAGCCATCATCACGGTATCGCAGAGCGCAGAAATCGTAGAGGTAGCCGTTGTAACAATATCCCGCCAGAACGATTTTCCCGTCTGCCTGAAGAGCAATGGCTTGGGATCGATCTGCTCCAAACGCGGACGGACTTTTCGCCCATCCATTTGAGCCAAAGCTCACATCCACCAAGCCATGAGAGGCATAACGCAACGCACAAAAGACGTCATTTGTGCCGTCACGACAATGCCCTGCAACGACGATTTTTTCGTCGGTCTGTTGAATCGCGGCGAACCGAGTGATGTCCGGGTTGCCTACAGCCTTGACAACGATCCCATTGATGCCAAAGCTGGTATCGGGAGAGCCGTCCGCGTTATATCGCAGCATGCAAAAATCATGACTAAGTCCATTGAAACAGTCTCCCGCCAAAATGAGTCTGCCGTCGACTTGAGCAACCACCGAAGTTACGGATGAGCTGGTGTACCCCCCAAATCTAGCGCTGATCAAGCCCGCAACACCAAAGCCCACATCCAAGGACCCGTCAGATCGATACCGCTGAGCACAAAACTGGAGATTGCACCAACCTGCTAGTACTATCTTCCCGTCAGACTGCAAGGTCAATGCCTGAGCATTGCTATAAGACGCGGGCACATAGGAAGCCATCCCACCGGTTCCGAAGGACTCGTCTAGTGAGCCGTCCTGTTTGTATCGCAAAACACAAAATGCGTCGCCTTGGCTGTCGGAGCATGGGCCGCCCAGAATGACACGTCCGTCTATCTGCTCGACGATACCCACGGCACCGGCGGTGCGACCGAGAAACTCGGTGGAAACCTTCCCGTTGACGCCAAACGTCGTATCGAGCGATCCGTTGGACAGGTAGCGAACTGCGCAAAACTTGTACGCCATGGTGTTGTTCGCAAAAAGGCATTCTCCCGCCAGTACGATTTTTCCGTCGCGGCGCAGGATGAGTCCATTCGCGTTCTCCCAACCATCCCCCACCGAGGTGATTACTTTGCCTGCCCCAATCGGGCTAGTTGGAAAAAAAGTGCCATCCAGCGTGCCCGGTTTACCCGGGATGGCATGCGCTGCCAATATAGAAATAGCCCCGATGAACGCGAGAAAGCGGTGAAGCAATGAGGCGTGCATGATTGTGTTCGCCTTGTTAGGGTAACCACGTTGCGCGACTGCGACGTTTTTGGGGGGGAACAGCGGAAATGCTGGCACGGAGCTTTTGAAGTCACTTCGCAAACAAATTCTCAATATGCTCAAACGCCTTGAACTCGATAGCGTTGCCGGAGGGATCGAGGAAGAACATGGTGGCTTGTTCGCCGGGTTCGCCCTTGAAGCGGATGTGCGGTTCGATGATGAACTCCGTGCGGGCGGCTTGCAGGCGCTCGGCGAGTTCGTGCCACTGTTTCATGCTCAGCACGACGCCGAAGTGGCGGCAGGGGACGTTGTCGCCGTCGACCTCAGAGGTCTTCGCCATCGAGCATTCGTCGGGCGCGAGATGCGCGACGATCTGATGGCCGTAGAAATCAAAGTCCACCCAGTGCGGGCTGGAGCGGCCTTCCTTGCAGCCGAGCAGGTCAAGATAGAAGCTTCGCGCGGCGGCGAGGTCGTGGGTTGGGAAGGCTAGGTGGAATGGCTGGATGGACATGGTGATTTACTTTGCTGCGGTGGAAGCCCGATTCTAGGTCGCGAGATAATCGGCTGATGGCAACACCGTTCCAGGAAATACTCAAAGAGCTTGAAGTCATCGACGCCAGCGACGTCGAGCACATTGCTATCGTCCTGGTCGCGATGGCGATCGGGTTGCTGGTCGGGACATTTGTTTCGCGTCGGCGCGAGCCTGCGTTGACCGGATCGGAGGCGCTTTGGCGCGCGGCGGTAATCGGCATCGCTTTCCCGCTGGTGACGTATTTGGTTCTGATTGCACTGCGGTTGACCCCGTATGGGGCGGCAACCGGAGCCTTGCCACGGTTCGCGGTGCGGGTGTTTGCGTCGCTGGTTGTGATCCGGCTGATCGCGCGAGTCCTGCGCAGTTTGTTCCCCAGTACCGAACGAGTTCGCAATGCGATCAATCTGGTCAGCGGCGTGATCTGGCTTGGGCTCGTCATGCATCTGGCGGGCGTATTGCCATTGATCGAACAGGAGCTGGAAGCGGTCATGATTCCGCTCGGCAAGACGCATGTGTCGATGCTGACAATGATGCAGGGGTTGATGCTGGTTGCGGTCACTGTGCTCGGCGCGTTGTGGCTCTCGTCGATTCTGGAGACGCGACTGATGGCGACTGGCATCAACATGAGCATGCGGCTCGTGTTGTCGCGCTTTTTGCGGGCGAGCCTGTTTGTGCTTGCGCTGTTGATTGCGCTAGCGGCGGTGGGGATTGATTTAACGGTGCTATCGGTCTTCGGTGGTGCACTGGGCGTCGGTCTCGGTCTCGGTTTGCAGAAAATCGCGGCGAATTATGTGAGCGGTTTTGCCATCCTGCTCGAAGGCAGTTTTCGCGTCGGCGACAGCGTGAAAGTGGATAACTTCGAAGGGCAGATCACCAACATCTACACCCGCTACACGGTGGTTCGCGCGGCGAACGGGCGCGAGTCGGTGGTGCCGAACGAGATGTTCATTGTCAATCGTGTGGAGAACCTGTCGCTCGAAAGCCGCAGCGTTTCGTTCAGCACGAAGTTGCAGATCGATTACGCCAGCGACGTCGAGAAAGCGCGTTCGTTGATGGTCGAAGCGGCGCTCGCGCAAGCCCGCGTGCTCAAGTCGCCTGAACCCGGTGCGATGCTGACCGATTTTTCGCCGGATGGTCTGGAGCTCACGCTTGGCTACTGGATCGCCGATCCGGAAAACGGCATCAACAATGTGCGCTCCGATATCAACCTCGCCATCTGGCGGGCGTTTCAGGCGAACGGCATCAATGTGCCGTTCCCGCAGCGGGTCGTGCATGTTCTGAACGACGCGCCGCAACCGCTAAACTCCGCCGCTCCCGAAAAATCTTCGTAATCCCCGAAGGTGTCTCTAGAAATTCACTTTATGGGGATGCAGTGTTAGAAGCCCGGAGCGCAGCAACCTTCATTCCCGTTTTGGTACGTGAGCGGGTTTGCCATTTTGCGAGCACCGCGCGACGACACAATGCGCCCCAGAAATGAATTTGTAGAGATACCTGATGCCTGAATCCTTGATCGCGCGCCTGTCGCGAGACGTTGTTATTACCGCTCAACAAGCTGAGGCCGCTGTCGGGCTTCTCGACGGTGGTGCGACCGTGCCTTTTATCGCGCGCTATCGCAAAGAGGCCACGTTTGGTCTGGATGATGTGCAGCTGCGCTTTCTCGAAGAGCGATTGGGCTATCTGCGCGAACTGGATCAGCGTCGGGATGCGGTGCTCTCATCGATCAGGGAGCAGGGCAAGCTGACCGATGAATTGGCGCTGTCGCTTGATCGCGCGG
Organism: Burkholderiales bacterium; assembly: GCA_043777615.1. GTDB lineage: Bacteria > Pseudomonadota > Gammaproteobacteria > Burkholderiales > Casimicrobiaceae > Casimicrobium. The sequence continues at coordinate 3,416 of JAYWHV010000238.1, read as the reverse complement.
TGAGCAAGCAGGAGATCGAGGACATCTACACGCCGTACAAACAGAAGCGCCGCACCAAGGCGCAGATTGCGCGCGAGGCAGGGTTGCAGCCGTTGGCTGATGCGTTGTATGGCGACCCGAATTTAGTGCCGCTTGTGGAGGCTGCGAAGTTTGTAAATGTAGGCCCGGGTGTCGACGGTGCGCCGCCGACGTTTACCGAGCCGCAAATGTGCCTTGACGGAGCGCGTGACATTTTGTCGGAGACCTGGGCGGAGGATGCGACGCTGGTGGGGCGCATGCGCGAATGGCTGTGGCAGAACGGTTTGTTCGAGTCGAAGCTGGCTGAAGGCAAAGAGAAAGACGGCGACAAATTCCGCGATTATTTTGACTATGCCGAGCCGATTGGCAAGGTGCCGTCGCATCGGGCGCTCGCGGTGTTTCGCGGGTGGCTGGCGGAGGCGTTGACGGTGAAACTGGTTCAGCCAGAGGCCGACCCTTCAGCTGCAACGACAAAGGCGGGCGCCGTGTTCACGCCGTGCGAAGGCATGATCGCCAATCAGGTGAACTGGTCGCATCAGGCGCGCGCTGCCGACGACTGGTTGAAGCGCGTGGTGAGCTGGACCTGGAAGGTGAAGTTCGCGCCGTCGCTGGAGCGGGATCTGTTCGCCAAGCTGCGCGAGAGCGCGGAAGAGGTGGCGATCAAGGTGTTTGGCGACAACGTGCGCGACCTGATGCTTGCCGCTCCGGCCGGCAACAAGGTGGTAATGGGGCTCGATCCGGGCATCCGAACCGGGGTGAAGGTTGCCGTCGTGGATTCCACGGGCAAGGTCGTCGCCACGAGCGTGGTCTATCCGCATGAGCCACGTAAGGATTGGGATGGTTCGTTACATACGCTCGGCAAATTGTGCGAAGCGCATGGTGTGCAATTGATCGCGATTGGCAACGGTACGGCGAGCCGCGAAACCGATCAACTGGCGGCTGATTTGATCAAGCGGCAAGGCGGGGGGATTGTGAAAGCGGTGGTCTCCGAGGCAGGCGCTTCGGTGTACTCAGCGAGCGAATATGCGTCGCAGGAGCTCCCGGATATGGATGTCAGTTTGCGCGGCGCGGTGAGTATTGCGCGGCGCTTGCAGGACCCGTTGGCGGAGCTGGTGAAGATTGATCCGAAGTCGATCGGGGTGGGGCAATATCAGCACGACGTGAATCAGTCGCTGCTCGCGAAAAAGCTCGACGCCATTGTTGAGGATTGTGTGAACTCGGTGGGAGTGGATGTGAATCTGGCGTCTGCGCCGCTGCTGTCACGCGTCGCGGGATTGTCAGCGAACAACGCGCGAAACATCGTGGCGCATCGCGAACAGCATGGCGCGTTTGCCGATCGTGAAGCGATTCGCAAAGTGTCGGGCATTGGTCCGAAAACTTTCGAGCAGTGCGCAGGATTTTTGCGCATTCGCGAAGGCAGCAATCCGCTTGATGCGAGCGCCGTGCATCCCGAGAGCTATGCGCTCGTGCAAAAAATCATCGAACGGGCAAAGAAGCCGCTTGCTGAATTAATCGGCAACGCCAGCGTGTTGAAAGCTGTGCCCGCGAACGCGTTCGCGTCCGAAGGTGTGGGTGAAATCACTGTGCGCGACGTGCTCGCTGAACTCGAAAAACCGGGTCGCGATCCACGCCCTGAGTTCAAGGTGGCGAAGTTCAACGACGGCGTGAATGACATCAAGGATTTGGTTGAGGGCATGATTCTGGAAGGCACGGTGACCAACGTCGCGGCCTTCGGTGCGTTTGTCGATGTGGGTGCGCATCAGGATGGGTTGGTTCACGTTTCGCAATTGGCTAACAAGTTCGTGAAGGACCCAAAAGACGTGGTCAAGACGGGCCAGATCGTCAAAGTCAAAGTTGTCGAAGTGGACGTGTTGCGGAAGCGCATCGCTTTGACCATGCGGCTTGACGCGGCGCCGGTGGCGCGAGAGGAGCGGATGGGCGAGAACCGCAGAGGCGGCGGTGGCGCAGGTGACGCGCGACGTGGCGGCGGCTGGCAGCCCCCGCGCGAACAGGCCAAACCTCAAGGCGCGATGGCCAATGCATTTGCGGGATTGGCCGGGCTCAAGAAGTAGCGCGCCGCGACCAATTTGCGTATTCAAACGCCGGTCTTTTGCCGGATTTGTCTTATCCTTTGGGTCCCGGCGCGGAGGTGCCCGGGCGTTAAATAATCAGTTGCGGCGCAGCGTTGTTTGCGCCATTTTTTCGGGGGTCGATAGTGAGTTTCAGGAATCTATGTTCGCGTGGAGCGATGGTTGCGGCTGCGGCGTTCGCGTTCTGTGCGTTCGGCGCACAGGCGCAAACGGTCACAGTGGTTGAGTACTACAACAAGTCGCTTGATGCGTACTTTGTCACGGGGCGCGCCAACGAGCAGGCCGCGCTGGATGGCGTGGCGGATTTTCAGCGTACCGGCATGACCTTTCAGGCGACTGCGATCGCCAGCGCGTCGGCCGCGCAGACCAAGATTTGTCGCTTCTACATCAGCTTTGCGTCGCCATACGTGAGCTCGCATTTTTACGGTCGGCAAGGGGTCGATTGCGAGAGCATTCGCGCGCAGAATCTGGCTGGATTTACCTACGAGGACTTCGACTTCGCAACGCAGCAACCTGTGGGCGGTGTGTGCGCGACGGGCACGACGGCCATTTATCGCGGCTTCCGTGCAGCGGCCAGTGGCAAGACTTCAAACCATCGCTACAGCGCGAGTCCGGCCACGTACAACGCGGCAATCCAGAAGGGTTATGTCGGCGAAGACATCGCGTTTTGCGCCACAAGCGCTACACCGGCGAGCGCCGTGGTTACGCCTCCAGTGGCCGGGTCGGATGACTGCGGTGCGTTCTATCTAAGCAAAAAGAGCATCACGTCGCAAACGACGGTCACCGTTTTTGGCTTTGGCAGCACGAGCACCAGCACGGTGGCGTTCGACTACGACCTGACGCCGGTCACGTTTAACGGGCGCAGCGCTGCAAGGCAGTTCGCCACAACCACTGGCGCGGCTAGCAGCAATGTCAGCACGCCCGGCCTGTCGTTCTTTCAGGACAATGCGAACGACTTCACCTCGCTGGGTTCGCGTGACACGAGCAAGAGTCCCGCGCAGGACACGTACTTCGAGCCGCCTTTGGTCTATCCGAAGAAATGGACGACCGGCCAAAAGGTCGATTACAACCACGCCATTGTCTTCAATCCGGCTCAGACGATTGGCAACGGTACCCAGGTCGGAACCACGACATTCCTTGGTGCGGAATCGGTAACGGTGCCGGCCGGCACCTTTAATGCGTGCAAATTCCGGGTTGATCAAACCACGCGCTACCCCGGAGCAGGATCGACTTCGGTCACCAGCTTCACTTCATGGATCGTGCCGAACGTTGGCAACGTTAAATCAGAAGGAACGGATACATCAACCG
>JAYWHV010000237.1:0-10220 GCA_043777615.1 Burkholderiales bacterium | reverse complement strand
TTCAGGAAAACTGGATCGGCAAATCGGAGGGCGTGCGGTTTGCGTTCCCGCACGACATCAAGGACGCGAGCGGTGCGCCGATTCAAGACGGCAAGATGTACGTGTTCACCACGCGTGCCGACACGATCATGGGCGTCACCTTCGTCGCGGTTGCGCCCGAGCACCCGCTCGCGGTACGCGCGGGCGAGCTGAATCCTGCCCTCGCGCCGAAGATTCACGCGCTCAAACTTGGCGGCACGACCGAGGCGGAACTTGCACTCAAGGAAAAAGAGGGTGTAGCGACGGGCTTGTTCGTCACCCATCCGCTGACCGGCGAGAAGGTTGAGCTTTGGGTCGGCAACTACGTGCTCATCACGTACGGCGATGGCGCGGTGATGGGTGTGCCGGCGCATGACGAGCGGGATTTTGCGTTTGCGAAGAAATACCAGTTGCCAATCAAGCAGGTGGTTGCGCTTGGTGCTCATGAGTACAGCACAGACGCCTGGCAGGATTGGTACGCCGTCAAAGGCGACGGTGTTGCGATCAGCAGCGCAAAGTACGATGGCCTGAAATTCGCCGCCTGCGTGGACGCGGTCGCGAGCGATCTTGTCGCGAAAGGTCTCGGCGAAAAGAAAACCACCTTCCGCCTACGCGACTGGGGCATCTCGCGCCAGCGTTACTGGGGCACGCCGATTCCGGTGATCCACTGCGACGATTGCGGCGTCGTGCCGGTACCGGAAAAAGACTTGCCGGTGGTGTTGCCCGAGCACCACATTCCCGATGGCAGCGGCAGCCCGCTCAAGCACGACGAAGCGTTCCTGAAGTGCTCATGTCCGAAGTGCGGCAAACCAGCGCGGCGCGAGACTGACACGATGGACACCTTCGTTGACAGCGCCTGGTATTACATGCGCTACGCATCGCCCGATGCGACGATTGACGGCAAACCGGCGATGGTCGACGCGCGCAACGATTACTGGATGCCAATGGATCAGTACATCGGCGGCATCGAACATGCAGTGCTGCACCTGCTCTATGCGCGCTTCTGGACGAAGGCGATGCGCGACATGGGGTTGCTCAAGTTCGACGAGCCGTTCAAACGCATGACCAACCACGGCATGTTGCTGAACCACATTTTCTTCAAGCCCACCGAGCACGGCACCAAGGATTACATCCCGCCGACCGAGGTTCGCAATACGCTCGACGAGAAGGGCCACATCAATGGCGGCACACTCGCCGACGGATCCTTCGTGCAGTACGGGGGCATCGGCAAGATGGGCAAGAGCGAGCGGAACGGCGTTGATCCGCAAGACCTGATCGACCGGTACGGCGCCGATACGGCGCGCCTCTACGTCATGTTCGTTGGCGGGCCGGAAGATCCGGCCGTTTGGTCAGATACCGCGGTTGAAGGCGCGCTGCGTTTCCTGCGTCGCGTGTGGACCTTTTGCGTGGATCGCACGGAGGACATCAAGTCAGCGCCGGCCACCGTCGATGCCAGCGCGCTCGATGCGAAGCTGAAAGCGACACGCTTCGACCTTCACTCAGCGTTGAAACAGTCGAACTTCGACTATGAACGCCAGCAGTACAACACCGTCGTCTCTGCCGCAATGAAAATGCTCAACGCACTGGAAACCGTGAAGGCGGGCCAATGCCCATCGCTCGCTCGCGAAGGCGCGTCCATTTTGCTTCGTTCGCTCTATCCGGTGGCTCCACACATCACCTGCACGCTCTGGGCTGATCTCGGCTTTGAGAAGGCGTACGGAGTGCTCCTCGATACGGCATGGCCACAACCCGACCCGCAGGCACTCGTTCAAAGCGAGATCAAGTTCGTACTTCAGGTAAACGGCAAGACGCGTGGCGAAATCGTGGTCGACGCGAACGCCGACAAGGCAACCATCGAAGCCGCTGCAGCAGCGTCGCCTGACGTTGCGAAATTCGGCGAAGGCCGAGCGCCAAAAAAAATCATCGTTGTGCCGGGAAGGCTTGTCAATGTCGTCGTCTAAGCGTTTCGCTACCGCCGCGCTGGCTATTGCCGTCGCGACGATGGTCTCTGCCTGCGGCTTTCACCTTAAAGGCGCGGCCACCTATCCGTTCACCAGCGTTTATGTGCAACGCCCAACTTACTTTGGCGTGACTACGATGAACGTTGCAGGCACCGCGGCCCCCGTGGTGCCCGATGTCATTCTGGGGCTGACGACGAACGGCATCGCGATCAAGGAAAAGATCGACGACGCTGACTTCGCGATACGCTTTTTGCAGGTGTTTTTCGACAAGCGGGTGCTCTCGCTTTCCGGCGGAGGTCGCGCACGCGAATTCGAGCTTGAGTATCGCGTTCGCTACGAATTTGTCGACGCAAAAGGTCGCGCCTGGGGCGAGCCTGGAGAGATCACGATTCGTCGTGATTTCTCGTTCGCCGAATCGCAGGCGCTCGCAAAAGAGGCCGAAGAGACGCAACTGATTCGCGACATGCAGCTCGATGCGGCTGCTCAGATTTTGCGGCGTTTGCAGGCCGTCAAGCGCCCCGCTTAGTGCAAGTTTCGCCCGATCAACTGGCCGCGCGTCTGGGTGAATCGCTCAAGCCCGTCTATCTGATTTACGGTGAGGAAATTCTCACCAAGATCGAGGCGGCCGATGCGGTTCGAGCCGCCGCACGCAAGGCAGGCTACAGCGAGCGCGAACACTTTATCGTTGAGGCCCACTTCGACTGGAGTCTCATAACTCAGTCGAGCGACAACCTGTCGCTCTTCGCCACGCTGCGCATCGTTGAAATCAGCGTCAACACGGCGAAGCCTTCTGCCGATGCTGGAGCGTTTTTCGCGGATGTCGCTAACGACCCACCGCCCGACACGTTGTTCATTTTGAACCTGCCGAAACTTGATCGAACCGCGACCGATTCCGCGTGGTTCGCCGCGTGTGATCGCGCGGGCGTGACCGTTGCCGCGCCACTGGTTGACCGCGATCAATTGCCGCGCTGGGTGAAGTCACGACTCGCGCTCGCGGGGTTTGAAGCGACGCGTGAAGTGGTCGAACTGATCAGCGAGCGTTGCGAGGGCAATCTGCTTGCAGCAAAGCAGGAAATCGAAAAGCTCGCGCTGCTCGCGCCTCCCGGAAAGATCTCAGTTGAAGCCGTGCTTGACGCTGTGACCGACGTCGCGCGCTACGACGTGAGCGAGCTGTCCGAAGCCTTCCTACGTGGCGACCTGGCGCGCTACGGTCGCGTGCTTGCAGGCTTGCAGGCGGAGGGCGAACAGGCTCCCCGTCTGTCGTGGCAATTGGCGGAAGATGTGCATGCCCTGGGCAGTATCTTTATGTCGAAGCGCGAAGGCGTTCCGATGACGCAGGCGCTACGTAATGCTCGTGTCTGGGGCAAACGGCAGAAGGCGATGGAGGTCGCTGCGAGCCAGATCAATCCGCGACAGGTCGCGCCATTGCTCAAGTCATGCGCGACGCTAGATGCGCAAAGCAAAGGACAGGCTGCGGGCGATGCGTGGCTGACACTGGCTGGACTTGCGGCATTGGCGCATGGAGCGCTGGCGCTCTAATGTGCCGTCTCTGCAACGACCCGAATCATGTCAGCGACGCGAGCGACGCCAAAGCCGCAATGGCAGAAACAGCCGCTGTCTCCGCTCGCAAAACAGTGCGCCCGATGCGCAGCCTGTGGTCGCAACGTTTTCGCAGTAATTCGAGTTCAGCTGGCGCGAAGCCACCTTCAGGGCCAACAAATATCGACACGGAATCAGTAGCGATTGAAGACGCAGCAGTGCTGCCTTCGGCATCCAGCAAAACCGTAGACTGATCTCCTAGCGACGACAACGCTTCAGCAAGCGTGATTGGCGCACAAATTTCAGGAATCTGATTACGGCCAGATTGCTCGCACGCAGCAATCAAAACGCCGCGCCAGTGTTCGACCCGTTTGCCAATGTCTCCAGGGATGCGCTGCGAGCGCTCGGTCAACATGGGACGAATCGCCGAGACCCCGAGCTCGCATGCCTTTTGAATCATCCAGTCCATGCGGTCGTTGGCGATTAGCGCGGCGCAGATCGTTATCTGCATCGCCAATTCGCGCTCAATGTTGAGGCGTTCGCCTGTCGTTACTTCAACCGTACGTTTGTCGATTTGTGTGAGCGTTGCGGACGTTTCACCACCGCTTCCGTCAAACAATGTGATCGCTTCGCCCTCACGCAGGCGCAACACGCGAACATGTTGGGCGACACGCGCGTCGAGCGCGAGGGTTATGCTCGGTTCAACGGGTTCGGTACAAAAAAATCGCGGCATCTCTTTTGCCGAGTGTCAGTGGTTCGCAAATCGCCAAAGCGATGCCAGTGTCGCATCTGGCGCTTCAGAAAACATATTGTGCCCCGCATCGGCAATGGTTTCCGTGCGCACCAATTTCAATGCCGCAATCACGCCTTGTGCTGCTTTAGGCGCGGTCATCATGTCGCGTTCTCCCATCAACACTAACGCCCGGCACTGAACTCCTGCAGCAGCGACCAAGCCATTTACGTACGCCTTGCACGCGGCCAGATCGTTGTGCAGCAAGCCCCTAACCATACGCCGCATCAGCGCAAGCGAATTGCCGGGCAGCCAGGTGCCGGGCACCTTGTGGTTGTTGCCGAGATGGGAGTTCGGCGCATACGACCAGTCGACGATCATGCGTCTCGCTTTTTCTTCATCGTTTAGCGCTGCGTCGAGCAAGACATCGCCGACAGCCATCGGTACCGCGCTGCCGACAAGGGCGAGTTTACTCACCAGATCGGGGCGACGCGCGGTGAGTTCGAGCGCGGTCAGCGAGCCCATGCTGTGGCCGATGACGACGGCCGACTTCACCTGCGCGGCATCGAGGAACGCCGCGATCCACTCCGCGAGCGCCTCAATGCTTACGCACAGCGGTCCTTCACTTTGACCGTGTCCGGGGAGATCTACGGCCAGCACATTCCAGCCATGCCACGCAAAGTAGCGCGACTGTAATGCCCAAACACTATGGTCATTCGCCGCGCCGTGGATAAACACCACCGTCGGAAGTGCCGCGTTGAATTCACGCGTGCCGGTGTAGGCGAAGGCCGATTTTCCGTTGACGGTTAGCTTCATTTCGCCTTCTCCGCCGACTTCAATGCGCGCGCCAGATCCTCAATCAAATCCTTCGCATCTTCAAGCCCGATCGACAGGCGAATCGTGCCTTCCGTGATTCCCGCCGATGCGAGCGCCTCAACGCTCATCCGCAAATGTGTGGTGCTCGCCGGATGAATCACGAGAGACTTCGCGTCGCCAACATTGGCCAGGTGAGAGAACAGCCGCAGGTTGTCGATGAATGCTTTGCCCTGCGCCCGGGTTCCCTTGAGATCAAACGAAAAGACCGCGCCCGCGCCTTTAGGAAAGTACTTTTTCGCAAGCTCATGGTCGCGATGCTCAGGCAATTCGGGATGCGCTATGGCGCCAACAAACGAATGCGTTCGCAAAAACTCCAGCACTTTGCGTGTGTTGCCGATGTGCCGATCCATGCGTACTGGCAGTGTCTCCATGCCCTGCAAAATCTGCCACGCCGTCATCGGGGCCATGCACGCACCGAAGTCACGCAGCCCTTCGCGACGACAGCGCAGCAGAAAGGCTGCGGTGGACGACTCCTCCGCGAATACCATGTTGTGAAAGCCGTGATACGGCGCCGATAACGTGGCGAACTTTTCACGCGCCTTGTCCGACTGCCAGTCAAATCGTCCGCTGTCGACCAGCAGGCCGCCGATCACCACGCCATGTCCTTGCAAAAACTTGGTCGCGGAATGAAACACGATGTCCGCGCCATGTTCGAATGGGCGAATCAGGTAGGGTGTCGTCAGCGTCGAATCAAGCATTAGCGGAACCCCCGCCTCATGCGCAATCCCGGCAACCTTCTCAATATCGATCAGCAGGTTGCCCGGATTGCCCAGCGTTTCGCCAAAGAAAAGCCGAGTGTTCGGCTGCACCGCCGCTCGCCATGCATCAACATCGCCCGGATCAACGAACGTGGTTTCGATGCCAAATCGTGGCAACGTGTAGTCGAGCAGATTGTGCGACCCGCCGTAGAGTGCGCGGCTCGCCACGATATGACTTCCGGCGCCCATCAGCGTGACGATCGCCAGATGCAGCGCTGCCTGACCTGACGCCACCGAAATCGCGCCGATGCCGCCCTCAAGTGCCGCGATCCGCTCTTCCAGCACCGCGTTGGTCGGGTTCGAGAGCCGCGAGTAAACATGCCCCGCACGCTCCATATTGAAAAGCGCCGCCGCGTGATCCGAATCTTCAAAAACAAAGGACGAGGATTGATAAATCGGCGTCGCCCGCGCGCCCGTGGTCGGATCGGGCCTGGCACCGGCGTGGAGCGATAGCGTGTCGAACTCAAACATAAACAAAACCTGAACAAACGGACTCATCAGAGTCGAATGGAATCCAGTTTACGTTGGGCCATTCACTTGACGCGATTGCAGACAAAATTTCGTACGGAAATAATGAATTCGCTCGATTTGGGACGGCGAAAGTGCCAAAAGTTGGCAGCAAGGGACAAAAAACGGCACTTTTCTGTTGCAAAAATACAACATAACTCTATAGGCTTTTCGCTGAAAGTCATACTGCACGTGAGCTAGAAGGCTGAAATGGCAATAGTCGGGTAGTAGAAAATAGTGCCCTAAGCCCAAATGCACGTGGGCTCCGTGCTCGAAAGCTGATCCCCAAAAAACCAGTTTCGCAAAACCAAAAAGCGCCTATAAAAGCTCGCCCGGCAGCAGCGGCTCCATCTCATTCAACATGCGATGCATCTCGTCGCGCGCCTGAATGAACGTGGAATGTTTGCCGCCTTCCGACAGGTAATCGTCAAACGCGTCGCCATGCGCGCGGCGCAGATGATTCACCAGCGCGATGAACGCCGTAACCATGCGCGGCTCGAAATGCGTGCCCGAAGTGCGCTCAATTTCGATCACCGCTTCGGCGTGCGTCCACGCATGCTTGTACGAGCGCATATGCGTCAGCGCGTCGTACACATCTGCGAGCGCAGCGATGCGAGCAACCTCGGGAATCTCCTCACCTTTGAGTCCTTTCGGATAGCCGGTTCCATCCCATTTTTCATGATGATTCAGCGCGATTTGCTCGGCAAGGCGAAACGCCGGATGCGTGCACTGCTGAAGGATCTGGGCACCGATTGCGGTGTGCTTTTGCATCACTGTGAACTCTGCCTCGGTGAGCTTGCCCGGCTTCATCAATAGGCCGTCAGGGATGCCCAATTTACCGATGTCGTGCAGGCGCGCGGCAAGCTCAATTTCTTGCATGAATTTGTTGCCGTAGCCCAGCGAATTCGCGAGCAAACCGGTGAGTCGGCCAACACGATACGCATGACGGCCAAGCGTGTCCTCGCGCAGCTCGGCGGACACCGCAAGGCGCTCCATCGCGTCACGATACAGTGATTCTGGAACCTCAATCTCATCGCGATGCGCACTGGGTGTTTTCTGAAGCGCCATGATCACCGCGCGCACGTCATCTTTGCCCGGCATCGGTGTCTGGATACGCTCGCGAATGACTTCAAGTTGGCGAGCAACGGCGGTCACTTGAGACTTGCCGAGGAACTCGACGAGCTCCCCTAAGTACAGCAACGCGCCCGCGTGATCATGACCCTTTTCGTAAGCTTTGACGAGCAACACGAGGTTGTCACGATACAACGCGGGAACCCCCGCGGACCGCTTAAGCAAATCGAGCAGTTTTGCGACCGCAACGGTCAGATTGCCCGCGAATATTTCGTAAGCGGCTTCCGCAAGTTGTCGATTTAGATCGAGGCGAGGCGAAGAGAACGAATCGGCAAGATTGCGAATCATTTTCAAACGAGCCTCGGCCGTAACCTCATCACGCAATCCGATGGCGCTTCGCAGCCATGTGTTCTCAGTAGCGACACGATTGAGAATCCCCTGACCATCCTTCGGTAGCCCCATCGACTCACATGATTCTTTGGCTGCTTCGGAGCTCAGCGCGTAGTGTTGCAACGCGAGTGCGGCGCTTGCCATATTCGTGCGCGAGGCAGCCACCGCGACAGCGCATTGAGGGTCATTTTTGAACCGTTTTGAAATTCGCAGCGCGACAGAAATGGTTTCGCGGTAGAGCCCCATCGCATAGAGCGATGCGGTCATGTTGCTGAATGCAACTGCGACACCCAAAGAAAAATTCAACTCCTGTGCCAGTACAGCTGCCCTCAGGGAATACTCAACGCCGCGCGCAGGAATACCAACGTCCGCGCTCAAAGCAGCGTACACGCTGCAGGCGCGCCGCAATTCCGACTTCAAGCCGTGATCCGTCGCAAGATCCAACGCACGCTCAACCAATGGGATCGCGGCAAGTGTTGCTCCACGCGAAACGTGCGCAAAACCAATGTCGAGCAAGACCGAGACCGCTAGCGGCAACGGCTCCGGTTTTTGACTAAATGCAATCAGCCGTGCGCAACGCTGAAGAACCTCAAAGTCGTTCGCATCTCGGGAGCGCAGCAGCGATGGAAGTTCGCCGTGCAATTCGACGACGAGATCCGATATTCCGTCACTTTCGAAATCAGATACGCATGCGTCCAACAAGCCAGCGAGCGTTCCTACGTCCATTTGCAACCCCTGAATGACGTCGTCATAATAATCACATCAGTCATCTTCTCATGTTTCACATACAAACACCAAGGACGCGAAATACCATGGAAAAGCAACTCGACACCTCCGCTCTCACCCAAGAGCAAGACATTCTGCGTGATCTGCTCGATTCCGAAATCGTTCTCATTGGCGGCGGCGAACTCGCTCTGCTCGGCATTTAGTTCACCTCATTCATCAGGAACAAATCATGGAAAAGCAACTCGACACCTCCGTTCTCACCCAAGAGCAAGACATCCTGCGTGATCTGCTCGATTCCGAAATCGTTCTCATTGGCGGCGGCGAACTCGCTCTGCTCGGCATCTAACTGGGAAGATTCACCCGCTTTCCTGCCATAGCCACCGTCGATTCACGGTGCGCGATTAGCAGCGTGGTGATGCCGAGGTTTGTGACGACTTGATTGACGGCCTGTTCGCGCTCGGTGTCGAGCGCACTGGTGGCCTCGTCCAGCAACAGAAACTTCGGTTGTCGATAGAGCGCCCGAGCGAGCAATAGCCGCTGGCGCTGCCCACCGGACAAAGCGCTGCCGGTGTTGCCGACCAGCGAATCACTGCCCATTGGCATTCTTGCCACCTCTTCCCACAGTGCGGCTCCCTTGAGAGATTCGGTCACGCGTGCAGCGTCGGCCTCGGTGTCAAACAGGCTCACGTTATCCGAGATCGATCCGGCAAAGACATAGTCGTCCTGCATCACAGCAGATAACTGCGCCCGCAACGAAGTGGGCTCAATCTCCCGGATGTCCAGCCCGTCGATCAACACGCGGCCTTCCGTCGCTGGCAATAGCCCGACGACCACCTTGGCCAACGTCGTCTTTCCTGCACCAGAACGGCCCGTCAGAGCCACGCTATCGCCCGGTTCGACCGTAAAGCTGACGTTTCTGAAGATAAACGGATCATGCGGGCCGTAGCGAAAGCCCAGGTTTTCGATCACCCAGGTCGCTTTCGACAAGTCGGGCGCGGGCGCCTGTCCGCGGGCTTCGATGCCAGCCAGCGCAACGTCGGCGACACGTTCGGCGTGGAGGTCAAGCAATTTGAACTCGGTGAACTTGTCGATCAGGTTGGACAAACGCGTTACAAAAACCATTTTGTAGGCGATGAAGGCGAGCAGCATGCCGACGCTAAAACCGCCGGAAATCACCTCGCGTGCACCAAGCCAGACAATCAAAACATTCTCCAACCCGAACAAGGCAAAGCTCGCGGTCTTGTACGTGAGCGTGAGGCTTTGAGCGCGAATGCTGGCGTTGACGGTGTCGACTACGGCGTTTTGCCAGCGCGACAATCGATCGGCTTCGCCCATGTGCAGCTTGATCGCCTGCATGCCACGCAGGCTCTCGATGAAATGCGTTTGTTGCTGGGCGGCGAAGATGAGTTGTTCGTTCACGGCCTCGCGCATGGGGCGAAACAAGGCCCAGCGCAAAAGCGCGTAAATCACTGCAACGGCGAGCACAACCAAAGTGAGCTGCAGGCTGTAAATCGCCATGACAACGAACATGCTGATGGCCAGCACGCCATCGATCAGCACTTCGAGCGAGCTACCAGTCAGCGTGCGCTGAATCGCATCCATCGAGGCGAAGCGCGAGAGCAAATCACCGACGTGGCGCTTCTC
>JAYWHV010000236.1:0-10260 GCA_043777615.1 Burkholderiales bacterium | reverse complement strand
TGCAAATCGAGCGGCGTCGGTGCGTGGCGCACATCCAGCACCAGAACAATGCCGCGCAAGGCATCCCGTTCGCGAAAATAGTGCTCGATTACGCCAGTCCACACCCGCTGTTTGTCCTTCGGCGTTCGCGCGAATCCGTATCCCGGCAAATCGACCAGATGACCGCCGTTGCGTAGCGGGAAAAAATTCAGCTCCCGGGTGCGGCCAGGCATTTTGCTGGCGTACGCTAACCGCGTTTGCCCCGCGAACTTGTTGATGCTGCTCGACTTTCCGGCGTTTGAGCGCCCGGCGAAGGCAATTTCCGGACCCGTAACAAAGGGCAGGCCTTCCACGTCAACAACGGATTTGTCAAACGTCACCCCCGCAAATTCCGGAATACGCTCCAGTCGCTCGGTCGCGATCGTGCGCTCTGTACGCACAGTGTGGGCAGGGGTTTCCATAGGTGACCGGTTCGTGAAAGTTATAATTTTAGGTTGTAGTACCCCTGCTCCCCCCGATTCCGTTGGTCGATCTCAGCGAAATCCAGTTTCAACCGCCTCCTATCAGCAACTAGCCATGCCTTTCAGCCGTCGCTCTTTTACCGCAGCACTTTCCGTTTTCGCCTCAGTCTTGTCGATGGCTGCGTTTGCGCAAGCTGACAAAGATCCTGAGTACACCAAGGGTCAGGCGCTAGCAGGCGTCTGCGCGGGCTGCCACGGTGTCGACGGAGTTAGCCCGATCGCGACGCAACCAAATTTGGCCGGAATGAGCTGGCAGTACATCGCAAGGCAGTTGCGCCATTTCAAATCAGGCCAGCGCGACAACGCCATCATGAAAGGTTTCGCCACCACGTTAAGCGACGCGGACATGAAGTCGCTCGGCGTGTATTACTCGGCGCAAAAGGGCCGTGCAATTGGCACCAAAGACGAGAAACTCGCCAAAAGCGCGGAACGTTTGTACCGCGCGGGGGATGCTGCTCGCGGAATCCCCGCCTGTGCTGGCTGCCACTCACCTAGCGGCGCGGGCATTCCAGCACAGTATCCGAGGGTTGGCGGTCAGCATGCCGAATACACACTGGCGCAGTTGACGGCATTCAAAGCCGGTATCCGCGGCGGAGCCACCAAGGAAGACGCCAATGCCAATGGAAAGATCATGATGACCATTGCCAGCCGCCTGACCGAGGGCGAAATGAAGGCTTTGGCCGAGTACACCGCCGGGCTCAAATCTAACTAGACTCTTAGTTGATGCGAAGCTCAGAAAGCCCGGACGCAGTCACTGTTTCCGGGCTTTTTTCTTATCCGCTGAAAGGCGGTAGAGCAATTTCCCACACCAACTCTTCCGTACTGACGACCGGGCTATCCAGCGACCGTGAATGGATGGTGGTTGATGCTCGATCCTCGCCGGCGCAGTTCATCACGCAAAGACAATGCCCGCCAATGGCGGCCCTTTGCGCGCAGGCTAATGTTGATGGCAGCTTGACGCTCGCCACCGATAGCGGTGATGCATTGCGCGTTTCAGTGCCGTTACGGACGGCACTGATAAAAGTAAGAGTCTGGAATCACGAAACGATCGCGCTCGACGCTGGCGATGCTGCCGCCAGGTGGCTGCAAGACGCACTCGCGATAGAGCACGCAGTGCGGCTCGTGCGGTTTAATCGAGACATGCGCCGAGATTGCAATCGTTTGTATGCTGGTGCTTCGGGCGCGCACACTTACTTTGCTGACGGTTATCCCCTTTTGGTCACGAACACCGCGTCCCTTGCTGATTTGACGAGCCGAATCGGTGTCGATGCGAACAGCGATGTACCCATGAACCGTTTTCGGACGAATATCGTGATCAACGGCCTGCCCGCGTGGGATGAAGATCACATCGAGACGCTGACGATTGGTGGCTCAGTTGTACTCAGGCTCGCCAAACCCTGCGTGCGCTGTGACGTCACGACGCTTGATCAAATCTCCGGAATTCGCACATCAGACGAGCCGCTAAAAACGCTTGCCAGATTCCGTACCAACAGGGAATTCGGCGGTGTGACATTTGGCTGGAACGCGGTGGTATTGGTGCCGGGAGAAATTTCTACCGGCGATCGTGTCAGCGCTGGATACCGTTTTTAGCCACTTCGTTTTGACCGGCGCGCGCCGCATGCGACGCGCGCTCTCCCGCACCTAGGGTTTGGCGCAGAAGTTAATTGATTCGCCTGTCCAGCCAAGTTCGTTGACCATGTAGCCGTACATGCTGGCGTTGGTCACGTAGCGATGGTTTCCGTCGTCAACGTATCGAGGCGCGCCGCGGAAGACGCGATAAATTGGCATCTCTCCGGCCCTGCACTGCGCGCTCGGGCCGGTTCCGAGAGGAATGGCCACATAAGAATCGATTCCTTCATTGCAGAACGTTCCGTTCGGCAATCCCTGGCAATTCACCGTAAACCGCTCCAGACCTGACGCTGTGATTGCAGCGCGATCCGAGTTCAACGCGGTGTAGAAATGCGAACCCCGGCTGCCAGCTTTAGCGGCGCCCGCCGCAAAGTAGCGCGAAATGGACGACGTGGTCGACGACGAAAATGGATCGGTTTTGAACCAGTATGACGTGCGATACCAAAGGCGATTCGCGCTGCCGTCCACAGCATTGTCAAGCAACGACTTTTCCGCCTCGCGCGAGGTCATAAAGTAGAAGTCAAGCTGTGGATTCCAGAATTCCACCATGGCCGCCTGCGAGGCTGTCGTGGCGGGCATCACAGCAGCCGGAAACAGGTACGGCGCAAGTCGGGTGAACAGCATGTCCATGCGCGAAAAGCGATCAGCGCCATTCAGATTTCCGCAGGAGGCAGCGCCGCCCTCAAGTCCGCCGCGAAGTTCGTAATACCCCCCAGCTGCGTTAAACGTGAAAACCCCCGAGCCGCTTGATCCACCCTCCGTCGTCCCTGAGGTCCAACGAACCGAAATGAAGCTGTCTTTACCTGCCTGAGGACGTGGCACGTTGTCATACGCGAGCGGGCCCTGCACGTAGCCCTGCATGCTGCCCTGGGAGAACTTTTTGAGGTCGCCTTGGGGGTGATGCAAGGCGACCGTTACAGATCCCGCCGGAATCACGGTGGCATTCCACGCGGCGCGGACCGCGCCGAGTGGCGGACTTTGACGCAATTGAAGCAAAGTGACATCAAGGGTCGTATCGGTCACCAATAGCGTTGAGCCGCCACCGACCAGTTGATAGGGCGGAACGGCACGGCTGTTACACGATACTGCGTCGAAAAACCAGTAAGTATTGAGCGTGGACGCTGCCGCCTGGTTAGAGATACAGTGCGCCGCAGAGTAGAAATAATCTGCGCCTGAGGTTGAATTCAAAAGCGTACCCGTACAAGCGTAGGTGCCAGAGCCATCGGTGAAGACCATTTTCGCGGTCGCCCGGGCAGCGTTCAACAACGCCGTAGTGGGATTGCTCACGCAAGCAATATCGACGTTGCACGATCCGGAAGTGCCGATATCGCGGATATCTTTGTTCAAGTCAGCGCCCGCCGTGACCAGATGCGACAGTTGTTCAAAGACAATGCGGAACTGTGCAGGCTCGAACCCCGCGAGGATCCGGAGTTCGACGGTGCCGGTGCTACCCTCGAGCACAGGCGACCAGGCGAGCTCCGACGTTGAAGCAGAATCTGCGCGGAAAACCTGATCGCGTGCGTTTCCGGAGAAGCGCATTTCAAGGCCCGCAACGGGACCATCAACGCGATATGCGATTCGAATACCTGCTGCTTCTGGGGCAACCACCTGCACTTGCGATGCACGACTGCCGTCAGCCAGAGTCGCCCACCGCAGAGATGACATCGGCAAGGACTGCGAAGCCGTCGGGATGTCGCGCGGATAGCCAATTTGAACAGGTTTTGCGCGCTCGTTGTCCACTGCCAGCGATTTCCGCAACGTAGGCGAATTCCACGGCGCAGCATCAATACGATAAGCCCCCGCAGAATCGCCAACAAATCGTTCGATCGTGGCCGCTTTCGCGGACTCCACGACGGCCTGCGGCATGCTACGCCCCTCGCCTGAAGGCACGACCGCAAGCGCAGGCGATGTCACTGAGCCAAGAGCGAATGTGGCAAAAAGAATACGTCGCAACATAATATTCAGAGTCCTCAAAAGAGCCGACGAACTGCTTCGTCAAGAGACAGGGTTAGGCCCTGATTGTGCGCTCTCCGAGGCATCGATGCAACCCGGCGCGCCAATCCAGAACCTGGACACCAAATGTCGTCACCGAGCGACGAGCATCAAGAACGCTATACGCTGGCCGCCGGGCGGCGGTTTCGTACTGAGACGTAGAAATCGCGGCAACCGCGACACGTTCGGACATTTGTGCCCCCGTGAAGATCGCTCGTGCAAATTCACACCAACTTGTTGGCCCGGTGGCGCTCAAATGGTACACACCGGAACGCGCCGCAAGGTCGTGCCTGTCAAAGCTGAGCACACGTGCAATCGCGTCGGCTAAATCCCCGGTGTAATTGGGAACGCCTATCTGATCTGAGACCACGCGAAGCTGCGATCGCTCACTTCCGAGGCGCAGCATCGTTTTGTAGAAGTTTGCACCATCGTTGCTGTAGACCCAGCTTAGTCGAAAAACAAGATGTTCGGGCGATGCATCCGCGAATGCGGCCTCGCCGGCCAGTTTTGATTCGCCGTAAACGCTGGTCGGGTTCGTAACGGCATCTTCGCCATACGGCGTTGTCGCCGCGCCATCAAACACATAGTCGGTCGAAAAATGAATCGGGAAGATCCCGAATTCCTGGCTGGCACGCGCCAGATTTCGAGGCCCGTCCGCATTGATCGCAAATGCTGTATCGCGGTCGGTCTCGGCGCGATCCACAGCGGTATACGCGGCGCAATTGAGCAACAGATCGGGGTGCACGCTTTTGAGCGCCTGACGACACGCGTCGGCATCGGAAATATCGAGTTGATCCCGCGCAAGCGAAATAATTTCGTGCTCTGATGACAGGCGACGCGCCAGCGCCAAACCGAGCTGCCCGCCGCCACCGGTGATGAGCACTTTCATTTAAAGGTGGGGGATTGTTTGAACGACGCGCCAGCAGCATCCTTCGCGTTGACTATTGGCGTAGCGACGGGCCAGGTAATCGCCAGCGACGGATCATTCCAGACAATCGTTCGCTCGTGCGCCGGGGCGTAGTAGTCCGTCGTTTTGTACAAAAATACTGCGCTGTCGCCGGTGACAACAAAACCATGTGCGCAGCCCGGCGGAACCCAGAACATTCTCTGGTTCTCCGCCGACAGTTCAACGCCAAACCATTGCGCAAATGTGGGCGAGGAACGACGCAAGTCGACGGCGACGTCCCACACTTTGCCGGAGACCACCCGGACGAGCTTGCCCTGCGCCTGTTCAATCTGATAGTGCAGCCCACGCAATACGTTAGCGTGGGAGTAGCTGTGGTTGTCCTGCACGAAATTGTCGAGCACGCCGGTTGCATTGCGGAATTTCTGGAGGTTGAAGCTTTCGAAGAAATGCCCGCGATCATCGGCAAACACTTGCGGATCAAGGATCAAACAACCCTGTATTGAAGTCTTGACGACCTTCATTAAAAAACCTGATCTTTCAGCACTGCCTGCAGATACTTGCCATATCCGCTTTTGGCCAAAGGCACAGCGAGTTTTTCGAGTTGCGCTGCGTCGATGAATCCCTGACGATAGGCGATTTCCTCGGGACAGCACACCTTGAGACCCTGTCTGCGTTCAATGGTTTGCACGAACTGAGCCGCTTCCAGCAGTGAATCGTGCGTGCCGGTATCAAGCCATGCCATCCCGCGGCCCATGATTTCAACGCTCAATTGCTTGCGTTCAAGATAAATTCGATTGAGATCGGTGATTTCGAGTTCACCGCGCGAGGACGGCTTCAGATTGGCGGCAATTTCGATTACGCTGTTATCGTAAAAATAGATGCCGGTAACGGCGTACCTTGATCGCGGTTCGCTGGGCTTCTCTTCAAGACTGATCGCACGGCCTTCTTTGTCGAACTCAACGACGCCGTAGCGTTCCGGGTCGCTGACCGGATACGCGAAGACAGTCGCGCCTTCGCGGCGACCGTTTGCGCTTTCCAGCAGTTGCTGCAACTCATGGCCATAAAAGACGTTGTCGCCGAGAACCAGCGCCGCGTGATCATCGCCAATAAATTCGCGACCAATGATGAAGGCTTGAGCGAGGCCATCTGGCGACGGCTGCACGGCGTACTGGAGATCCATGCCCCACTTGCGACCATCACCTAACAGCTCCTGAAAGCGCGGCGTATCCTGAGGCGTCGAGATGATGAGAATTTCGCGCAGCCCCGCCAGCATCAGCGCCGACAACGGGTAATAAATCATCGGCTTATCGTAGATCGGCATCAGCTGTTTGGACACTGCCTGCGTCACCGGGTGCAGCCGGGTGCCTGATCCGCCCGCGAGGACGATGCCTTTTCGTCGGATCGGCTTTGCCGCGTCAACGGCGGTCATGCGCGCGCTCCGTAGTTTTTCTCGACCCACGTTTTGTAATCGCCAGACTGTACATCGGCAACCCAGGCAATGTTCTCGAGATACCAGCGCACCGTTTTCTCCAACCCGGTTGCGAAACTCTCGGTCGGGCGCCAGCCCAGTTCGTTTTGCAGTTTTGAAAAATCAATTGCATAACGACGATCATGGCCGGGGCGGTCGGTCACGTAGGTGATCTGTTTCGTGTAGTCCTTGCCCGGCGCATGCTTCGCCAGCAGCGCGCACAGGGTGTGCACGACGTCCAGATTCGCCTTCTCCGCGTCACCGCCAACGAGATACAACTCACCTGGCCGGCCCGCCTCCAGAACACGCGTGATGGCGCTGCAATGATCGCCAACGTAGAGCCAGTCGCGAATTTGTTGCCCGTCACCGTAGACTGGCAGCGATTTGCCCGCGAGCGCATTCACGATCATCAACGGAATGAGCTTTTCTGGAAATTGGCGCGGACCGTAGTTGTTTGAGCAGTTGGTCACCATCACGGGCATGCCGTAGGTGTGAAAGTAGGCGCGTGCGAGATGGTCAGATCCCGCCTTTGATGCGCTGTAGGGACTGTTCGGCTGGTACTGCGAAAGCTCGTTGAATTTTGGGTCGTCAGCGCCGAGAGTGCCAAACACTTCGTCGGTCGAAACATGAACAAAGCGGAAGGCGCTCGCCTGCGCGTCGGGGAGCGCTTTCCAGTAGGCGCGGCTTGCCTCCAGCAGCGTGGCGGTGCCGAGAACATTCGTACGCACAAAATCCATGGGGCCGTGAATCGAGCGATCTACATGGCTCTCCGCTGCGAAGTGAACGATGGCCCGTGGCTGATGTTTCGCAATGACGGCATCCATCGCCGCCCGATCGCAAATGTCATCGCGTTCAAACGCATATCGTGAATCGCCGGCAAGCGACGCGAGCGTCGCCGGATTGGCGGCGTAGGTCAGCACATCCACGTTGACAACCGGTTCAGCTCGAGTGGCCAGCCAGTCAAGAATGAAGTTGCTGCCGATAAAGCCGCAGCCGCCAGTAACAATAATCATGTCGTATCCCAGTATCCCGGCAACAGGGACACCGCGTCCCCAACGTACAGCATTTTACGGGGGCACGGGCCGGGGCGATAATCAACGGCTATGCCCGTTTGGTTCCGACTCTTGTACTCCCTGCTGTGGCTTGCCGCACTGCCAGTCGCGCTGGGTCGGATTTGGTGGAAAGGACGGCTGAATCCTGCTTATCGAAGGCATTGGCGGGAACGCCTGGCGCTCCACTTGCCGCGCTCGCCACACGGATCCTTCGACCTCTGGATTCACGCCGTGTCGGTCGGCGAAGCGCGCGCGATGATGCCGCTGGTTGATGCATTGCTGAGCGCTTATCCGAATATTCTGATCACCTGCACCACACCGACCGGGCGGGCGACCGCTCAGGAATTGCTGAAAGGACGCGCCGAAATCGCGTATTTGCCGTTCGATGCACCGTGGCTGATCTCGAGATTTTTACGAGCGGTCAGGCCGAAGCTCGGGATATTGATCGAAACCGAGCTTTGGCCGGGGGTGTGCGACGCCGCGAAACGTGCGGGCGTGCCGCTATGGCTGGTGAACGCACGCCTTTCCGAGCGCTCTGCGGAAGGTTACGCAAGGGGCGGTCGGCTGACGCGTGCGATGCTTACCTGCCTCTCGGGCATCGCCGCGCAAACGGAGGAGCATGCAGCGCGCTTTCGATCGCTCGGCGCAACCCATGTCCACGTCGCCGGGAACATGAAGTTCGACATGGCGCTGCCCGACCATGGCGAAGCGCAAGCAGCAGCGCTCGCGGCCCAGCTCGGCGGTCGCGAGCGGGCTGGGGCGAGCCCCCGTCCGTTCTGGGTCGCCGGCTCAACGCGCGATGGCGAAGAAGTGCTGCTGCTGGACGCGCTGCGCGAACATCCGCTGCGGCAGCGCGCTGTCGCGGTCATCGTGCCGCGCCATCCCGAACGCTGGGCCTCCACCGCCGAGGCCGCGCTTTCGCGCGGCTTTCGGGTGGCACGACGAACTGATGCCGACATCGCCGCCGACACTGAAGTGATCGTCGGCGACAGCATGGGCGAAATGCTTGCCTACTATGGCGTGGCGAGCGCCGTGGTAATGGGCGGAACGCTGGCGGGAACAGGCGGACAAAACCTGATCGAGCCTTGCGCCGTGGGCGTTCCCGTCGTGCTGGGACCTTCGGTATTTAATTTTCAGCAGGCCGCCCACGAAGCAATCCTGGCGGGCGCAGCGCTCGGCGTACCGCATGCAGACGCCGCGCTCGACGCCGTACTTGCCTGGCTGGAAAACGAGTCGGCGCGAGCTGCGGCGGGCCGGGCCGCCACAAAGTTTGTCACCGCACACCGGGGAGCCACGGAGCGCACAATCCGATTGCTCGCTGAGTTTCCGCCTGAGCCAACGGCTACAACCGACCGCTAAAAGTATCGACGTCGTTCAACAGTTTTTTCTTTAAACTACGACTGCGTTTGGGATAGAACCTGCAAATAGCACTTATCGAGATTTGGCGAAAACGCGATAAAGCCCTAATGCAGTGGTCTTTTCACGAAAAAGCTATAAGCTGGCACCGACGAAATCCAGTTGTCGCCACGCCTCATAAACGGTCACCGCAACCGAGTTTGAAAGATTCAGGCTGCGGATGTGAGGGCGCATGGGAAGTCGCAGTTGTCGATCCGCGGGGAAATCTGCGAGCACGTCTTGCGACAGGCCTTTAGTCTCCGACCCAAAAACAAACGCATCGCCCGCCTGCAGCGCCGTTTCGTGTGGCGATTTTGTTCCGCACGTCTCGATGGCGAACATTCTGTGGCCCGAGAGCGACGCCTTGCATTCCGCCCAGTTCTCATGCACCTGCATCGTCGCGTACTCGTGATAGTCGAGCCCGGCGCGCCGCATGCGGGCGTCGTCGAGCGGAAAGCCGAGCGGCTTCACCAGATGCAGCGTCGCGCCGGTATTGGCGCACAGCCGGATGATGTTGCCCGTGTTGGGCGGGATTTCCGGTTCAACGAGTACAACGTGAATCATGCGGCGCATCTCACTTGGGAATCTGCCCGAATTTCACCACGCGATCGCGTCGATGGATCGGCTGAACACGGGCCAGCACATACGCGTCCACACGAACCGCTCCCGCTTCGTACACCGCGCGCGCCAGCTCATTCAATGTTGATCCGGTGGTGAGCACATCGTCAACGAGAACCACCGATTCCCCCGCAAACGAGCGCGTTGCCGCAAACGCACTTTTTACGTTGCGGCGGCGCTGGGTCCAGTTCAGGCGCTGCTGAACGTCCGTCTCGCGAATACGGATCACGGCGTCCTTGTCCACGCGCAACGAGAAGCGTTTGCCCATTTCGCCGGCAATCAGCTGCGCCTGGTTGTAGCCGCGCTCCTGCAGCCGAAGCTCGGCGAGTGGAACGGGAAGCAGCGTCGCCGAAGCTTCGAAAGGCCAGTCCCTTCGCTGCGCCGAAATCCATCGAAAAATCGCAAAGGCGTGGTGGTATTTGGCAGAAACGATGGCGGTGCTTATGGGGAATTCGTACTGCCACTCAGCGATGAGATGCTGCCACACCGGCGGCTTTTTGAGGCAGCGCCCGCAGACTTCACCGTTCGCGGCGGGAAGCTGGCAGCGCGGACAGGCTTGACGCCCGATCCGCGGCAGCGTCGTTGCGCACGGCGCGCAGACGCTCTCGGGCGCGAAGTCTCCGCAGAAGAAGCAGGTCTGCGGCAATGCCCGTTCACGCACGCGAGCCAGCAAGGCCAGTCCCTTCGCTGCGCCGAAAT
>JAYWHV010000235.1:0-2990 GCA_043777615.1 Burkholderiales bacterium | reverse complement strand
ATCGCACATCTGTCGAAATATTTCACCCTGCAACCGGGTGATCTCATCTACAGTGGTACGCCCGAAGGTGTGGGCAAAGTGCTCGCCGGTCAGACGATGCACGGTGGTATCGACGGACTCGGCGAAATTTTGGTTCACGTTAACTAGCGCATTTTGGAGACGAGCATGAGTGCAAAAACAGGAACCGATCAAGCGGAACGCGAAGCGTTTTACGCGCGCATCGATCCGCAGAATATGGCTCCGCTGTGGACGCGCCTGAAATCGCTGGTGCCTGCCGCGCCAACACCCATCGGTGTGCCGCATCAGTGGCGCTACGCCGACGTGCGTCCCTTCGTGCTCGAATCTGCGTCGCACATCAGCGCAGAAGAGGCTGAGCGGCGCGTGCTGATTCTTGAAAATCCGGCATTGCGCGGCTCTTCGCAAATCACCAGTTCGCTCTACGCTGGCATTCAGCTGATCATGCCGGGTGAAGTTGCGCCAGCGCATCGGCACACGCAGTCAGCATTGCGACTGGTGCTTGAAGGCAACGGCGCATACACCGCTGTCGATGGCGAGAAGACCATCATGCAGCCGGGTGATTTTGTGATCACGCCGTCGTGGACCTGGCATCACCACGGGCATGAAGCAACCGGGCCGATGGTGTGGCTGGATGGTCTCGACATACCGATGCTCGCGCATTTCAACAGCACGTTTCGTGAGGATCATCACGAGGCGGAAGCTGAAATCACACGACCAATAGGCGATTCGCTTGCGCGCTACGGCAGCGGTCTGTTGCCGCTTAACTACCGCGCGCAGGCGCTCAATTCGCCAATTTTCAATTACCCGTACGCACGCACCCGCGAAGCACTTGCGCAACTGGCGCACGCTGGCGCGCCTGACGCGCATCAGGGCCATGTGATGCGCTACGTGAACCCCGTCGACGGCGGCTGGGCGATGCCCACCATGGCGACCACCATTCGCTTGCTGCCGAAGGGCTTTTCCACGCAGAGTTACCGCTCAAGCGACAGTGCGATCTTTGTTGCTCTGGAGGGTTCGACGACGCTTACGGTCGCCGGGCAATCGTTCACGCTCGCCCCGAGAGACGTGGCCGTTGTTCCGGGCTGGATGCCTTACACGTTGCACGCGTCCGAAGAGTCTGTGTTGTTCTGTTTTTCTGATCGCGTCGCGCAGGAAAAGCTTGGCTTTTTCCGTGAAGCGCGCGGTTAGTTTTCTTCAAATTTCACATAAATTTCAATTCAAGGAGTTCACCATGTCTTATGCATCAGGTTTGCGTCGAACGTTCGCGTCGCTGGCGGTTCTAGTCGCTGTCGCAGCGACTTCGACGTCGTTCGCGCAAAGCGACTACCCCAATAAAAGCATCCGCATCATCACGCCGTTCTCGGCGGGCGCGGGGCCTGATTCCGTACTACGCGTCGTCGCTGAAAAAATGACGAAGACGCTCGGACAGTCGGTGATCATCGACAACAAGCCGGGCGGAAACGGTTTCATCGCAATTGAAGCAGGCAAGCGCTCTGCGCCTGACGGCTACACCTTCGTGCAAATGGACGATGCGCACATGTCGCTCTTGCCGCATCTGTACAAAAAAATTCCGTACGATGTGAATAAGGATTTTGATCCAGTTGGTACGTTTTTTCGCACTTACTTTTTCGTTGTGACGGGTACCAACTCGCCACTAAAAAGCGTCAACGAAATCATCGCCGCCGCAAGAGCAAAACCGGGAGAGCTGACCTACGGTTCATGGGGCGTCGGCAGCCCTGCGCACATCGGCGGGGCGATGATGGAGTCGGTCGCCAATTTGCAGATGTCGCACGTGCCGTACAAGGAAACACCTTCGTTGTTTCAGGCCGTGGCGACGGGTGATGTGGCCTGGGCCTTCGGCACGGCTGGCTCGGCCGGGCCACTTTATCGCGGCGGCAAGCTGAAGTTTCTGGCGGTCGCTGCGCCGAAGCGCGTTACGGGTTATCTCGACGTGCCGACCATGGCCGAAGTCGGCGGCCCTGCGAATTTCGAGGTGAAAGCGTGGGTCGCGTTGCAGGCTCCGAAAGGCACCCCTGCTTCGATGAGCGCGAAGGTCGCCGATGCGCTGGCGAAGGCATTGGGCGAGGCGGATGTGAAGGAGAAATTCACGACGTTCGGTTTTGAGCCGTTCGTCAGTCAACCGGCTGAAATGACAAAACAAATCGAAGCCGACTACAAGCGCTACGGCGAGATCGCCAGACGCGCGAAGATGGCGCTCGATTAGTTTTTACAGTGCAGCTTTCTTTTGAAATGACCATTTAATGGGGGATAGGTGGCGATTTGTCGATAAGTCGACTTGTAACCTAAAACGCTATGTAGCCCCTGATTATTGGTCGTTTCAGCTTTAAGCTGTACCGCGTTATGTGCCTTGAGCTGTACCTTTTCGTGCACGCAAGTCGATCCGGCTGTCGCCACGTAACAAGTTGAACACCACAAAGCGATTTGACTCTCGGATGGCCCGCCGCACTTCCTCGGGCGATTGCACATAGGCACCATTCACGCCGAGCAAAATGTCGTTGTCGCGCAAGCCGATTTGATGCGCTTCCGACGCAGGATTGACGTCGATAACGTACACGCCGGGCCGGTTCAACTCCTTCGGAATGCTGGCCAACTCGGTGCCAGGCAACTCGGTGATTTTTTGTGGCTTCAGGCCCTGCGCACGCGCCGGCGTTTCGACCGTGATGCGCACGTTCCGCTGCTGGCCGTTGTGCATCACCGATAGATCGAGGTGCTGGCCAATCGGCGTCAAGCCCTGCTGATTGCGCAGGTCGTAACCGGTGCGCACGGCACGGCCATTGGCATTGAGAACGACGTCACCTTTCTTAAGTCCCGCCTTGTCGGCAGGACTGCCGGAGATCACGGTTTCGATCACGGCACCTTCGATGGCAGGAAGCCGTTCGCGTTTGGCAATCTCCTGATTGACTTCGCCGACTGACGCGATGCCAATGCCACCGCGCTTTACCTCGCCGAAG
>JAYWHV010000234.1:0-10347 GCA_043777615.1 Burkholderiales bacterium | reverse complement strand
GCCACCACAGCGGAGGATTGGGTTCAGGGGTTTGTTGATAACAGCATGATGGTACGGCGAGGCGTCGTTGAAGGCGATCTCAAAGGCAAGGGGAACCTGGAAGTCATGCGGTCGCTTGACGAACCCGTGTTAATTGTTGTCGGGAAGAATGACAAAACCACGCGAAGTGAAATGTCTTCACGGCTTTACGCGGCCGCGACAGTTGATGAAACCCGCAAGGAACTACTCATTGTTCCAGGCGCAGGTCATGGCGATGCCGCCAACGGCAAGGAATATCATGAGTCGTTTGCAAGGCTAATGTCAAAGATTAAACGGTAGCGTCAAGCGCCTGCGCTACTTCATGCATGCTTATACGGCGGCGCTCAACAAGGGCAGTGCCGGCCCGGCGCTGTGACACTGCCTATGCGATGGCAGCTACGCCCCTGCTCCGACATTCGTTGGCGCTCGGCCCAGCCAGTGCCGCAATGCGAACGCGTCCTTCGCGCGTGGTGCATTGTCTCGCCGCATGAGCTCGACGTGTCCCCACGACAACGGCGTCAGGTGCAGCACGTCCAGCGCATGGGCGGCGGCGCGCACCATACACGCCGGCACTTGCAGGGTGTAGGCCGCGCTGGCCCGGGATCGCAGCGTTCTGAGGTAGTGCTCGAGTGCGTACCGATTCTCGCCGCCCAGCTCCACACTCGCGGGCAACGCGTCACGCGGGCAGGCGCAGAGCGCGGCAATCGCTTCGCCGAGATCTTTCACGTCAAGTGGTGCCATTTCGCCTCGTGCGTCGGCGGGCACGCAGTGAATCGGCCACTGCGCGACGCGGCGTAACCAGCGAGAACCAAAGCCGTCGGGGCCGTCCAGTAGCGATGGGCGAACGATGCACGCTTCGCTGCCAATCTGGGTGATCGCCATCTCTCCGGCAAGTTTTGCCGTCAGAAATCCACTGCTGGCGTTTGCGTGCAGCCCAAGTGCCGTGACATGTACGAAGCGCTTGGCGTGTACGGCACACGCCTGAGCGATCGCGGCGGGCGCGTGCAGGTAGACGTCGGCATAGTTCTCGCCCCAGCGCTCGCGCAGGATTCCGACGCAGTTGACGATCACGTCGAAGTGGGAGACCACGTCGACCCAGTGTTCGGTTCGGGTGAGCTCATGCAGGACGAGTGAATGTTCGTTCGGCGCTTTGGCGTGTCTCGTGCCGATGCCGACTTCGCAGCCGTTGGCGGATAGTGCGCGAACGACATAGCGACCGACGAATCCCTTGCCACCCAGTACCAGCACTTTCATATTCATCTCGAATTTCTTTTATTTCTGTCTTGACAGAAATGTATGAAATATTGATAATTTAGTCAACAGCAACCGATCAAATTTCATGACGCTCTCCCCCATCACCGAACGCTTCGTCCTGCACTGGGGTGAGATGGGCTCACGCTGGGGCGTCAACCGTACCGTGGCCCAGATTCATGCTCTGCTCTTTGTATCTGGGCATCCGATGACAGCTGAAGACATCGCCGATGCGCTGGGTGTGGCTCGCTCAAATGTGAGCAATAGTCTGCGGGAACTGGGAAACTGGAACCTCGTGCGAGTCACGCATGTGATGGGCGATCGTCGCGACTTTTTTGAAACCTCGGGTGATGTGTGGGAGCTGATGCGCATCATCGTGCGTGAGCGCAAGCTGCGCGAATTTGATCCGACGGTCGCGCTCTTGAACGAGACGCTTGCCGACCCCAGCTTTGCGAAGGAACCACCTGATGTGCAAAAGCGTATCAAGGAGACCGGGGCGCTGATGCGGGACCTTTCCGGCTGGACCGACGACATGCTGAAACTGGAGCCGTCGATACTGGTCAAACTGATGCGCCTCGGCAGCAAGGTGCAACGATTTCTGCAACGAAAAACCCCATGAAACCCTGGAAAAAACTGGACTCCACGCGAATCGTTACGAACCGCTGGATAAACCTGCGCGCAGATAGCTGCGAACTGTCAAACGGCAGCATCATCGAGCCGTATTTCGTGATCGAGGAGCCTGAGTGGGTGCACGTCGTGCCCGTGCTCGATGATGGTCGCATGGTGCTGGTGACGCAGTACCGTCATGCGGCGGAAACCATCTGCGTCGAATTCCCCGGCGGCATCGTTGATGCGGGCGAAAATCCCGCCGACGCGGCGCCTCGAGAACTGCTGGAGGAGACTGGCTTTCATGCCTGCGACTGGCAGGCGGTTGGCGCGTTCTACGTCAATCCCGCGCGGCAAACCAATCGCGTGCATGTGTTTCTGGCGCGCGGGTTGACGCGCGTCGCCGAGCAGGAACTCGATGATACTGAGGACGTGTTGTGCAGCGACGCGACCACTGAGCAGATCACCGCGATGATCGCCGACGGCCAGTTCTCTCAAGGCCTGCACATTGCCTCGTTCTATCTCTCGCTACAAATGCTCAAGGACACGCGATGAACGCCGTTCAATATCCACTGACCATTTACTTCGATGGCTCATGCCCGTTGTGTACGCGCGAAATTGCGCTACTCACACAATTCGACGATCAAAAGCAACTGTGTGTTGTCGATTGCTCAGACGTAAACTTCGCGCCGGTCGAGGGCCACGCTCGCGAGGCGATGATGGCGCTGATTCATGCGCGTGACGCAACCGGCGCGTGGTTCATCGGCGCTCCGGTGTTTGCTGCCGCCTATCGCGCTACAGGTTTCGCTGCGATTGCCAGCTTGTGGGGCAGCAGGCGGTTGCAGCCGATGTGGAGCGTCGTTTATCCTCGGATTGCCCGGAATCGCATGTGGCTGTCAAAGCTCGGCGCAATGGAAGGCATGACCTGGGTGCTGCATCGAATGCATGCGCGGGCTGCGAAGAAAGCGCTGGCAGCTTCTAGCGCTTGCCATGATGGTGTGTGCGAAGTGACGGCAATCCCGCTGGGCGCTGCTGCCGATGCAAACGCGACGAACGTCGTTGAACTTAAGCGCGAACCGAGTCCGCGAGACGAAAGGTAGTCGTACCAACCTGCTCCAGGGCTCCGCTTTCGATCATCTGGCGAAGCGTGCGGTACAGCGCCTCATGACTCAGGCCCAACTCTGCAGCCCACATTTTTTTGGTTCCGTGCAGCGTGATGTTGCGGTTGCTGCCTTCGATTTCGATGTAGTGCGCGATACGATCCGCAGCGCTTTTCAGGTTCAAGCGTTCGCTCTGGGCGCGCAGTCGCATGAGCTCGCGCGTGAGACGCTGCATCCAGTCGCGGCGCAACACTTCGTTGTTCTGCAACTCGTCGCGAAACGGCTGAAGGGGAATTCGCAACACGCGACTCGCCTGCGCAGCGATGACGTGGCAGTGATACTTGGGCGACTCAATGCTCGCTTCGGCGATCAAACCGTGACGCGTGCGCTGCAGCACGGCTTCATTGCCGTTAGGCAAATATCGCAGCAGGCGAACTTCGCCGCTGACCACAAACATCACCCACTTTGGCACCGAGCCTAGTCGCGCCAATATCTCTTCGGACGCGACGTCGGCAAGATTGCATTGCTGCAACAGTGTCGATGGCAATGCGCGCAGAACTCCGTGCCTGGCCGCTATTTCGGTGATTTCGGCATCGGAGGTGGCAGCTATCACCTGATTGAACTTTGATGGCTGTATCGTCAATTTGTGAATCTCTAAAGCATGTGATTTGAATCATACGCGCGCAAATGTAATTGCGATACTGTTCAAGTCAATCAACACTCCCCCGAGAACCCACCATGCCCCACCGCACACTGCTCGCCGTAGCTACCATCGCCTCGGCGCTGTTAGTCAGCGCCTGTGCTGACCTGCCCAAAAGCTCAGACACCGCCGCCGGGCACGCTGCGCATGCACACGGATCTGCCACCGACACCCGCCAGCTGGTGAAATTTCCGGAGGAAATGCGGGTCGGAACGCTCGCCAACATGCGCGACCATCTGCTCGCGCTAGGGCAGATTCAGTCCGCGCTGGCGGCGGAAAAGTATGCTGAAGCCGCCGAAATCGCCGAGAACCGGCTGGGCATGAGCTCACTTAAGCTGCATGGCGCGCATGATGTGGCGAATTTCATGCCGCAAGGCATGCAGGACACGGGAACGCTGATGCATCGCACTGCGAGCCGGTTCGCGATACAGGCACAGAATGCATCGGCGACGGGCGACGTCAAACCCGCTCTGGCGGAGCTGGGACAACTCACGCAAGCCTGCGTTGCGTGCCACGCGGGCTATCGCTTGCAATAGACCGACACGCGCTTGTTGATGCTGGCATACCGGTGCCTGCCTTCAAGCGTCGATTCGGAGCCGCAAATGGCTCGCTGGCCAGCCGCGACAGCGCAGGATTCGCTCTGTCGCGGTGGTAACCAGGCCTTACTTCAGCGAAGAATAGTTGACCGGAATCCACGTGTAACCTTTGCCACCTGCATTTGCGCGCACGCGGCCGAGGCCGGGGAAGCTGACGTGTGACACGCCGACGAGGTAGCCGCCTTTCGCTGCGTCCGCGTACGCTTTTTTGCGCTCTTTCGCGGCCGGTTTCGCATCGCTGTCAAACTTGATCGTCACCGCCGGATTGTCAAACTGTATCGCGGCGACGTGCATCAAATCTCCCCACAGCACGAGCTTTTCGCCTTTACTTTCAACGATGTAAACGCTGTGACCGGCCGTGTGGCCGTGCGTGGCTTGCGAGCGAATGCCAGGCACCAATTCAACGCCACCTTCGAACGTTTTGAGCTTTCCAGCCGCGACGTACGGATTTACCGACGCCATCGCACCCTGAAAAAATCCCTTTGAATCTGCCGGTGCGGCATTCATGTTCGCCTCGGACAACCAGAAATCGGTGTCCGCTTTGTCGATACGCAGCGTGGCATTCGGGAACGCAATCGCTCCGCCCGCCATCAACCCGCCGACGTGATCAGCGTGCATATGCGTAATGTAAATCTCATCAATTTGCTCGGGCTGATAACCAGACGCTTTCAGGTTGGTGAGCAAATTGCCGAGCGTTGGGCCGAACAGTCCCGCCGCGCCGGTGTCGATCAGCACGAGCTTGCTGCCGGTGTTGATGAGGTAGGCATTGACAGAGGTTTCGACTGGATAGGCAATCGCGGCACGTTTGAGCGCGGCGTCGACCTTGGCGGGCGTCGTGTTCGTAAGCAAATCTTTAACCGGCAATTTGACAGTGCCGTCGGAAATCGCGGTGACCTCAAAGTCGCCGAGCATCATGCGGTAGAAGCCAGGTGCCTGTGTCTTCGCCATCGGCGCGGCGGCGAAGGCGGTGCCGACCAGCGACGCAGCGGGCGCGAGCGCCAATCCCGCACCCAAAAGGCTGACTGCAACGGCGGATTTAAGCGAAAAGAAATGGTGTGACATCGTGACTCCTGCTGAAAAAAATGAATCTAAAGCGAGCCCGACGTATGGGTTACTCGAGCCCGCAGGCACTAGTTTTTCATATTCAGCTTTTTATTCAACCCCTTTTTAAACAGGGGCTCCAGTGTCATATTGATACGAGTCGACTTTGGATATAAATTGAATCTAACCCACATGCAATAAGGCTTCTACGCGAAAGCTATCCGCGTTCCGCAAGTGTGTTGATTGGAAAAAAGCGTGTACGCAACGGCGCTGCGACGCTCAGCGCAAGGCGCAATCAGCCTCGTGCCGAATGGCGCACTGGCGCTAGACCACCACTTTATCGCCCGCAAACCCGGTGAATTCGAATTGCTTCAGCCAGCCTTGTTGACCTTCAATCGATTTCAATTTTTCGGCTTTGAGCCACGCTTTGGCTACGCTTTCGCCCAGCAGCAAACCCTGCCACGCGTCGCTGCGCCAGTGAATGCCGGCGAAGTTACGGCCCATCGCGACGTTCATCGCGAGCTTGTTGAGCTCGGCTCCCACGGTCGGTGACGGCAGGTTTGGGTTAACGCTCTCCCAGTCCTTGCCGTCGCGCGTGGGCTGCATCGCAAATCGCAGCTTTCGGTTCGGGTCAAACATGGCTTTGAGTACCGTCACGCAGGCCGCCGATACGGTGGCGTGGCCCGACGGATACGAAGGATGCGCGGGACATCCCTCGGGATACGCTTGTGGCAACAGCGCCGAGCCGAATTTTTCGCGCACCCGGCGTACCGCGTCGGATTTAACGATGAGCGGATGTACGGCGGTCGACTCGCCGCGCATGGCGCGATCCACATGTGCGCCGTATTCCTCCGGACGCAACGCGCGGTGCCGAATCCACTTTTCGTTCCAGCACGCGTTGAGCGCCAGATCACAGACCACGCCCATCGCATTTTGGATGTAGCCGGGCCCGAGATTGACAAATCCGTTCATCGTGCGCGACGTTTTGTAGGGATTGCTCGCGGACCACGCCTCGCGCGGTCGGTGCGCGTTGCCGAGCAGAATCGCGGCAGCGTTGATGCCCGCCTGATTGCAGAAATCCCAGTGCACGTATTCGCCCACGTCGCGCCCCGAGCGCAGATAGTAGAGATCAGCGAAGTGATTGAGTATCCCCGGCGGCCATTCCCCGTTGGCAATCTTTTGATACTCGTCCCAATTCGTCATGAAATCAGTGCCCCTGAACGGAACCCGGTACGCCTGCCACTGGTTCTGCGCGCCGAACGGCACGGGCATCCAGAGCATTTGCGATATCCAGTAACCCTCGTTTTCTCCGGGTGTTCCAAGCCGGAATAGCGTTT
This sequence comes from Burkholderiales bacterium, assembly GCA_043777615.1. Taxonomy (GTDB): domain Bacteria; phylum Pseudomonadota; class Gammaproteobacteria; order Burkholderiales; family Casimicrobiaceae; genus Casimicrobium. The sequence goes on along the minus strand of JAYWHV010000234.1, from coordinate 3,698 downwards.
GCGGTGTGACGCCGGCATTGAGCTTCGTGGACTTAAGTTCAGTGACTGCATCGCGAACCAGGCTGTTACGGTCGTAATCCCATAGCGGCACATCGCGGAGCAGCGCCATCCAGTACAGTTCCAGCGCCTCTTCCGCCAGCCGCTCGGAATCAAGTGCCGGAAACGGCGGCAGCTTGATCACATCCCCGGCAACGGGCTCCTTGTCCCACAGATACGCAGCGAGCGGATTGACCAGTCGAATTTCGTTTTCAACGGGAAGTCGCTCCCAGTCGGCGATTCGTCCGCTCGCGGTGGCCGCTTCAAACGATTGCATCGCCTCCGGACGTAACAGCCCCGCAGCATCGTGCCTGAGCGTTTTGCCGAACGCGGCGGCACCGCTCGCGCGTTGGTTGGCTGTCGTGGTCGCCTGAGTGGTCGCGGCACCGTTAAACGCCGCTGCACCGGCAGCAACCGCGGCGCCGTGGGTAAGGAGCGCACGTCGCTGTTTGTTCACGACGGGAGCACTCCGACCATCTGCACTTCGAACGGTTTCAACTTTTGACATGACTTGGGCTTTCACAGGGGCACCCCACAATTGTAGGCAGTGCGCCGGCGCCGCTTGCATGTGCCACTAGACACTCATGAGGTCGGATACAACGGACGTTCCAGGAATTTTGTCCACGATGACCTTGCAAATCACGGCAATCGGAATCGCCAGAAAAAGCCCCGCCGTGCCCCAGAGCCAGCCGAAGAACAGGAGCGCAACGAAGGTGGCCGTCGAGTTCATGCGCGCGATACGATTGGCCATCCAGGATTGCGCTACCGTGCCGACAATCGCCGCCACCACGAGCGTGCTCAAACCGGCAGTTGCCGCACCGCTCAATGTGCCAATCTGTTCAAACGACGATACAAAAACGCCGAAAGCAATGGCGATCGGCCCGAAGTACGGAATCGTGTGAAACAGCGCCGCCATTAACCCCCATGCGGCGGCGTTTTCCACGCCCAGCAGGAAAAGCACGATGGACGTGAGGATGCCGAGGATGACGTTGGTCACCACCAGCATGCCGAGATAGCGCTGAATGGCCTGATTGATGCCGTCGAGCGTTTCCACCGTGATCCGGCGATCGGCCAGTCGCTTGCCCGCCGCCTTGACGATTCTTCGCCTGAAGTGATCGCCTGCGGATAACAAAAAGTACGCGAGCAGAACGATGCCCGCTGCTGTTGCAAGGGTGCCCAACGCGCTGACCGAGCCCTTGATCAAAAACGTGTTCACCGCTTCCGGCGCGGCGTTTGTGGGGGCGGGAGCGGACTTGGGCTTTGCGCTGGACGGCTGTCCGTTAACCATGTCGGTCACTGCCGCTGCGGCCTCGCCCACCTTGCGCAGTGTTCCGCCGGGCGCCTGACGCATTCGTCCGAAGTCATCCGATATCCGCTTGGCACTGCGTGGCAGCGATTCCAGCAGGTTTTGAGCCTGCCCCCAAAGCCCGTAGAAGAGCGAGCCGGTCACCGCTAGCGCCGCGCACATCACCAGCGCCGCACCGAGGCTGCGTGGACACCCAACGTGCTCAAGCCAGTTCACAGGCTTGCCCAAGGCGTAGTGCAGCAGGATCGCTGAAAGCAGCGGAACCGTGAAGGCATACGAAAAATGTAGCGCCGCAATCAGTGAAAGCGTCGCCAGAATCCAGATGGCCACGTAAGGAAATTTGTGCACGACAGCGGCTTCGGTCATCGGCCCCGATTCTGCTAGCGGCGTTACTGGCGCGGCAGTCACCTCCGGCGGAGGAGACTCGGAAGCTTGAGGCGGCAGCATTAACGCCGCAGGCGGTGAAGGTGATTTATGGGCCGGACTGGACTTCTCCATGCGTGTCTGCTTTACTTTTTGGCGATGCAGACATGCTAGGGACGGGGACGATTTTGCGTATCAGACGCAGGCAGGATTGCGTCCGTAAAAACTGCCAGCGGGCTGTAGGAGTGGGACTACAAGAAATCGTGGTTATGCGTCCGCGGAAATCGATGCGAGTGCGTCAAAAAAGCGCGGGAACGTTTTGTTCACGCACTCGGGGTCGTTGATTCGAACTGGCACGCCGCGCTGGCCTAAACTCGCGAGCGCGAAGCACATCGCGACGCGATGATCGTCATAGGTGTCAATCGCGGCGTTTGCCGTGAGCACCGCTGGCGGCGTGATGGAAATGTAGTCCGCGCCCTCCTCGACCGTTGCGCCCAGTTTGCGCAGTTCGGTGGCCATCGCATTGATCCGGTCGGTCTCCTTCACGCGCCAACTGGCAATGTTGGTGAGCCGTGTCGTGCCCTCGGCAAATAGCGCCACCACCGCCAGCGTCATGGCCGCGTCGGGGATGTGATTCATGTCCGCGTTGATTGCCCGCAAACCCCCATCAACCGGAGCTTCAGCGATGATCGCGTTCTCCTCCATCGTCACCCGAGCGCCCATCAAAGCTAGAGCATCTGCAAATTTCACATCGCCCTGAAGCGCCTTGCTACCAACGCCCTCGACTCGAATCGGGCCACCACCAATTGCGCCTGCTGCCAAAAAGTACGACGCCGACGAGGCATCGCCTTCGACCGCGTAATGCCCTGGCGAGACATAGCACGCCGCTTCGCCTGCGGGCACAACGAAACGACGCCAGCCGTCGCGCTCAATGACAACACCAAACTGCCGCATCATGGCGAGCGTAATTTCGACGTACGGTTTGGAAATCAGATCGCCGACGACTTCAATGGTCGCGGGCTTGTTTCCGCGTGCCGTCACCAACGGCAACGCCATCAAAAGCCCGGTCAAAAACTGTGACGAAACATCGCCACGAATCGGGATGGCTTTGTCGATCGCGATTCTGCCGATTCCAATGGTCAGCGGCGGAAAACCAGCGTTGCCGGTGTATTGAATGTTGGCGCCGATCGTCACCAGCGCGTCAACCAAATCGCCAATCGGACGCTCGCGCATTCGAGGAACGCCGTCAATGCGATACGACGCACCGGACTCGGCCGCGAGCGCAAGCGTCGCGACCAACGAGCGCGTTGCGGTGCCCGCGTTGCCGACATAAATATCGCCACAGCTTCCGACGAAGCTGCCGCCAGAACCGCTGACATCAACGACGCCCGATGCCGCATCCCCGTTGTTAGTAACGCCCAAGACATCCAGCGCGCCGCGCATCACGCGCGTGTCGTCGGAATCGAGTAACCCTGTCAGCCGCGTCGCGCCCTGGGCAAGCGCAGCCAGCAGCAGCGCGCGGTTAGAAATGCTTTTGGAACCAGGTAGCGCTACGCTGCCGCGGGCCGCTATGCGCGGTGCTAACTCAAGATAATTCATCCACCAATTTTAGTGCGCGCGTTTGCCTTGCTCTTTCGCGTCTAATGCACGTCCGCGAAAACACTTTCCGCGCTATTCAAATAGATCGTTAATGGCGTCTACAGAGTCCCACACCGCGAACACCGTCATCGCCGTGCCGCGCAGCCCTTGGCCGAGTACGCGATAGCCGCCCGCACTAGCGGCCACAGCGCTCTTGGCTGCGGCACGTTCGCTCTGCTGCAACACAATTTTTTCGCCGGTGACGGTCATCTCATGCCGCACGCCCTGCAGCGCTGCGCGCTCCGCCTGAATCGCAGCGCTTTGTTTGGTCATCTGGGCAGCAACCTTTTTGGTCACGACGCCTTTCGCAGTTTTACGCGAATAATTAAGTTGACGCAGCTTGCGTTCGCCTTCC
>JAYWHV010000233.1:0-10397 GCA_043777615.1 Burkholderiales bacterium | reverse complement strand
CGCCATGAGCGAGAAGCAGAAGCCGTCTTGAAAAACGCGGGACTCACGCTTGTGACCCGAAACTGGCGCTGTCGGCTCGGTGAAATTGATCTCATCATGAAGGACGGCGCGACGCTCGTATTTGTCGAAGTTCGCAAGCGCGGAAGTGAGCGTTTTGGCGGTGCGATTGCGAGCATTGGCGCGCAAAAGCAGGCGAAGCTCCAGCGTGCGATTGGGCTGTATCTCTCGACCTTGCCGAACACGCCCGCATGTAGGGTGGACGCCGTTCTCTTCGATGGAAGACGCGAGCCGGTCTGGGAGCAGAATATTTTTGGCGCATGAGCAAGGTGTGTTCGCGATGGAACTGCGAGCAGTCGCCGCGCGTCAGAGCCAATTTGCGCCAAGGGTATCGGGCGGCCAGAATATGTGCTCCGTGCAAAGCGCAGACTTTGGTGCCGCGCGACAACACGGGCCTGTCACAAAAGAATTCTCGATGTGCCCGATAATGCAATCTTTCAGGAGAGCGCCATGACCCCACGCCACAAACATTCTGTCGCAATGAAATTGCTCGGCATCACGTCGGCTGCGCTGGCGGCGACGGTGCTCACCACCGCTTGCGTTCCGCTGGTGATCGGCGGTGCCGCGGCGACAGTGGCGATTGCGGAAGACCGGCGCTCTCCGGGGACGTTTGTTGACGATCAAAGCATTGAGAATTCAGCACTGCTGCGGGTCAAATCACGATTCGGCGGACAGGTTCACGTGAACATTACGAGCTACAACCGTCAGGTGCTGGTGACGGGTGAGGCTGCGACCGACGCTGTGAAGCGCGGCGTCGAAGAAGAGATCTCGACAGTTAAAGGCATCACGCGCATATTTAACGAACTCGCCGTCGGACCGCAGGCGGGTGTCATGTCGGTGAGCAATGATGCTCGCCTGACGACAGTTGTAAAGACGCGCTTTCTCGACGCCAACCGCTTTCAGGCAAACCATGTCAAGGTAGTCACTGAAGCGGGTGTGGTGTTCCTTCTCGGCATCGTGAAGCGTAGTGAGGCAGACGCTGCATCCCAGCTGGCGAGTACTACGAGCGGGGTCGTGCGCGTGGTTCGCTTATTCGAGTATCTCGACTAAAATTCGGGAATTGGCTACAAGCCTTACAACAAGCGGCCTGACGGTCGAAAATAGAAAATGACGGATACCGCCCTGACGCCCTCTGGTGCTGACCGCGAAGTCGATGCGCGTGGACTGAACTGCCCGCTTCCGATTCTGCGTACCAAAAAAGCGCTCAATGATATGAAAAGCGGACAAGTGCTGAAGGTCGTGGCAACGGACCCGGCCTCACAGCGCGATTTTCAGGCGTTTTCACGACAAACCGGCAATTCGCTGATCGATCAATCCGCTTCGAACGGCGAGTTCACGTTCATGCTGCGACGCAAATAAGGACGCAGCAGCAGCCGCTATTTCGTGCGGCAGATCAGCGCAGGCGCTTAAAGTTTCTTGCGGAATTTCAGGGCCGCAGGATGCGCAAAATTGCATCTTCAACCTGCGGATCTTTTGACCCCAGTTTTAGCGATTGACGGAGTGCGGGCAGCGCGTCCCGCCCAGATCCGTTTTGAAACTGCGCAAGCCCCAGACAACTCCACGCATCGGCACTTCCTGGTTGGTCCACCGTCCAGCGCTGACAGCTGCCTTGCAATCCGGCGTAGTTAACCGCCCCCCCCGAACGACGTGCGTTCTCGAGCTGCCGGGCATACCCGTCGATGCGTGCCCTTCGCGCGTTGGCAGCGACAACTTGTCGATCAACCTGCGCGTCGTTAGATGAAACGGTCGCCGCGGCGTCGGGCTTAACGACCGGAGGAGCGGACTTTGGAACGGATCGCGGCACCGGAAGCGGCGCTGGGACGGGCGCGGGCGCGGACTGCGGCTCTGGAACCGCCGGCGTAGAAGGCGCAGACTCGGTCGACGCGGTTGTGGAAGGAGCATTAACAGTCGCAGGCTCGGCCGACCTTGGAATCACCATTCGCGCCAGCGTTGATTCCGAGGTGGCCGCCCAGGTGAGTAACTGGGGCCACGCAGCCACGTAATCGCGACGCCAGCCCGTGGCGATAATAAGCACGGCGGCCAGAACCACAGCGAGCCCGGTGGCTACGGTCGCCAGCGTCATAGGGCGTGCCATCACCACCGAATCTCCGTAAATATCCCAGGCGGCTTCGCGATCCCGAACATCCCGCCAGTTGGTCGCAAGCCGGATCAAGGCGACGGGCCAAATGCCCAATGCGGCTCCGCCAAGGGCCGAGCGCGTCGCCCGAGCCCATGCAAGTTGCGACGTGCTCGGTTTGCTATGGTCAGCGGGGCAGGTGACGCCAGACACTACAACGAGGCCCATCAACCATTTGCCCAGCGTGGTCCGAAACGTTCTCAGCGAAAACGCTTCTAGCGGAATCGTGGCGAGCACGACGAGCACTGGGAGCACAAGCGGCGAACGCAGCAACATAAACCACGAGTCACCGCGACCCAAGAAGTTCTCGATCAAAGCCGACACGCCGTAAACCACAATCCCTACAGCGGCGTAGTCAATCAGCCGCGCAAAGAGTCGGCGCTGAACGCTGGTCGCGGTTATGAACCCGGCGGCACTGCGTGTCAACTCCATCAGTCGCAGCTTGAAAATCCATGCAGTGTCATGCTGCGGCGGAGGCACACCAATAAAAACCGAACCTTCGCGCCGCCATTTGATAATGCCCAGCCGCGACAGGCCCGCAGCGGGTCCCAACGCCTCCTGTGGACGGCTTAGAGCAAATGCGCCGACCATTAGTGCTGCGATTGCAACCATCGCAGCCAGGAACCCGTAAGTGACTGGACTATTGAACCAGGTGAACACAAACCAGACGCAAGCAAAAGCAACCAGCATCAGGGCCGCCGCCAACGCTGGCCACACCAGGGGCGACGACCATGCCGTGCCGTCGGCCAACGGATCTGCGAGCGCATCAACACCTGGAAGCGATTTTGGCGTTGACGCCTCGACCGAGAGTTGCGAAACGTCGGCTCCACTCTCGGCAAGGATTCGTGATTGCGTACTGCTGGCTTCAGCCGCCGCGTCGCGTGCTGCCGAACCGGCAATTGGCAGTCGCCATGGACCGGCACCGACGCCCGGATTTAGCGCGGCGTCGTAATCCTTTCGGCGAATTCGATCAACCAGAATAGCCCCGGCGAGTGCCGCGAAGCGAACCGCTTCTTCCGAATCCCCTGAAGCATCGCGCGGCACAGACCAGAAACGCCGGACAACCCCCCGCAGCGCAGTCTGGATCGTCTGGGTTGATGCTGACGGCGAAACTTCGAGCGCGTCGTAGAGACTATTGCGCATGCACTCAATTGGACAAATAGGGTGACACGATGATAGCCCCACTCGGAAAAAATGGGTTAGCTGTCAGATTGATCTGGGGTTTACACAGCAAAAAAAACGGCCCGTCTGGGCCGTTTTTTTTTGTTGGTGGACTCGAACCGCCGCGTGGCAGCGTGTCGTGTCTTAAGCCTTACGTGTCTTGTTGAAAGACAGCTTCTCTTTGATGCGTGCGGATTTGCCCGAACGATCACGGAGGTAATACAACTTGGCGCGACGAACGTCGCCGCGGCGCTTGACCTCAATCGAAGCGATCAACGTGGAGTAGGTCTGGAACGTGCGCTCGACGCCTTCGCCGTTAGAGATTTTGCGCACGATGAACGAGCTGTTCAGGCCCTTGTTCCGCTTGGCTATAACCGTACCTTCGAAAGCCTGAACTCGCTTGCGCTCGCCTTCGACTACGTTTACGTTAACGACAACCGTGTCGCCTGGCGCAAAGGCCGGTACCGTTTTGTTCAGGCGGGCGATTTCTTCCGCCTCGATCTGGGCGATCAAAAATTTTGACATTTCGTTTCCTTGACGTTGCTACGTTTGTTTTGGTGTTTTCAGAGTCCGAGCGGTGTGCGAACAAGGCTTGTAGCCTTGATCTACGCTGGGAACACGCCCTGCGCTCAACACACATCAGGTTCCGTGTGCTTCAGACGGCCTTACACGACCGAGGATGAAACAAGCAGAAATTTTTAGTTAGCTCTGGATTGTAACCCGGTCTCGGTGAATTCGTCGAGCATACCGAGTTCGTCCAGCGAGAGGTGAGCGCGTGCCAGCAGATCGGGTCGGCGCATCCAGGTCCGGATGAGCGCTTGTTTGACGCGCCAGCGGTTGACGATGGCGTGATCACCAGTGGAGAGCTCTGCCGGGATTTGCGTACATTCGGATGCGGCAAGCGCGTACTGCGGCCAGTCAAGCTTGCCGTCAGCGAATGACTCAAACGTAGCGGATTCGGCGTCTCCCAAGGCTCCAGGTAGCAGGCGGACGCAGCTATCAATCACGACCGCAGCCGCCAGTTCACCGCCAGAGAGCACGTAGTCCCCGATCGACACGATGGCGTCGACGTTTGCGTCAATCCAGCGTTGGTCGATACCTTCGTAACGGCCCGCAACGAACGTGATGTGCTTGTTTTGCGCAAATTCGCGGACCCGATGTTGCTCAAGCGGAGAGCCGTCCGGGCTCATAAAAACTATGTAGGATTTTTGGCCATGCCAGGCTTGTGCTGCGGCCAAAGCGGCATTGAGCGGCTCCGCCATGAGCACCATACCAGGTCCCCCGGCAGCGGGCCGGGCATCAATCGATTTGCGGGCATCAGTCGCGAAGTCGTGCAACGCGAAGCCCTGAAAATGCCACAACCCTTGCTGCCGGGCCCGCCCCGTCACTCCGCAATCAAGTGCGTGCTCTACGAGTTCTGGAAACGCTGCGATCAGGGAGATCGACAGCACGATTACTCCAGACCTTCCCAGTCCACGTCAATACGACGTCCTGCGATGTCCACGGAGCGAACGATGGCGTCAACGAAGGGGATCAATTCATCGCCGGACGTGGGATCGGTTGCAGGTCGTTTGACGCGCAGTATCGGATGAGCACCGGACTCGAATATCTCTGCGATTTCGCCGAACACGCGTTCACCGTTGGTACAAGTGAGACCAATCAAATCGATCCAGTAATACTCACCCTCGGGGAGCGGCGCGAAGTACGCTTTGTCAACAAAGATTTCTTTGTTGGTAAGTCGCGCAGCGGCTTCTGGAGATGTGACGCCGACAATTTCGGCCACGATGCTTTCGCCGTGACGACGCGACCGGGTTACCGAGTACATCGTTGTACCAATCACCACCTCTCGCGCTTTGAGCAGCGTCTGAGCGTCTTTCGAATACGGATACCAGTGCAAAGCTCCGGCTAACCCGTATGGACGCCCGACTTTTGCGAGGGCAATCAGGTTGGGCGTGGCACCGGAAGCGCGAGTCACCTGACCGACTTCGTTGGCAGGTGCGCTGTCGCTGACAGACTTACCCGCTCTCATTTCTGGCTTCATCACGCTACCAACAATCACGGCTGGCGATCATCAAAATCGCCACGCCGTAAAACAGCGAACTTAAGCGGCTACAGCAGCAGGGGCAGCTGCTTTGGCTGCGCCCTTGGCCAAACGCGAAACCGTGTCTGACATTTGTGCGCCCTTGCTGGTCCAGTGCGTCAGGCGGTCTTGAGCGATGCGCACGTTCTCTGCGCCTTCTTTGCCGACCGGGTTGTAGAAGCCCAGACGCTCAATGTAGCGACCATCGCGACGATTACGCGAATCAGCAACAACGATGTTGAAGAATGGGGAACCCTTGGAACCACCACGAGAAAGACGAATAACGACCATGACGGTATACGCAGTCAAAAATTAAAGTTAGCCTTAAATTATAGCTCGGGATTGAGCGATTTGCTGAGCTTTACGCTTTGAATTGGCTGAGCGACATAGCGAAGTCGACAATGGATCGACTTCGGGCTAAATCAGTGCTTAGCCCTCATTCAGACGTCATTTCAGAGAAAAGCTGTAAACCGTCTTCGTTTACGCGGCAACGACGCCTGCAGCGACCAAAGTACGCAATTCCGGCAAGCACGAGCCACAATTCGTACCGCACTTCTTCGCCGCCTGCAGCGCAGTTAGCTTGCTCGACGCGTTACCCGACGTGGCAGTACAGAATTCGATAATCTCGCTCTCAGCCACGTTCAAGCAGTTACATATCACCTTGCCTCGCGCCTTGAAACCCTCTGGCGCTGAGGAACTACCAGCGAGTAAGCGCGTACGTAGCTCAATGACGGACGCGCCCGACAGAAAGAAATCGCGCATCCACGGCTCGGCGGCAAGGTCGCCCGCGAGGCGAACGCCTGCCAGTCGCCCGTCCTCAATGTGAACGCGGCGGCTCAGATTACGTCGGATATCGTCGTACGCGAGCGTGGCGAGTCCGATGAGGCCGAGCACACGATCAATCTGTTGCAAAGCGACCGGTTCCGGCGCGTTTTCTGTGGCCAGGCGCAACACGACGCCGGGGCGCTCGGAGCCGATCAGCGTAGTGCTGGCGAAAGTCGCGCCGCCCGTGTCAGACCAATTCCGCGCGATTTCGCGAAGCTCGTCGCACACCGCGACCGGATCGCGACCATGTTCGACGTAGGCAAACGCGACGAGCGCCCAAGGCAATTCGGCTCGGTCAACACGTACGGCCGCGTGTTTGAGTTCCGGCTGCTTCGACACCGGGTCAAACGTCGAAATCGTCAACGCGTTGATGCCATGAGAGCCAGCTGCAGCCAGCGAGAGCTTGCCCCAATGCATCGGCAAATAGCATTGAGCCGAGCGTACGTCATCGCTCACCGCGAGACGCAACATCAGCTCGCCGCGGCGCGACGCGACTTTCACGACTTCACCTGCAACCAGGCCGCGACGCGCTGCATCGTTGGTATTCATGGTCAGCATCGGTTCTGGTTCGTGGCCGTAAAGCTGCGGCACACGACCGGTTCGACTCATGCCATGCCATTGATCGCGCAAACGCCCGGTGGTGAGGGCCAACGGGTAGCGCGCGTCAACGGGTTCGGCGACGCCTTTGTACGGTGTGACCTTAAATTTGGCCCTGCCACTGGCTGTTGGGAAAACGCCGTCTTCGTACAGGCGAAGTTTCCCGACCATTTCTCCTTCGCAAAGCGGCCATTGCTGCGGACCGTCGGCGTCGAGCAGCGCGTAGCTCATGCCGGTAATGTCAAGGTCGCGACCACGCGTGCTTTCACGATGCTCGTTGAATATCTCTTCCGGCGATTCGTAAGGGAAGAGTGTGGGCTGATTGGGGCGCAATTTCGCCTCCAGTCGCCGCGCAAATTCAACCGCGATATCCCAATCATGGCGTGCTTCACCGGGCGGCGGCAGCACCGCGTTGACGTGCGTGATTCGCCGCTCCGAATTGGTCACTGTACCGTGCTTTTCGCCCCACGTACTGGCGGGCAGCAGGACGTCCGCGAGCTTCGCCGTCTCCGTGGTCCGGAACGCCTCTTGCACGATCACACACTCCGCCTTATCAAACGACTCAGCGACTGCCCGTAAGTCGGGCATCGATTGCGCCGGATTAGTGCAGGCGATCCATAGAAGCTTGATCTCGCCGCGCTTCACAGCGTCAAACATTTCGACGGCGGTTTTGCCGGGAACGGGCGGTACGGACTCGACGCCCCACAATTTCGCGATTTCGGCGCGGTGTTCGGCATTCAGAACATCACGATGTCCCGGCAGCAAATTGGCAAGACCACCAACCTCGCGGCCACCCATCGCGTTGGGTTGCCCGGTCAATGAGAACGGCCCTGCGCCCGGTTTTCCGATTTGTGCAGTCGCTAGATGCAGGTTGATCAACGCTGCGTTTTTGTCAGTGCCGCTCGACGATTGATTGAGGCCCTGACAGTAGAGCGAGAGCGTCGCTTTCGACTCCTTCCACCATGTTGCCAGCGCAACAATTTGCGATTCGTTCACACCGCAAATGCGCGCTGCCCATGCGGGTGTGCATTCACGCACCGCCGCCTTAAGATCAGCAAAACCTTCCGTGTGGGCAGCGATGTAGGCGCTGTCGGTTGCGTCCTCCCACATGAGCCAATGCAGGATAGCGTTGAACAACGCAACGTCCGTCCCGGGCAGGATCGGCAAATGCATGTCGGCCGCTCGCGCAGTTTCAGTGCGACGTGGATCGATGCACACAACCTTCAGCGCAGGGTTTTTCGCTTTCGCATCTTCAATTCGGCGATACAAAATAGGATGCGCCCACGCAGCGTTGCTGCCAGCAATCACGATAAGTTCCGCATGGTTCAAATCGTCATAGCAAGCCGGCGGCGCGTCGGCTCCTAAGGTTGCCTTGTAACCCGCGACTGCCGACGACATGCAGAGTCGCGAATTGGTGTCGACGTTGTTGGTGCCGATCAAGCCTTTGGCGAGCTTGTTGAAGACGTAATAGTCCTCCGTCAACAGCTGACCGGAAATATAGAAACCGACGCTGTCTGGTCCGTGCTCAGCGATAGTCTTCTCGAACTTGTCGACCAGCGTATCGAGCGCAACGTCCCAGCTTACGGGCTTGCGCGGCTCCGCGCGCGAGGTTCGCATTTCAGGATGCAGTGCGCGCCCATAAGGCGTTGTCGTCAGATGAAGCGTGCTGCCTTTGGTGCAGAGGCGGCCAAAGTTGGCGGGATGATCCGGATCACCACGAACCGCAATGACTTTGGTGCCGTCCGTTGCCGCCAATACCCCGCAGCCAACGCCGCAGTAGGGGCAGGTGGTTTTTACTTCACGCACTTGGCATCCTGTTTCGAAGGGACTCAGCCAAGGTCAACGAACACGTCTCCACCATCAACCTTCACCGGAAACCGCTTCGTGCATCCGACGTCCGGCGCAACAGCCTCGCCACTCTTCAACTCAATCGACCAGTTGTGCAGTGGACACGCCACTCGCTCGCCGAACACGATTCCCTGAGACAACGGGCCACCCTTGTGCGGACATTTATCGAGCAGGGCGAACACCACGTCTTCGCTATTGCGGAATACGGCGACGTTACCGCCCTCGCTCTCACTGCGTTCAAGGACGCGTGCGCCCAATACTGGCAGTTCGTCCAGCTTGCAAGCAAATCTCCAACTCATGTTTGTCTCAATTGCACTCATGATTTTTAGGGCCAAGCTGTCGCTGCGGTTTCAGCAGGCATCGGTTTGATCGGGATGAACTGTCTTGTATCCACACGCGCTTTGTCGAACTCGAACCACGGGTCCGGTTCGCCGTCTAGCGCAAACTGCAACCGCTCCCAGAGCGCCTTACGGTTCGCGGCATCTTCGACTACTTTTTGTTTGGCATAGTCAAGCCCGACGCGCGCAATGTAGTGCACTGTGCGCTCAAGATACCAGCCCTCTTCGCGATACAACTGGATGAATGCGCCCGTGTATTCAAGGACTTCATCGGAGGATTTGACTTTGACGAAGAACTGCGCGACTTCGGTTTTGATACCGCCGTTGCCTCCAACGTAGAGCTCCCACCCCGAATCTACGCCGATCACGCCCACGTCCTTGATACCTGCCTCGGCGCAATTGCGAGGGCAACCGCTGACGGCGAATTTCACTTTGTGCGGCGCGTACATCCTCCACATAGCGCGCTCCATGTCCTTGCCCATTTGAGTGGAATCCTGCGTGCCGAAGCGACACCACTCGGAGCCAACGCAAGTCTTCACAGTTCGCAGCGCTTTAGCGTACGCGTGCCCCGACGGCATGCCGATATCCTTCCACACCGCAGGCAAATCTTCTTTCTTCACGCCGAGCAAATCGATACGTTGACCGCCTGTGACTTTCACGGTCGGGATTTTGTATTTGTCGACAGCGTTGGCGATGCGACGCAGCTCGTCTGCCGTGGTCTCGCCACCCCACATGCGTGGAATGACGCTGAAGGTGCCGTCTTTCTGGATGTTGGCATGTGCGCGCTCGTTGATGTAGCGCGATTGCGGATCGTCGATGTACTCTTTCGGCCAGGTCGAGAGCAGGTAATAGTTGATCGCGGGGCGGCATGACGAACAGCCGTTCGGCGTGCGCCAACCGAGCGTCTTCATGACCTCGGGAACCGACAGTAGCTTCTGCTCACGAATGGCGTCTCGCGTGTTCTGGTGTGTGCTGTCGGTGCACGCGCACATCGGCTTCATCTTCGGCGTTGCGCTGTAATCACCGCCCGCCGTGAACATAAGAAGTTGCTCAACGAGGCCCGTACAAGAGCCACATGAGGAGGAGGCTTTGGTGTGCTTACGCACCTCGTCGAGCGTAAACAAACCTTTTTCTTTGATCGCTTTGGTGATCGTGCCTTTGCACACGCCGTTGCAACCGCAGACTTCGTCGGTGTCTTTCATTGTCACGGCGCGCGTGTTGCCTTCGTGGCCCACGTCGCCGATATTCGATTCACCAAACATCAATTGATCGCGAATTTCGGCAACGTTTTTGCCTTCGCGCAGCAACTTGAAATACCAAGAACCGTCAACGGTATCTCCGTACAAACAGGCAC
>JAYWHV010000232.1:0-10457 GCA_043777615.1 Burkholderiales bacterium | reverse complement strand
AATAGTCGACTTCCTATCATTCCACGCTGTAACCCACATTGAATGGAGGCTCCACTATTAAGCTGATAGTGACGCAGTTGCGTTCGTCACATTCGCGGGCCAAATTATGGATTTTATAAAATCCATAATGTATGATTCAAGCATGAACGCGATCAATACTCCAACTTATCTCCGCCTGCGCGAACAAATCCGCAGCGATATCGTAGATGGCATCTGGGCGCTGGGCTCCCACGTGACGCTGGCGCAGCTCTCGGATCACTATCAAGTGAGTGCGAATCCTGTGCGAGAGGCTTTGCTGCAGTTGCAGGGCGAGGGCATGGTCGATATGCGCATGCATCGCGGTGCGGTGATCCCGGCGGTCGACGAGCGCTACATCGACAACCTTTATCAGCTGCGTGGGGCGATTCAGGTGGCGTTAAGCCGCGAGGCTGCCCGACGTGCTACCGAGGCGGATTTGGCGGCCATTGACGAGCTGCACGCGGCGTATGTGCAAGGCGCAACCGCGAACGATGCGCCCGCCTGCGTTCGGGCGAATCGCGAGTTGCATCAGTACATCGACGGCCTCGCCGATAACCCGCTGGCGCTCGACATTTTGCGATCACGCTCTGGGCTGGTCGACGCGTTTCGTCGCGCTCACGGCTACGGTGCGGGCCGACTCGACATCGTGGTCGAACAACACGCGAAGATCATCGCGGCGATGCGCACGCGTGACGTCGACGTGGTCGCGCTCAGCGTGCTGGAGCACACCGAGTCATCACGGCTCGACCTGCTCAAACTGTTGCGCGAATCGGGCGCTGCGCGTTCGCACTAACCATCAAATTTTCAGGAGGAACCATGATGAGAACTTACTTGGCTTTGTTTAACCGCAATGCGGGCCGCGCGCTTCTTGCAGTCGCGGCGCTTGGTCTGTCCGGCACGCAGGCGCTCGCACAAAACTTTCCGGATAAACCGATCACGCTGTTCGTTGGCTTCGCGCCGGGCGGTGCCGCTGACTCGGTCGCGCGGACGGTGGCCGAAGAGATGAGCAAGTCGCTCGGCCAGCGCGTCATCGTCGACAACAAGGCCGGTGCGTCGGGCAACATCGCAACCACGACGGTGGTGACCAACCCGGCCGATGGTTACAGCCTGCTTTTCGCGGCAATCAATCTGGCCACGAATCCAACGCTTGGGGGCGTCAAGTACAACCCCGACAAGGACCTGACGATGGTGTCGCAAATGACGAGCGTACCCGTGGTGATGGTCGTCCCGGCCAACAGCAAATTTGCCTCCGTCGGCGACATGATTCGTTACGCGAAGGCCAATGACGGCGCGCTCAAAGCGGCGTCAGGAGGCATCGGCACGTCATCACATCTGGCGATGGAGCTTTTGTCGCGCGCCGAGGGATTCAAGTATTTGCACATCCCGTTCAAGGGCGGCGCGCTGGCCAATCAGTCGATTCTGTCGGGCGACGTCGACACCATGTTCGACCTCATGTCCGGCGCGCTGAAAGGCATGGTGGACGCCGGGCGCATGAAGCCGCTGGTGGTGATGCAGGACACGCGCGTTGAGTCGCTGCCCGATGTGAAATCAGCGAAGGAGCTAGGCCTTCCCGCCGCCGCTTTCATCCGCAGCTGGCAGGGTATCGCGGTGCGCAGCGGCACGCCGAAACCTATTGTCGACAAGCTGCATGCATCGGTTGTCGCCGCGCTTAAGTCGCCCGCGGTGATCGCACGAATCAAAGGCCTCGGCTCAGACGTTGTGAGCAGCGCGAAACCGGAAGACTTCCAGCGTCTGTACGCCGACGAATTGAAACGCTGGACCGCGCTCATCACTCAGGCTGGCATCAAAGCGGAATGAAGATCACCGACATTTGTTGCCACCTGATGCAGGCGGGGCCGCCTTCACATACCGGATGGACGGCGTCGGGCACGTCCGCGCTCGCAGGTAGCCGCAACTGGTGCTTCGTGACGCTGCATACCGATGCGGGGCTCGTCGGCACGGGCGAAGGCTCGGGCTGGCCGAAGCTGGTCGCCGTTGCCGTCGACGACCTGCGTCATTTGCTGATCGGCGAGAACCCGGACGACATCGAACGCATCACCCAAAAGCTGCGCGTTGCCATGATGGGGCACGGCCAGAGTGGCGTCGTGGGGACAGGGGCAATCGCCGCGATTGATATCGCGCTGTGGGATTTGAAGGCGCAAAGGCTGGGCACATCTGTCGCTGACTTGCTCGGCGGGCAGACGCGCAGTCGTGTCCCGTACTACACGCACGCCTCGAACGTGGAAACCGCGTTAGCGGCGGTCTCGCGCGGCGTGACGGCAGTGAAGGTCGGCGGCATCGCCAATATCGTGGAGCGCGCCTGGGCGATTCGCGAAGCCATTGGTCCCAAGGTCGATTTGATGGTTGACCTGCATGGGCCGCCCTGGCTGACCAGCGCCGACGCGGTGTCGATTGGTCGCGCGCTGGAGCCGCTGCATCTGCTTTTTCTTGAAGAGCCAGTGTCTCCGGACAATCTTGATGGGTGGCGGCTGGTACGTGACAAAGTGGACCTTCCGCTTGCGGGTGGAGAACGGCTTGGCACGCTGCACGAAATGCGCACACTGATTGACAAGCAACTGGTGGACGTTTTGCAGCCGGACACGGGGCGGTTCGGCGGTCTGACACAAATGAAAAAGCTTGCCGGAATTGCCGAGGCACATGGACTGATGATCGCGCCGCATTCAGGCTCGCTCGGGCCGGTGGCGGAGTTTGCGGCTGTTCATCTGCTGGCGGCGATTCCGAATGCGCTGATGCTCGAACGGCTGGAGCCGGACTGGTCGGGGCGAGAGTCGGCGATCAATGGCGCGCTCGAAGCCAAGAATGGACACATCAACGTTCCTGCGGGATCGGGCCTTGGCGTGACGCTTAACGTAGAGTTTGTTGCCGCGCATCCGAGCGTGCGCAACACGGCCATCGCGTCAGGTGGCTGGAATCCGGGAACCGAAGGCGAGAGCGTCTACACGCAAACGCGCAGGCGGCGCGCGGAGCTCTTGAACCGCGGTGACGGCATATGAGCCGAGCATGAAATACCAGCGAATCCTGCTCACTGGCGGTGCCGGCCGCATCGCCAGCTACATCCGGCAACGCCTTGCGCCGCTCTGCGTCGAACTGCGGCTGGCCGACTGCGTCCCCTTCGAGGCGCACCACGTGAACGAAACCGCTCACGTGGTCGATCTGGCCGACGCAGATCGAGTGCACCCGTTGTTGGACGGCATCGATGCGGTTGTCCACATGGCGGGTTACCCGCGTGACGCGCAGTGGTCGACGCTCCTTCCGGCCAACGTGGTTGCCGTCACCAATCTCTGGGATGCCGCGCTGCAGGCGGGCGTGCGCCGCATTGTGTACGCCAGCTCCAATCACGCCGTGGGCCTGTATCCGCGCGCGCAGCAGATCGACAGCGACGTGTTGCCGCGCCCCGATTCGCGCTATGGTGTGGCCAAGGTATTCATGGAGGCGCTGGCGAGTCTCTACGCCGAAAAGTATGCGTTGTCCGCGATGGGTATTCGCATCGGTGCGTGCACGCCGGAGCCGACCGATGCGCGCATGCTTTCGCATTGGGTGCATCCGGACGATTTGACCGACTTGATCGAAATAGGATTGACCGCGGACCTGACGCACGAAATCGTGTACGGGGTTTCCGCGAACAGCGCTTCATGGTGGGACAACTCCCGCGCAGAAGCGCTGGGTTACAAGGCGCGCCACAGCGCCGACGGTTTCAAGCATCAGCTGATAAGCAAACGCTCGGATAGTCCGATTGCAGAGAAGTATCAAGGCGGAACTTACGTCTCGGACGGCTATGTTCCACAATGACAAAAACCGCAAGCACCGCTAACGCTAGCGCCAGCAAGCGCGGGCTTCGGACCGGGACGAACTATTTTGCAGTCGGCATCACAAACTCAGCGCCTTTTCCAATCGATTCTGGCCATCGTTGCATGACGCTCTTCTGCTTTGTGTAAAAGCGAACGCCTTCTTCTCCGTACGCGTGCATATCGCCAAACAGCGAGCGTTTCCAGCCGCCAAAGCCGTGCCAAGCCATAGGCACAGGAATCGGTACGTTGATGCCAACCATGCCAACTTCGATGCGGCGGGCGAACTCCCGGGCGACGTTACCGTCGCGGGTGAAGCAGCTAACGCCGTTGCCAAATTCATGTGAGTTCACGAGCGATACCGCAGCCGCAAAATCGGGTACGCGCACACAGCTAAGCACCGGACCGAAAATCTCTTCCTTGTAGATTTTCATATCGGCGGTGACGTGGTCGAAGAGGGTGCCGCCAAGCCAGTAGCCCGCTTCGAATCCACTCGCTTTAAAGCCGCGTCCGTCAACCAACAATTGCGCGCCGGCTTTCACGCCGTCATCGATGTAGCCCGTAATGCGTGAAAGCGCTGCGCCCGTGACAATCGGGCCCATTTCGGCGTCCAGCTCCATGCCGTTTTTGATCTTGAGCGTTTTCGTGCGCTCGATCAGTTTCGGCATGATTTTGTCGGCAACGTCACCGACCAATACCGCCACGCTGATTGCCATGCAACGCTCGCCAGCCGAGCCGTACGCCGAGCCGATCAGGGCGTCGACCGTCTGGTCGATATCGGCGTCCGGCATCACCACCATGTGATTTTTTGCACCGCCAAGGGCCTGAACGCGTTTGCCGTTTTTCGCGCCTGTTTCGTAGATGTAATTGGCAATCGGCGTAGAGCCTACGAAGGAAACCGCTTTGACGTCCGGGTGCGCCAACAGCGCGTCGACGGCGACTTTATCGCCCTGCACCACGCTGAAAATTCCATCGGGCAAACCTGCCTGTTTCCATAAATCGGCCATGAACAACGATGCCGACGGATCGGTGGGCGACGGCTTCAGGATGAACGCGTTACCGCAGGCGATTGCAACCGGGAACATCCAGGCTGGCACCATGCAGGGAAAGTTAAACGGCGTGATTCCGGCAACCACGCCGAGCGGCTGTCGCATCGTCCAGTTATCGATACCGGTCGAGACCTGATCGGTGTAGTCGCCCTTCAATAGCTGTGGAATGCCGCACGCGAACTCAACGACGTCAATGCCGCGCGAGACTTCGCCCTGGGCATCGGTGAAGACTTTGCCGTGCTCGGAGGTGATGATTGCTGCGAGCGCGTCTTTGTGCTGATTCATCAACTCCAGAAATTTAAAGATTACGCGGGCGCGGCGGATCGGGGGGGTGTCGGCCCAGGCGGGAAATGCGGCGTTCGCAGCTTTGACAGCGGCGTCAACTTCGGCAACGTTGGCGAACGCGACTTTGCGAGCGAGTTCGCCCGTCGCCGGGTTGAAAACATCACCGTAACGCCCCGACGCGCCGGCTTGAACGTTGCCGCCGACGTAGTGTCCGACTTCTGCGGTTGAAAGTTGTGACTCGATCTTGCCCATAAACTACCTTTTGAATTTGCGAATGCCCGCGAATTGCGCGCCTTTACGGCTGCAAGGAGGCGCACCCTGAATTGTCGCGCTTTACCGGTTTGACGCCCAGTCGGATGTCCGAATTTGGCAGTGCGCGAGCTTGATTCTGTGCGACTGACGCACAATAACGTAGTGACAGCGAACAGCCATAAAATTCGCAAATAACCAAGACGATACGAAAACAAGGTGGAACTCATGCCCCACGGCACCAAGGTAGCGCAAACCCTCAAAGAAGCAGCACTCGAATATCACCGCTATCCTCGCCCGGGCAAACTTGAAATTGCCGCGACTAAGACGATGACCAACCAGCGCGATCTGGCGCTGGCGTATTCGCCGGGGGTTGCTTTCGCCTGTGAAGAGATCGTGCGTGACCCCGCCGAGTCGTACAACATGACGGCGCGCGGCAACCTGGTGGGCGTGGTCACCAACGGCACGGCCGTTCTGGGTCTTGGCAATATCGGGCCGTTGGCGGCAAAGCCGGTGATGGAAGGCAAGGCCGTCCTGTTCAAAAAATTCGCGGGTATCGACTGCTTCGATATCGAAATGAATGAGTCCGATCCGGACAAACTGGTTGAACACATCGCCGCGCTCGAGCCAACGTTCGGCGGCATCAATCTTGAAGACATCAAGGCGCCGGAATGTTTCTACGTCGAGAAGAAACTGCGCGAGCGCATGAAGATTCCAGTGTTCCATGATGACCAGCATGGGACGGCGATCATTGTCGGCGCAGCGATCACCAACGGATTGCGCGTTGTGGGCAAGAAGCCGGAAGACGTGAAACTCGTGTGTTCTGGTGCCGGTGCGGCTGCGCTTGCGTGTCTGGACATGCTAGTTGCAATCGGTATCAGGACTGAAAACATCTGGGTATCGGACATCAAGGGCGTGGTCTGGCAGGGGCGCGTTGAAGAGATGGACGACAACAAGGCACGTTACGCCAAGGCCACTGATCTGCGAACTGTCGATCAATTGCTGGAAGGTGCCGATGTGTTTCTCGGGCTATCTGCCGCCCGCGTTCTGAAGCCAGAATGGCTCACGAAAATGGCCAAGAGCCCGCTAATTCTCGCGCTTGCAAACCCCGAGCCGGAAATCATGCCGGACATCGCAAAGGCAGCACGGCCCGACGCGATCATCGCTACCGGGCGCAGTGATTATCCGAATCAGGTGAATAACGTTCTCTGCTTCCCCTTCATCTTCCGCGGTGCGCTGGACGTTGGCGCAACGACTGTCAACGAGGCGATGAAAGTCGCGGCAGTGAAGGCGATCGCGGACCTTGCGATGGCCGAACAAAATGATCAGGTAGCTGCGGCCTACGGTGATGCCGCTTCGCTTTCGTTCGGTCCTGAGTATCTGATTCCGAAACCGTTTGACCCCCGCCTGATTGTGCGCATCGCTCCGGCGGTGGCCAAAGCGGCGATGGATTCTGGGGTTGCCACACGGCCGATCAAGGACTTCGACGCCTACAGGCAGCAGCTTGCTCAGTTCGTTTATCACTCCGGCGCGGTGATGAAACCGATCTTCGATTCGGCGCGCAAATCGCCGCGTCGAGTGGTGTTCGCCGAAGGCGAGGACGAGCGCGTGATGCGTGCTGTTCAGGTCGTGATCGACGAGGGTATCGCCAAGCCAATCCTCATCGCGCGCCCCGCGGTATTCGAAAAGCGGCTGGAGAAATTCGGCCTGCGCATGAAGCCGGGTGTGGACATCGAGCTCATCAATCCGGAACAGGACGATCGCTTCCGCGCCTACTGGCAGGAATACCATCAGCTAACGCAGCGCTCTGGCATGAATGCGCAACTCGCCAAAATCGAGATGCGCCGTCGCCTGTCGCTTATAGGCGCGATGATGGTTCGCAAAGATGACGCCGACGCCATGATCTGTGGCACGTACGGCACCCACGACATTCATTTGCGCTACATAGACCAAGTGCTGGGACTGCGCAAGGGCGCGCACGAATATGCCGCGATGAACGGTCTCATGCTGCCGGGTCGACTTCTGTTTTTGGTGGACACGCATGTCAACTACGATCCAACCGCCGAGCAGTTGGCCGAGATCACCGTCATGGCGTCCGAGGAGCTGCAGCGATTCGGCATCACGCCAAAGGTAGCCTTGTTGTCGCATTCCAATTTCGGCACAGCCAATACTCCGTCTGCCCTGAAAATGCGGGAAGCTTTGCGGCTGATAAAACTTCGCGCACCACTGCTTGAGGTTGACGGCGAAATGCATGGTGACTCGGCGCTTGATGAGGATTCACGCAAAGGCGTGGACGATTCGCCGCTAACGGGTTCAGCCAATTTGCTGGTGTTCCCCAACATTGATGCCGCGAATATTTCGTACAACCTGTTGAAAACAGCCGCGGGCAACAACGTCGCTGTTGGCCCCATTTTGTTGGGTTGCGCGAAGCCTGTTCATATCCTGACGCCAAGCGCCACGGTGCGCCGCATTGTGAATATGACCGCACTTGCCGTGGTGGACGCGAATAACGCTCGTTGAAGATTGACCGCAACTAAAGCATTCATTCAAGCGAAGTCATCCAGAATAACTCGATATGCACGATCAATCCGCGCCCTCTCCATGGATGGTCCGCCACGCGGGCTTTGTTAAGGCGAAAACGACGATGCTGGACGTCGCGTGTGGGTACGGACGACATGCAAAGTTCTTTGCATCGCGCGGTGTTCTGGTCACCGCGGTTGATCGCGATGCAGCTGCGTTGACGGCTATTCGAGGTACCAACGGCGTGACGATCGAGCAGCGTGACCTGGAGAACAACGTCTGGCCTTATGCGCCAGAGTCTTTCGATTGCGTTGTCGTGTGCAACTATTTGTGGCGTCCGACGGCTGCGGCGTTGCTCGCGACCCTGAAGCCAGGCGGTCTGTTGATTTACGAAACATTTATGGTTGGCAACGAGCGCTTTGGCAGCCCGTCACGACCCGATTTTTTGTTGCGACCTAACGAGTTGTTGCAATGGGTTAGCGGCTCGTTCAAGGCGCTGGCATTTGAACAGAGTCAGGAGATGGGGCCTAACGGCACAGCGGTTGCGATGAAGCAGCGAATTGCAGCATTCAAGTTGTTTCCGCAGCCGGTGGAGGAAGTGCGGGTCGAAGCGGACGAAGTGGCCGACGAGGGTGGCGGAAGAGATAGCGCAGCCGCCGGGTAATTGAGTCAGTCGATTTTTGGCTCCCCCGTGCCCGCCGATACAAATTAATTACACAGCCCGCAGTATCGTGCCATCCGCAGAAACTTTACCGGCACGAACAGCTTCATTAATGAGCCAATCGGCATAGCCCTCATCGCTCATTTTGAAGAACTGGGCGTTGTAGTCGCGATGTACGCCAATCCGAGCGAGATAAGCTGACACATCGGCGAGGGCCATTTCCTTCCGCCACATCATCGAATAGATGAACATGCCTTTCACGACGCTCTTCGCGATTTTCAGGTCGTCTTCCGCAAAGACTTCGAGCTTTGCGCTGGCCCGCGAAAGCGCTCCCGAAAAGTCCGTAAACATCGGGCCGTGACCGGGAATCACCAGCGCGACATCCAGCTCTGCCAGGCGCTTGAACGTCGCGCGCTGTGCCGCCAGAGGGTTCGGATCAATCGCCTGTGGAGGCACAAAGCCGGAACTGTGTTCCCACAATGCGTCGGCAGAAATCAGGATTCGCAACTTGGGCGAATAAAACACCAGCGAGCCCATGTCGTGCCCCGGCGTAGCGATCGAATGCCAAGACTCGCCGCCCAGCTGAATTTGTTGGCCTGGCTCAATCACATCGTCCCATGCAAAGCGTTCGCATTCCTGGTCAGCGTAGGAGAGCATTTGCTGCGGCGAATCCCAATTCGCCAGCGCGGGCTGCTCCTCAGCGGGCACAGCGATGGAGCAGCCCGGGTGCGTGCGTTGCAGCTCAGCGTTTCCGCCGATGTGGTCGCTGTGAATGTGGGTGTTGATGATGCGGTCAAGCGGTGAGCAGTCCCACGTTTCGAGAACGGCATCGACTTTGCCCAGCGTGATATCGTTGAACCGGCCGTAGCCGCTGTCGATGAGTGTCGCCGACTCATTGTCGCGAAACATCACGTGATTTGCCGACAACCAGTCGCGCTCAATGAACGAAATATTCGGCGGTAACATCACTCTGCCACACCCAGCAAATGGGCAACGAATCCCTGTTTTTGAAGCTCCGCGAGTAGTAGCGTGACGTGCGGTCGATCGCGCGTTTCGAGCGTCAATTCAACCTCGGTTGACTTCACGCTGAACACGCCAAACAAACGCTGATGCTCCACGTCCACCACGTTCGCGCCCACGTCGGCCACTACTTTAGTGAGCTTTGCGAGCGCGCCGGCAACATCGGGCAGTTTCACGCGAACGCGGATCAATCGACCTTCGCGCACGAGGTTGCGCATGAGGATACTGGCGAGAATGCGCGAATCAATATTGCCGCCGCAAAGCACGACGCCTACCTTTTTGCCCACGAAGCGGTCAGGATATTGCAGCAGCGCAGCGATGCCGGTCGCTCCTGCACCCTCAGTAACTGTCTTCTCGATCTCGATCAACAGCGCAATCGCCTCTTCAATAGTGGATTCGTCAACCAGCAGCATGTCCTTCACAAGCGCTCGAACAATCGTTAGCGGCAGCTCGCCAATGTCTCGAACCGCGAGCCCTTCGGCGATCGTCTCCGTACCCACGCTAACCGGCTCACCGCGTAGTCGTTGCGCCATCGCCGAAAAGGTCTTCGACTCAACGCCATAGACCTCAATGTCAGGCTTGACCGCACACGCCGCGACCGCGCATCCGGCAAGCAAACCACCGCCGCCCACTGGAATCACAAGCGTGTCCAGTTGCGGTGCGGCTTCCAGCATTTCGAGCGCCAACGTGCCCTGACCAGCAACGATGTACGGGTCGTCGAACGGGTGCACAAACGTGTACTGATGTTGCGCTGCGAGCTCGCGCGCATGCGACGAAGCTTCGGCCAAAGTATTACCAATGAGTACCACCTTCGCGCCGTGACCTTCAGTGTTCCGCACCTTTACAAAC
>JAYWHV010000231.1:0-3048 GCA_043777615.1 Burkholderiales bacterium | reverse complement strand
GACGTCTTCACGCGACACATCGAGATGCGTCACCAGACGCGCCGCATAAACGCCTTGCATCAGCATGCCACGCGCTTTCACGAAATCTTCGAGCGGTTTCGCGTGTGCTTCGGGAATGTTTAGAAACACAACATTCGTCGCCTGCGCAAGCACTGTGATTTCCGCAATTTCGCCTAACCCAGCCGCAAGCGCAGCGGCGTTTTCATGATCGTCATGCAAACGCTCAACGTTGTTCTCAAGCGCGTAAATGCAGGCCGCAGCGAGATAGCCCGACTGCCGCATACCGCCGCCGAGCATCTTTCTCCAGCGATGCGCGCGTTCGATGAACGGGCGGTCGCCGACGAGAAGCGCACCGACCGGTGCGCCGAGTCCTTTTGAAATACAGAGCGACGCAGAGTCAAACGGCGCAAGAATTTCGGCAATCGTTGTTTCGCTCGCAACTGCCGCGTTGAACGCACGAGCGCCGTCGAGGTGGACGTTCAAACCCTTGCTGCGGGCGAGCGCCGCCGCCTCCAGCACGTAGCTCTGCGGCAGCACGCGACCGCCCCAGGTGTTCTCCAGCGCCAGCAGCTTCGTGCGCGCAAAGTGCGTTCCAAGTCCGGGGCCAAACGGCTTGATGGCCGCCGCGATTTTGGGGAGCGGCATCGTGCCGTCCGCCTCCTGCTCCAGCGGTTGCGGCTGAATACTGCCCAGCACCGCCGCGCCGCCGCCCTCCCAGCGGTACGTGTGCGCCATCTGGCCCACGATGTATTCGTCGCCGCGTTCGCAATGCGACATCAATCCAGCGAGGTTGCTCTGTGTACCGGACGGGAAGAACAGCGCCGCCTCCTTGCCCGTGATCTCGGCGGTCATCGCCTGCAGGCGGTTAACGGTCGGGTCGTCGCCCCACACGTCATCGCCCACTGGCGCGGCGCTCATGGCCGCGATCATGCCGGGCGTGGGACGGGTAACGGTGTCACTACGCAGGTCGATAACTTTCATGATTGCACTCCATCCAGGCCACGTTGCACCATCTCTGCCGCACGCAAGACCGAACGCGTTTTCTGCAACGTCTCTTCCCACTCTTTTGTCGGTACCGAATCATGAACAATGCCCGCACCGGCTTGCGCATAGAGCTTACCGTTTTGAATGACTGCTGTACGAATGGCGATGCACATATCCATGTCACCCTGATAGCTCATATAGCCGACCGCGCCGCCATAAACACTGCGCTTGACCGGCTCAACTTCGTGGATGATTTCGAGCGCCCGAACCTTGGGCGCGCCCGAGAGCGTTCCCGCCGGGAACGTCGCGCGCAGAACATCGATGTTGTTGGTGCCGGGCTTCAGCGTCGCTTCGACATTACTCACGATATGCATCACATGCGAGTAACGCTCAATGATCATCTTGTCCTTGACCACGACTGAGCCCGTTTTTGCGATGCGGCCAACGTCGTTGCGTCCGAGATCGATCAGCATCAAATGCTCGGCCAGCTCTTTCTCGTCAGCCAAAAGCTCCGCCGCCAAAGCGTCATCCTCCTCCCGCGTGGCGCCTCGCTTGCGCGTGCCCGCGATGGGGCGCACGGTGACCGTTTCGCCTTCCTTGCGCACCAGAATTTCCGGAGAAGCGCCGACGACGTGGAAGTCGCCGAAGTTATAGAAGAACATGTACGGACTTGGGTTCAAAGTCCGCAGCGCGCGATACAGCGAAATCGGCGGCTCTGGAAAATCCATCACCATACGTTGCGATGGCACCACCTGCATGCAATCGCCCGCCGCGATGTAGTCCTTGCAGACTTGCACCGCAGCGACGTAAGCCGCCTCGCCCATTTGCGAATGCGCATCCACCACAACGGTCGCGTGTTGCAGCGGCAATTTCGCGGGTTCGCGCAGCTTGGCGCGCAGCTCAGCAAGGCGCTCTGTCGCGCGCTGAAAGGCGTCAGGCTTCGACGGGTCCGCGTAAACAATCAGCGAGATCGTTCCCGACAGGCTGTCGACGACGGCCAGCTCTTCGGTCAGCAGCAGCAGAATGTCCGGCACACCCATCTGGTCAATGCGCGGCTGCTCTGCGTAGCGCTTGCCCAGGCGCGGCTCAATGTAGCCCACCGTCTCAAAGCCAAAGTACCCGGTCAAACCGCCGCAAAAGCGCGGCAAGCCGGGAATCGTGGCCACCTTGAACTGCGCCTGATACGCCGCGATGTAATCGAGCGGATCGGCAACCGTCTGCTTGTTCGGCCCGAGCGGCGTGATGTGCGTAATCTCGTTGCCACGGACTTCGATGCGGGTGCGGGTGCGCAGTCCGATGAAGCTGTAGCGGCCAAATCGCTCACCACCGACTACCGATTCCAGCAGGAAGGTGTAGCGATCGTTGGCGAGTTTGAGGTAAATCGATAACGGCGTATCGAGGTCGGCGAGCGTTTGCTCAACGAGCGGGATACGCGTGAAGCCTTGTTGAGCAAGCTTCAGAAATTCTTGTTCGTTCATGATGCAACATGTCTGGAAAAGTCAGCGTGAGGGTTCTTGGTTGCGGCGACCCGGGTCGGGCCGCATGCGCTCGCAACTGGCGCAAAGGTTTAGATTGGTAGGCTAACGCCACCAACCTCCAGAACTTTGCCACCCAAAGGGTGCTACGCGGACTGACAGGAACATGTTGTGCTTTTTGGGCCCGATTCAGGAATCGAGCAGTGCAGGAATATCCGTAAATGTACCCACGATTGCGTTTGCGCGCAAATCGACAAGATTTTCGCCCTCGCTGTAGCCATACGTCATGAGCACCACCGGCGAGCCGGCCGCCTGCGCTGCCCGACTGTCATTGCCCGAATCGCCGATCATCAACATCTCGCGTGGATGTACGCCAAATCGCCCCGCCGAATAGAACATCATGCCCGGATCAGGCTTGCCCGTCGTCAGCGTGTCGCCGCAGACAAGATGATCGAAGTATTCTGCGAGCTTGAAGTGCGCGAGCAAAGTCTCGGTGTAAACGGTCCATTTATTTGTCACCACGGACATCTTGTGGCCCCGCGCCTTGAACAGGTCAAGCCCTTCCACGACCCCCGGATAAATCTTCGTG
>JAYWHV010000230.1:0-10528 GCA_043777615.1 Burkholderiales bacterium | reverse complement strand
TGGCGCAGGGGCTGCTGCGACAGGCGCCGCTGCTGCCGCTGGAGCGGGCGCAGGCATCGGTGCAGGAGCGGGGGCTGCGGCTGGCGCAACTTCAGCGGCAGCTTTCGGTTTCTCCGAACAGGCGGCGAGCAATCCAACGCCGGCAAACGGAAGAATTTTGATGAAGCTACGACGGGTATTGATAGACATGTTGGATGAGCTCCAGAGTTGATTGGCAAATACTTGCGTAAGTCGCCTGATATTAGTCTTCAGCAACGGCTGAGACAACATTTGAGTCTAAAGATCGTTGTCAGAGTAACGATTTAGGGTTTGAGATTCGGCGACGCCGCTTCTACGCGATGCCCTAGCGCGGGCGACCACAAAGCCTCCACCGATCGTGGCGCGACAAGGAACAGGTGTTCAAGCACAGCGAGCGTTAATAGCGTCGCAACCAGCACCATGCCCGTTGTCGCGAATGGCGTGAGGTTGGCTTGCCCGACCGCTACCCAGATGGTCGCAGCGCACGCGGTTGCCATGGCCACGCTGATCACAAAAAATTTGCCGATCGAATTCTTCTGCCGGAAGTAAGTGCCGAGATAAGCCATGTGCGGCGGCAAGAAGTGCGAGTACGTATTGCGAACGCCGAAGAACAGGTTCAACTTAGCCGACAGCCGCATGATCCACAGCACGAGATACGTGTAGCCGCCAACATGATTCACTGCACCCCAGGTAAACGCAAGTAGCAGCACGCCGCCGCCGAGCAGTGCCAGTTCGTGATAAATGACTGCGCGGGTGGCTAGCGTGAATCGCTGACGTTCTGAAGCGTTCGGCGGACAGCTTTGCCGCGATGGGCCTGCGATGCCGCCCATCAGAAAAAGCATCTCCTGCCAGCCCCAAATCAAGAGCGTGAAGCTGAATGCTGCGTACGCACCGCCAACGGTCGCGTTGCGACTCGTCACCATCAGACCAATCAGGCTGCAAGTCGCGACTAGTGTGGCAGCGCCCAGGCTCCAGAAATAGGTGCGCTTGTGCAGTCCATCGAGATAGAAAATGACGCCAGTCAGAAACCACCAGAGGAGCGCGGCGACGGCGACGGCAGCGAGTATTTCCATACGTATTTAAGTTCGATGAGTGTTGCTATCGGCTCAAATGAAGACAAATGTAGATTTGCAGGGCTTAACCGCGAAGTACTGGGCGCAGCTGACTTTCAATTTCAAGGCCGCTGTGTACCTGCACACTGCACTCACGGAGCAGCCTTGCTGTTCTTGTCTGCAACTTCCTGCTTGCTCAACAATTTGGCAAACACTTCAGCATTGGTCGAACCAAAAGATGCCAGATCAATCTCGTGATCGGTCACGTTGTCGCGCAACACGAGACGGGCGTCAGCCAGAGCGACGATTGAAAAGGGTTTGTCTGCACCAATGCCCGAGCGTTTGCGCTCGCGAACCAGGCTGCGAACGGCACCACGCATGAAACCATTGGTTTCCGGCGCAACGCGTTCAATCACAGCGTTGGTGGCGGCGTCGCGCACTTCGATGCCCCCGTCGAGTTGATCCTCGAACCGGATGTCTCTGGTTGTCACGACCGCCACTTTGGATCCCGCGATCGTTGTGGGTACGTCAACCCCGCGTTCTGGTTTCAGAAATACGTAAGCCATTGTGCCCAGCACCACTACTGCAATTGCGATCAGCGGAGCCGTCATCGAGGAGGACGGCTGAGCGGGGGCACTCGTTGGTTGCATCAGGAAACTCATTGGTGAAAAGCTAATTTGCGTCTGCTAGGAGGCGTTTGCCAAACCACCTGTTGGAACAGTGGATGGTGGATTGCTCGTTGTGTCGCCCGCCGAGCGCTCACTGGCTTTGATGGCAGGCTGCACTGCCAGGGTGGCTTTGGTTAACAGAGCTGCTACGCGCTCAACATTGGCAATCGAGCGCAACATCGGTTGCGTGTGCCGGATGTGCCACGGGCGAGCATGTGGCCACAGATGCAGATAGGCAATGTTGAATTCGCTTTTTAGCGAGAGTGGAATGTCCCCGGTCCCATCGCTGTTGATTTTCAGTCCGGCGGCCGTCAGGGTCGTTAAAGGCAGATTGAAGGTGACACTCAGTACGATGCCGATTCGCATAACGATTCGGCGATCCGTCAAGGTGTACACAGCTGCACGCGAAGCGAGATAAGCAAGCAGCCACACCAGACCGAGCCCCACCAGCGCCAGCGCGAAGAGCGGCGCTGCAGAGCGCAGCGCCTCGCCGTAAGTTGCACCATCGGCGACGGCGAAGACTCCACGCAGCACCAGTAGCAAAGCGAAGTAGCCGGTCAACGCACGAATATGAAATGCGTTGCGTGCGAAAGACGACACGTCCGGTGAGCCTTGCCAAATGATATTTTCCCCGGCGGGCAGCGCTGCGGGCAAACCGTGCACTGCCTCAAACTCATGCTCCGGTGCAACGTACATCATGCCAAAGGTTCCTGACGTGAAGGATGCGCGTAGAGATTGCCACCGCCGTAGTAGGCCATGACTTTCTCTTCTTCGAGAAGCGTGATTGAGTCGGCGTTCTTGGTGCGCGGCACGTTAACAAAGTGTTGCCCGTAAATCGAATTTACTGTGACTCGCCCATTACGAATTCTGGCAACTGTCATTGGCAACAAAACACGGGCTGGCCCGTCTGCTGCTTTCACTTCGAGTTCGATATAGCGCAGGATGTATTCAGAACGGTCAACCCAAACGTCTTTGACGGTGCCGCCCACTTCGCCATCCGCCCCAAACACCGGCATCCCACGCGGATCAGGATCAGCCGTTTCCAGGTGATAGTCGGTTGCTACGCGCAAGGGCACGAGCTTCGGATGACCATCAAAGGTCATGTCGGGCACATCGGCACGCATGGCGTACGAGCCGGGGCCGACAGCTGCGAGCATGGCGTCGCCGTGAGGATCCATGGGTGTGCCGAGCGAGCGGCCCACAGCGGATGCGTTGAGCGGCGGCTCCACACTGTTCTCCGGAGGCGCGCTGCGTGTCGTGCCGTCGCGCAGAAGATAGGTTTTTGCTTTTGGCACAGCTGGCCAGCCTTGCACAATCTTCCTGCTCGGGCCGTCATGCTCGAGCGGATATCCCTCTCGCTTGTTTTCGCGATGCAGGTAATAAATCAATCCTGCAAAAAAAATCCAGAACAGGTAGAGCATCACCTGTGCAATATCTATGTATGAACCGAGTGCGCCTTTCATAGCGTGTACCTCCTTGTGGTGTAAGTGAACAGGTGAATCATGCAGTGGACTATTTTGGAAACTCGGTCAGCTCAAATGAAGCTCGGGCCGGATTGCTTGCAGTGACTCGCCGCACCAGCGGGCCGAGCACGATGAGCGTCAGGAAAATCAGGCCGATTTCGATGTGATAAACGACGCTGTAACTGGTTGCTGGAGCACTCATGGCGTCGCCGAGCAGGCCACTTTGTCCCAGGTACGCCACGGCGTCGCGAAGGGCGCCACCAGTGG
The DNA here is from genome assembly GCA_043777615.1 of Burkholderiales bacterium. Taxonomy (GTDB): domain Bacteria; phylum Pseudomonadota; class Gammaproteobacteria; order Burkholderiales; family Casimicrobiaceae; genus Casimicrobium. Next base: position 7,060 of record JAYWHV010000230.1, on the reverse strand, counting down.
CGATCGCTAGGCCCGTGCCAGTAGCTTGAACGGCGCCCCATGCTCCAAGCGCGAGCCCGGCCTCTGCTTTGTTGTCCATGCTCATAGCAGCGGTTAATGTACCGATCGCGAAGAAGCCGCCGCCCAATCCGACCAGCATCGCGCCCAGACGGAACACAAATGACGATTGCAGCGGGTCGGAAAAAATAATGGCGGAGAACGCGAAAACGCCAATCATCAAGCCGAAGGCACAAAGCCGGAAAGGATCTGTGCCAGAGCGCAACAGTTTCGCCGACCATATGAAACTCGCCAAAGCTCCCACCGCGGTGAAGGCGGTCAACAACGTGGTGGCGCTCACGGACAGGCCCAGCACTTCCGCACCGTAAGGCTCCAGAATAATGTCCTGCATGCTGAACGCCGCACTACCCAGAAAAACAGCGAGCAAAAAGCGGCGTGTTTTGCCGTGGCCGGAAAACGCTGCCCATGATGTCTTGAAACTATCGCGAGGTGCCTTCGACGCTCTTTGTTCGGCGGCGCGCTCTGGCTGTCGCGCCTCCTGTTTCCAAAGCGCGGTGGCGTTCAAAAGAAACGTCAAAAGCCCCGCGCCTTGGACCACTTGAATCAAGCGTAACGGTGTAAAGTTTTGCAGCAAGTACCCGAATGCCAAACTGCCCAGCAGCGTACCGAACAGCAACATCACATACATCAGGGACACGACGCGCGGCCGGGTCTCTTCAGTGGCTAAATCAGTGGCGAGCGCGAGGCCTGCGGTCTGCGTGACTTGCATTCCAATGCCCACCAGAAGGAAGGCTAGCGCGCCGCCGACATGCCCGTACCACATCGGCGATTGATGATCACCCGATAGCAAAAGCAGAGCGAACGGCATGATGGCGAAGCCCGAGAACTGAACCATCGTTCCCAGCCACAGGAAGGGCACCCGGCGCCACCCGAACGCTGAGCGATGCGTGTCCGAGCGAAATCCGACGAGCGCACGGAACGGCGAAAAAAGCAACGGCAGAGCAATCATTGCGGCCACCAGCGCGGCCGACACTTTCAGCTCGACAATCATCACGCGGTTCAACGTGCCGACCAAAAGCCCGGTTGCCATTCCAACAGTGACCTGAAATAGCGACAAACGCAGAAGGCGTGCCAGCGGCAAATCTTTTGTCGCTGCATCGGCGAACGGCAGAAATTGTGGCCCAATCTTGCGCCACTGTTGCAACATCAATTCCTGCGCGCGCGCGACGTTCATGGGGCCACAAGCTCCATTGCGTGAGATTTGTAAAAACCGCTGCTGACGCGTTGGCTACGCTCAACTTTCCAACTGGAAAATGATTCGCAGGCCATCAACTTGCGGCCCAAATCGACGGGTGACGTCGGCACGATTGACGGCGAGCGGTCACCACGTGGAAAGAGCTGACCGATCTTCAGCATCGTGTTGAGCACCAGGTTTCCCGGCGCGATAGTGAATGCGATCGAGCGGGACGTACGCTCGGCCAGCGTGGCCAGGGCCTTCACCGCGTCCGTCGTTTGATAATGAATGACGGAGTCCATGCAGACCACATGATCAAACTCGCCAAGCTTTGTATCCAGCATGTCTCCCGAATGCCAATCGACGGTGCCTTTCAAATCGCCAGGCATGCGTTCAGCTGCGAGATTGACCAGCGTCGGCGATAGATCAATCGCCACAACATGCGCACCACGTCGTGCCGCTTCGACTGCGAGTGCGCCAGTACCGCAACCAGCATCAAGCAGACGGCGGCCACTTAGATCGTCCGGTAACCACGACAGCAAGGTGGCGCGCATAGTGTCGCGACCCGCGCGCACCGTCGCCCGGACGCGGCCCACTGGCGCAGTCGAAGTCAACCTTGCCCATGCGTCAACTGCTGTGCGATCAAAGTAAGTTTCGATTTCGCCACGCCGCGTTTGATAGCGGGTATTGCTCGAATCCTTAATCGCCATACTGTTGTCTTGACTCATCAATCAAATCCCAGCAAGTCAAAAATGTCACGGTCCTTCATTGGCATCGCAGACAGCGGCTCTGTCCCAGCCCACAGTTTTGCGGCGAGGCGCATGTACTCGGCCTGTACGGCGGCAAGTTCTGGCGAGTCTTCCATTTCGAACAGAGTTGCTTTTTTCAGGCGGCTGCGACGAATCACGTCGAGGTCCGGGAACTGCGCCATTGTCTTCAAGCCAATAACGTTGTTGAACTTGTCGATCTGGTCGGTCGCTGCGCTGCGATTGGCGATGACGCCACCGAGCCGAACGTTGTAGTTTTTCGATTTGGCCTGGATCGCCGCCACAATGCGGTTCATTGCGAAGATTGAGTCGAAGTCATTGGCAGTCACGATCAGTGCGCGGTCAGCGTGCTGCAAAGGAGCCGCGAAGCCGCCGCACACCACGTCGCCAAGCACGTCGAAAATAACGACGTCGGTGTCTTCCAAAAGATGATGTTCCTTCAATAGCTTGACCGTTTGGCCAACGACATAGCCGCCGCAGCCAGTACCCGCTGGCGGGCCGCCGGCCTCAACGCACATCACGCCGTTGTAGCCCTCGTAAACAAAGTCTTCCACGCGCAGTTCTTCGGAATGAAAGTCCACTGATTCGAGTACGTCAATCACGGTTGGCATCAGTTTTTTGGTCAACGTAAATGTCGAGTCGTGTTTCGGGTCGCAACCAATTTGCAGCACACGCTTGCCAAGTTTGCTGAATGCGACGGATAGGTTCGAAGATGTCGTGCTTTTGCCGATACCACCTTTTCCGTAGACGGCGAATACCTTGGCGTTGCCAATTTTGAGGTTGGGATCGAGTTGAACCTGCAGGCTGCCTTCGCCGTCGGGGCGGGAGGGCGCAGGACCCCGTTTGATCGAGGAGATAGGGACGGCGACTTCACTCATGCGGAAACTTTCTGGGGTGTAACTGAGGGCACATAGACTCCCTCTATGCGATCTTCGATTTCTTGACTTGCCTCGCGGAGCGCGGCTAGCACCGTCTCATCGGGCGACCAATAGTTGCGGCGGTGCGCCTCGAGCAGCCGGTTGGCTACTTTGGCAGATGCAGTCGGGTTTAGCGCGGCCAAACGCTCGCGCATTTCCGGGTCGAGCATGAAGGTTTCTGTGAGTTTTTGATACACCCACGGATCAACCTGGCCCGTCGTGGCCGACCAGCCAAGCGTGTTGGTAACGCTTACTTCAATCTGGCGCACACCTTCGTAACCATGCTTCAGCATGCCTTCATACCATTTGGGATTCAGCATGCGGGTGCGCGTTTCGAGCGAGACTTGCTCGTTCAGCGTGCGCACGACGCCGCCGCCGCTGCTGTCACGCGTCTGGTCGCCGATATACACCGGAGCGACCGTTGCGGCAGGGCCTTTGGCGCGTTTAATCGCGCGACTGATACCGCCGAGCGTGTCGAAGTACGTATCAACCGTAGTAACGCCAAGCTCAACAGAGTCGAGGTTTTGATAGGCGAGATCAACCTTCGCCAGCACGCTTTGAAGAAGCTTCGCCTGCTGTACCGGGCGACCACTGCGACCATAGGCGAAGCCTTTGCGGCGACTGTAGGTCTCCGCTAATTCATCGCCTTCTTCCCATCGTGCGTTGTCGACGAGGCTGTTTATATTGGAGCCGTACGCGCCCTCAGCGTTTCCGAATACCCGTAAAGAAGCTGTTTCTAGATCGCCGCCGTGCTCGGCCTGAAAAGCAAGCGCGTGTTTCCGGATGAAGTTTTGATCCAGTGGCTCGTCCGCGCTCGCAGCCATGAAGGCAGCTTCCGCGAGCATTTTGATTTGTAACGGCATCAGATCACGGAAGATGCCGGAGAGCGTGATGATCACGTCGACCCGTGGGCGAGCAAGTTCAGACAGCGGCGTTAATTGCGCGCCTGCTAGCCGCCCGTAACCGTCGAAGCGTGGCGCGACGCCCATCAGCGCCATCGCCTGGGCAATCGGTCCGCCTTCACTTTTCAGGTTGTCGGTGCCCCACAAAACAATCGCGATGGACTCGGGATAGTCGTTACCATCGTCCATATGTTTTTGTAGCAGGCGTGCAGCCTGGCGAGCGCCGTCTTTAACTGCGAAGGCGCTCGGAATGCGGTAAGGATCGAAGCCATGCAGATTACGGCCTGTGGGCAGAATCGCGGGGGTGCGCAACAAATCACCGCCCGGTGCAGGGCGCAAAAACTTTCCGTCGAGTGCGTGCAGGATGCCATCGATCTCATGGTCCTCTGCCATCAGCTTGTCGGCAGCAGCGAGTTCACGCAGCAGCGTCAGTGAATCGGATGTCATCCCGCCGCTTGTTTTCGCCAAAGCTTGCTCCGGAGCGGCCCCCTCCACCAATGCCTCAACGACCTCACGGTCAGGGAAAGCGCCATGCGATGCTTCAGCCATTGACAGCAACAGGTCAACCCGTTCGATTTTGCTTGGTGCTTGCCCCACCACGTGCAAACCATGCGGGATCAATGTGTATTCAAGCTCCAGCAGCGAATCGTTGAGCTTTGCAATTTCAACATGCGCGTCGTTGCCCCACTCAGGAGCAGGTTCCGCCAACTCAAGCTCAGCCGCCATCGATTGAATCATCGCAGCAAGTTCAACCTGTTCGTGCCCATCGTCGTCGCTCAAGCTGCGATAGCGATCCAGCGCATCTTTCAGGTCTACCAATCCCTTGTACAGTCCAGCCTGGGCCACAGGCGGAGTGAGGTAGCTGATCAGCGTCGCAGCGGCCCGGCGTTTCGCTATGGTGCCTTCCGACGGATTGTTGGAGGCGTACAGGTACAAGTTTGGCAGGTCGCCAATCAGGCGGTCGGGCCAACATGTCGCAGACAAGCCGCTTTGCTTGCCCGGCATGAATTCGAGCGCACCATGAGTGCCGAAATGCAGAACTGCATTAGCGCCGAAGTCCTCGCGCAACCAGCGATAAAAGGCAGAGAACGCGTGCGTTGGTGCAAATCCCTTTTCAAAAAGCAACCGCATCGGATCGCCCTCGTAACCAAACGCTGGCTGGATTCCAACAAATACATTGCCGAACTGCGCACCGAGTACAAAGATCGAGCTTCCATCGCTTTGTTGTTTGCCGGGTGCCGGGCCCCATTGTGCTTCGATGTCTTTGAGATACTTTTCGCGACGAACATGATCGGTCGCAGGAATGCGTGTGTGAACGTTAGCCTGCGCTCCAAACTTGTCGGCATTGCCATGAATGACGGCATTGCGAAGGGTATCCACGTCGGCAGGCAAGTCGACTGAATAGCCTTCACGCTTCATTGCTTTCAAGGTGTTGAACAGCGACTCAAATACCGAGAGGAACGCAGCCGTTCCGGTATTGCCAGCATTCGGCGGAAAGTTGAATACGACAGCGGCAATCTTGCGATTGGCCCGCTCGGAGCGGCGGAGGTCAACCAGCTTGCCCACGCGCGCGGCAAGTGCGTCAGCTCGCTCAATGCAGCTATGCATATCATGTAAATCGACGACATTTTTAAAGGTGCACCCACGCGAGCAACCCGTGCAGGCGACTTCAGTGCCACTGCCACGACCACCAAAAACCATCGGCCCGGCCGCACCGTCAAGCTCAGGAATTGCGACCATGATGGTCGATTCAACCGGCAGCAAGCCTCGCAATGAGCCGCCCCATTGGTCAAGCGTCTGGAATTCCACCGGATGCACCGCGAGGTACGGCACGTCCAGTTTCGACAGTGTTTCCTCGGCGGCTTTGGAGTCGTTGTAGGCGGGGCCACCTACCAGCGAAAATCCGGTGAGAGAGACCATCGCATCAATCACCGGACGACCGTCTTTCAGGAAAAACGCGTCGATTGCGGGGCGCGCATCGAGACCCGTTGCGAATGCGGGGATTACGCGCAACCCTCGCGCTTCCATTGCCGTAATCACGCCATCGTAATGGTCTGCGTTGCCAGCAAGCACGTACGAGCGCATCAGCAGCAGCCCGACGGTTCCGCGCTTACCACCGGTTGCGACAGACGGAAGCGCGTTTGGCGACTCTGCCATCCGTTTCTCCATACGCGGGTGATAAACGCCCACTTCCGGGTACTCAACGGGCTCGCCAACCTTTGTCAATCCACGCAGCGCTTTGCGCGGGCCGTCGGCGTAGCGATCCACCAGTGCGTGAACCAGATTCGAGATGTTTTCTTCCGAGCCTGCCAGCCAGTATTGCAGCGTTAAAAAGTAGGCACGAACGTCTTGTGCGGTGCCAGGAATAAAGCGCAGCATACGCGGCAGGCGACGAAGCATTTTCATCTGCTGCGCGCCTTTTGAGGCGCTGGGCTGTTCAGTCGTTCCCTTTTTGTTGTCGCCTTTCAGGCGCTTCAGCATGGCCATGACACCCGTTGCAGGCTTGTCCATTTGAAACTTGCCGATGCGGGTCAACTTCATCACTTCGGTAGCTGACATGCAGCTCACCATCGCGTCGCAATGATCGCGTCGTGCGTTCAGCGCGGGTAGCACAGGCTGGAAGTGATCCTCCATAAACAGCATTGTGTTGATCACAATGTCGCCATTAGCAATGTCCGCGTTGCAGCGAGCAAGCTTTTCTTCGTTGCCCGCCCATTCGGCAGCGGCGTGAATCGTCAGGGTCAGGCCGGGCATAGTTTCACGCAGGCGGGCTTGCGCTCGAGCGCCAGCGCTCACCATGTGAGAGTCCATCGTCACTAAGACGACGCGAATCGGCGTCGATGCCGCGGAACTGCTAGCGGGCAAAGTGCGCTTTAGCGTCATACAGGGTCTCCAAGGTAATCAAGTCAATGGAATGTTCTTCTGCATAGCGCTCTGTGTTGCGCCTTGCTTTCCCTCGAACAAAAAAGGGAATCTTTGCCAGTTCACGTTCGGCGACCGCGTCCCACGTAGCGGGCCCCAAGGCCTTTACAGGAGCTTGGGTAACGGTAGTCTCGACAACCGCTGGCTGTACCGCCTGAGCCGTTGCGATCGCCATGTCCGCTTCGACAGCCGCTGCGTGCGCCATTGCCACGTCTGAGCCTGGCAACGGGGCCGGTGTTGCATGACCCAGATGCGACGGTCCGGATTCGCCGTGAAATTCAAAGTCACCGCGAAACATACCCAGCAGATGCTCTTCAAGCC
>JAYWHV010000229.1:0-3059 GCA_043777615.1 Burkholderiales bacterium | reverse complement strand
CGGATGTGTCGGTGGGTTATGCGTTGATGTTGGCGGAATTGCTCGGTCTACATGAGCGGTTCACGCCTGCCATTGCGCAGTACTGGCAGCGGGTGAAGTCGCGCGACGGATGGGCGCGTGCAGTGGCTGCGCAGGACGCGGCGGCTCGCGAGCAGGGCGTTTCTACGCTGCCAGCGACGGCAGTGCTGTGAAAAGTTACTGCCGATCAGCTTTTTATCCTAAGCGCTGTTAAATATGGGCACCGGTCCGATTCAGTGAATAGTCGATAAGTGCTAAAAATAGCTCCTATCCCATTTTTAATAAGGGTTTTCAGATAAAGCTGTTTATTTGTCAAGGCGTTGTCGAATGTCCTACGGAACTACTTGGTCTTTCAATTGACTAATTTACTCGGGATTACTATAATCCGACTAAACCGATCAAGTTTGCGCGACACAAGTTGCGCGGGTCTGGCTGGTTAAAAAAGCGAGTGCAAAAGCGTCATGAAACTCACCACCAAAGGCCGTTTCGCCGTTACCGCCATGATCGACGTGGCGCTCTTCAACCACGAAGGGCCTGTCACGCTGGCCGAAGTCTCCGGGCGGCAGAAAATTTCCCTCTCGTACCTTGAGCAGCTGTTCGGCAAGCTGCGTCGTGCTGGCCTGGTCGAAAGCGTACGCGGTCCGGGCGGCGGCTACAACCTCGCCAAACCGCCGGGCACGATGAGCGTGTCGGACATCATCATCGCGGTCGATGAGCCGATTGACACGACCAGTTGTGGTGGCGAAAAAAATTGTCACGACGACAGCATTTGTCTCACGCATCACCTCTGGGCGAGCCTGAACGCACATATCTTCACCTACCTTCAAGGCGTGAGCCTGCAATCCCTGGTTGATGATGCCAAGGCGCGCAAAAATCCCTCGATTCACATGGTCAAAGACCTGCGAAAAGTGGCCGCGCCTGCCGCGATGGCGGCTTAGTTTTTCTTCTCGTTTTCCTGTTCTGAAGTTTCTATGAACCACCTCCCGATTTACATGGATTACAGTGCCACGACCCCGGTTGATCCGCGCGTTGCAGCCAAGATGATTCCGTTCCTCACCGAGCATTTCGGCAATCCGGCTTCGCGCTCGCATGCGTACGGCTGGGAGTCGGAAGCCGCCGTGGACGAGGCGCGCGAGCAGGTCGCCGCGCTCGTGAATTGCGATGCCAAAGAGATCGTCTGGACGTCGGGCGCAACTGAGTCGATCAATCTCGCGGTCAAAGGCGCGGCCCAGTTCTACAAGGAAAAAGGCAAGCACCTCATCACCGTGAAGACCGAGCACAAAGCCACGCTCGACACGATGCGTGAGCTTGAGCGCCAGGGCTTCGAGGTCACGTACATGGAAGTGATGGAGAACGGCCTGATCGACATGAACGTGTTCAAGGCAGCGTTGCGGCCCGATACGATTCTTGTTTCGATCATGTGGGTGAACAACGAAATTGGCGTGATTCAACCGATCAAGGAAATCGGCGAAATCACGCGCAGCAAGGGCATCATTTTTCACGTCGACGCGGCGCAGGCAACAGGCAAAGTGTTGATTGATTTGCAGGACGTCAAGGTCGATTTGCTCAGCATGAGCGCGCATAAAACCTATGGCCCGAAAGGCATGGGCGCGCTCTTCGTACGCAAAAAGCCGCGTATTCGCCTTGAAGCGCAGATTCATGGCGGTGGCCATGAGCGCGGCTTCCGTTCGGGCACGCTGGCGACGCACCAGATCGTCGGCATGGGCGAAGCGTTCCGACTCGCCAGACTCGAAATGAATACCGAAAACGAACGCATCCGCATGCTGCGCGACCGTTTGTACAAGGGCCTGAAGGACATTCCCGAAGTGTTCATTAACGGCGATATGGAGCAACGCGTTCCGCACAATCTGAACATCAGCTTCAATTACGTTGAAGGCGAAAGCCTCATCATGGGCGTGAAGGAAATTGCAGTGTCATCAGGGTCAGCATGCACCAGTGCGTCTCTGGAACCGAGCTATGTGTTGCGCGCTTTGGGGCGTAGCGATGAACTCGCGCACAGCTCGATCCGCATGACGGTGGGGCGTTTCACGACTGAAGATGATGTTGACACGACGATTGCCACTATGAAGCGCACGGTTGAGAAATTGCGCGCCATGAGCCCGTTGTGGGACATGCATCTGGACGGCATCGACATTTCTCAGGTGCAGTGGGCAGCCCACTAGGTTTTGTCCCCTTTCCCCCGGCGGGAGAGGGCTACGGTGACGGGGCCGAAGGCGCTCTCAACCAATTTGAATTGAAGAGGTAACTGAAAATGGCATATAGCGAAAAAGTAGTGGATCACTACGAGAATCCCCGCAACGTGGGCGCTTTCGGCAAGGAAGAAGCAGACATTGGTACCGGCATGGTCGGCGCACCGGCCTGCGGTGACGTCATGAAATTGCAGATCAAGGTCGGTGCTAATGGCATCATCGAAGACGCCAAATTCAAGACGTACGGCTGCGGCTCGGCGATTGCCTCCAGCTCGCTCGTTACCGAATGGGTCAAGGGCAAAACGCTCGACGAAGCGATGAACCTGAAGAACACGCAAATCGCAGAAGAACTCGCTTTGCCGCCCGTAAAGATTCACTGCTCGATCCTCGCGGAAGATGCGATCAAAGCGGCGGTGCTGGATTACAAAGCGAAGCATCAGGTCGCTGAAAAGGTAGCCGCGTAATTGTTTTTCCGTTCGTGGTGAGCTTGTCGAGCCATGAACGCACTCTACGGAATTCATCATGTCAGTCACGCTAACTCAAGCCGCCGCTAACCACGTTCAGAAATACATTGCCAAGCGCGGCAAAGGTATTGGCATTCGTCTGGGTGTTAAAACCACCGGCTGCTCCGGCCTCGCGTACAAGCTTGAGTACGCCGACGACTCATTGCCCGAAGACATGGTGTTCGAAAGCTACGGCACCAAGGTCATGATCGATCCGAAAAGCTTCGCTGTACTCGACGGCACCGAGCTGGACTTTCAACGCGAAGGCTTGAACGAAGGCTTCAAATTCAACAACCCGCGCGAGAAGGCTCGCTGTGGCTGTGGCGAG
>JAYWHV010000228.1:0-10532 GCA_043777615.1 Burkholderiales bacterium | reverse complement strand
GGAGCCGCTGGCCAAATTGGTTATGCCCTCCTGTTCCGCATCGCCTCAGGCGAAATGCTCGGCAAGGATCAGCCCGTCATTCTGCAACTGCTCGAAGTTCCGGTCGAAGGCCCGCAAAAAGCGCTCAAGGGCGTCATGATGGAGTTGGATGACTGTGCGTTCCCGCTGCTCGTCGGCATGGAAGCACACGGCGATCCGATGACCGCATTCAAGGATGTCGATTACGCGCTGCTGGTCGGCTCGCGTCCACGCGGCCCCGGCATGGAGCGCGCAGAACTGCTCGCCGTCAATGGCGCGATCTTTACAGCGCAGGGCAAAGCGTTGAACGCTGTTGCCAAGCGTACAGTCAAGGTGCTTGTGGTCGGCAATCCGGCCAACACCAACGCCTACATCGCACAGAAATCGGCTCCCGATCTGCCCGCGAAAAACTTCACGTCCATGCTGCGCCTTGATCACAACCGCGCGCTGTCGCAACTGGCCGCCAAAGCGGGTGTGGCCGTCGCCGACATCAAGAAAATGGTCGTCTGGGGCAACCACTCGCCGACGATGTACCCGGACATCCGCTTCGCCACCGCGAACGGCGTTGCGCTCAAGACCAAAGTCGACGACACATGGAACAACGACATCTTCATCCCCACCGTCGGCAAACGCGGCGCAGCGATCATCGAAGCGCGTGGCCTGTCCTCGGCGGCGTCCGCAGCCAATGCAGCGATTGACCATATGCGCGACTGGGCCCTCGGCACCAACGGCGAATGGGTCACGATGGGAGTCCCGTCTGACGGCAGCTACGGTGTCCCTGAAGGCATTCAGTACGGCGTCGCCGTAACCTGCGCCAACGGCGAATACACGCGCGTCACAGGCATCGAAATCGACGAAGCGAGCCGTGCGCGCATGGACAAAACGCTCAAGGAACTGACCGACGAGCAAGCCGCTGTCGCGCATTTGCTGTAACAAGTACGTTCGTGGTGAGCCTGTCGAACCGCTTCGTCAACTGAAACAGGAATCTGCCTGATGTCCGATTGGAACCCCGCTCTTTACAGCCGCTTCGAGGACGAGCGTACGCGCCCGGCCCGCGAGCTGCTGGCGCGGGTTCCACTCGGCGCGGCACGCATCGCGTACGACCTCGGCTGCGGGCCTGGCAATTCGACTGAGTTGCTGATCGCCCGCTTTCCGTCGGCCACCGTCATCGGCACTGACAATTCGCAGGCGATGATCGACAGCGCGAAAAAGCGCTTGCCTGCCGCGCGATTCGACTTAGGCGACATCGGCGCCTGGCAACCAGAAACCGCGCCCGATCTGATCTACGCGAACGCCGCGCTGCAATGGGTTGGCGATCACGAAACCTTGCTGCCGAAATTGTTTGCGATGCTCGCGCCCGGTGGCGTACTTGCGATCCAGATGCCGGACAACCGCGAAGAATCAACCCATCGGCTGATGCGCGAAATTGCCTCCGAAACGCCGTGGGAACACCATATTGGTCCCGCTGCATCGGTGCGTACGAAGCTTTTGACGCTTAACGCCTACTATGACCTGCTCGCGCCGCATGCCGCGCAGCTTGACGTCTGGCGTACGGCGTACCAGCACCCCATGGATTCGGCCGCAGCGATCGTCGAATGGGTTAGCGCAACCGGATTGCGGCCATTTGTTGACCCGTTGCCGACGGATTTGCGTGCTTCCTATCTGGCTGAATACGAGCGACGAATTGATGCGGCTTATTCCGTGCGACGCGACGGCAAACGGCTGCTTGCTTTCCCGCGTCTGTTCATTGTGGCGGTGCGCACTTCAGCGTAGACCGCAGCGTCAGAGCAAGATACAGCTTTTTCGTATAAAGCCCACCATATTTGGGCTAGATACAAAAAATCTGCAAAGTCGATATGCGGTTAAAACCGCGCCGAGCCCCAATGCAATGGGGCATTGAAGGAAAAGCTGATGTCTGTCCAATCCGCCGGTGCCGCATTCCGCGCCGCCCTCAAAGCCGAATCACCGCTACAGGTGATCGGCGCCATCAATGCGAACCACGCCCTGCTCGCCAAGCGCGCTGGATTCAAGGCGATTTACCTCTCCGGCGGCGGCGTCGCCGCCGGCTCGCTCGGCCTGCCGGACCTCGGCATCAACAATCTCGACGACGTGCTCACCGACGTCCGCCGCATCACCGACGTCTGCGAGCTGCCGCTCATGGTGGACATAGACACTGGCTTCGGCCCGAGCGCGTTCAACATCGCGCGCACAGTCAAATCGCTAATCAAATTCGGCGCAGCTGCCTGCCACATTGAAGACCAGGTCGGCGCTAAACGCTGCGGCCATCGTCCGGACAAAGAGATCGTGACCACGGACGAAATGGTCGACCGCGTCAAGGCCGCCGCCGACGCCAAAACCGATCCCGATTTTTTCCTGATCGCCCGCACCGACGCCATCCAGGTTCACGGCGTGGACGCCGCGATTGAGCGCGCCATCAAATGCGTGGAAGCCGGCGCCGACGGCATCTTCGCTGAAGCAGCCTACGACCTGCCGACGTATCGTAAATTCGTCGATGCTGTCAAAGTGCCGGTGCTCGCCAACATCACCGAATTCGGCCAGACGCCGTTGTTCACGGTGGAAGAGCTAAAGAGCGCGGGTTGTGGCATCGTGCTGTATCCGTTGTCAGCGTTCCGCGCAGCGAACAAGGCGGCTGAGAACGTGTATCTGGCGATTCGCCGTGATGGTCATCAAAAGGCTGTCGTCGACACCATGCAGACTCGGGACGAGCTTTACGACCGCATTGGTTATCACGCGTTCGAGTCGAAGCTGGATGTTTTGTTTGCGGCGAAAAAGTGACGACCAATATCGTAGCGGTGGACACCCCGAGCCGCCCCTAACGTGCTACCAGCACTCTAAAAATCTGTTATCAGGAAGAACATTCATGGCGCATCTCCGCCGTCCGTTTACCTCACTAGCCTTCATTTTGTGCAGTCTGACGTTGGTCGGTTGCACCTCGAGTCCGGTCGATCCCTCCTCCGCCGCCAAGATCAAGAGCTTCACCGTCACACGTGTTCAATTGCCCGAGTACAGTTATCTTGGACTCGACGGCGAAGCAGCTGCAAAGTCTGCGGGAGTTCTCGTAGGATACGCTGCGTTCGGCGTCTTGGGTCTCGCGGCAGGGGATATCGCGAAAGCCAAATCGGAGCAACCGTATCGCGAGGCGATTCGCGAAGCTCTCGCAAATCGCAGCCCCAGCTTTGAACAAACAATCAATCAGGGCGTTGAGGCGGAAATTAAGTCACGTGGCGCAAGTGTCGCGTTCATTTCACCGCCGCCCCGCCTGGCGGACAACTCGGGCTATGACTACGATGGTGCCGACTTTAGGTCAGACGCCCTGCTGGAACTGTACCCCTTGCAAGCGGGATTTTCATATCAGAACGAGGAAGCTGCGCCAATCATCGACATTCGCTGGCGAATTTTGCTGCGTTACCCCAACGGTAAATTGATTGAAACCAATCGCGGATCGGTGGTGCATCGGAATACCAAATCGTTCATTGGTCAAATTGGCGACGCTATCCCTGCGAACCCTGCCTATCTGTTTAAGGGACACGTAACCGATTTGAAAACACATGGTGACAAACCACATCTGGCGATGCAGGAACTCGCAGTTCGCGTCTCGAAAATGATAGTGGAGCGCGCGTATCCCTTGCCCGTTAGCAACAAGTGAATTCACAAAAGATGGTTCGCGTTTTGATGCGAAACCCGAGGAAAACAAAATGACTGAAACCACCGCTCCCGCCGGAGCCTTCAAACCGAAAAAATCCGTCGCGCTTTCCGGCACGACCGCTGGCAACACGGCCCTCTGCACGGTCGGTCGTACCGGCAACGATTTGCACTATCGTGGCTACGACATTCTGGACATCGCGACGACCTGCGAGTTTGAAGAAATCGCTTATCTGCTGGTTCACGGCAAGCTGCCGACGGTCGCTGAACTAGCTGGCTACAAGGCAAAACTTAAAGCCCTGCGCGGCGTGGCCGCTGCGGTCAAAGTTGCGCTTGAGCAACTGCCCCCGAGCGCGCATCCGATGGACGTGATGCGCACCGCGGTGTCGGTGCTCGGTTGCGTGTCGCCCGAAAAGGACGACCACAATCATCCGGGCGCGAAGGATATTGCCGACAAGCTGATGGCGTCGCTCGGTTCGATGATGCTGTACTGGTATCACTTCAGCCACAACGGCAAGCGAATTGACGTTGAGACGGACGACGATTCGATCGGCGGGCACTTTTTGCATCTGCTGCACGGCGTGAAGCCGCCTGAATCATGGGTCAAGGCGATGCATGTTTCGCTGATCCTCTACGCCGAGCACGAGTTCAATGCGTCAACCTTTGCTGCGCGCGTCGTCGCGGGCACGGGCAGCGACATGTTCAGCGCGATCACTGCGGGCATCGCCGCGCTTCGCGGACCGAAGCACGGTGGTGCGAACGAGGTCGCGTTCGAAACGCAAAAGCGATACGACACGCCCGACGAAGCTGAAGCAGACATCCGTCGCCGCGTCGAAGCGAAAGAGGTTGTCATCGGCTTCGGCCATCCGGTTTACACCGTGAGCGATCCGCGCAATGTGGTGATCAAGGAAGTGGCGCGCAATTTGTCCAAAGAGCGCAACGACATGAAGATGTTCAACATCGCCGAGCGCCTGGAAGCGGTCATGGCCGATGCGAAAAAAATGTTCCCAAATCTGGACTGGTTTAGCGCTGTGAGCTATCACATGATGGGCGTGCCAACCGCCATGTTCACACCGCTCTTCGTGATCTCACGAACGAGCGGTTGGGCGGCACACGTGATCGAGCAACGCATTGACGGCAAGATCATTCGGCCGAGCGCGAATTACGTCGGACCCGAAGATTTAATATTTGTAAAATTGCAACAACGGACGTAGCGCAAAGCGATGAAATCTACCGTGTTGCTGTGTAGCGGCGTAGACTGTCAGAATAGTCTGAGTTTCTCGCAAAACAATGATGCAACCCGGAGATCGTGTCACCAAGAGCACCGCAGGACGCGCGGCCCTCGCTGGCCGCAGTCAGGATTTGACGCCCGCATTGCGCACGCTGCTGCTGATGATTTACAGCGACAAGACAGCCGCGGAATACAGCGAGATGGCGAGTCGGCTGCCAGCGGGCCGCGAAGGATTTCAGAAACTGGTCGACTTGGGGCTCGTGGAGGTCACCGCGACGTCGGAGCCCGTTCAAGTGCCGCCGACGACCAAGGGACCACTCGTGGCTCCACAGGCCGAAGTTGCCGAAATTCAGGCCACCCACACGGTCGACGAGGCAGCACTTCAGCGCTTGTTGTATCCGGAATTTGTAAAAACAGTCGGCGATTTGGGTTTTCGCGGTATGTTTTTGCAGCTGAAAGTCGAGAAGGCTATGTCGGCGACCGATTTACTCGGATTGCGCGAACCGGTCGAAAAGGCAATCGAGAAGGCCAAAGGCAATTCAGCGCGTCAGGAATTTTCCAAGCGCATCGACTTTTTGCTGGCGCAGTAGCGCTTACTGGCGCAGCCCTGGGGCCCCGATACCGCGCCCTGCACAGCGGGCGCGGAACAAAGCCCTCGCTCGCTACACAGACTCTTCCCCGTCCCTGCAAGCGCTGGCGCAATCGCGTCGATTTGTCGCGGCGGGCTTCGTCTGCCACATCGGCTTCCACAGCCGAGGCGGCCTCTATTTCTGGATAAAGTCATGAACACCCTTCATCGCAAAAAACTTCCTGGCACATCGCTTGACTACTTCGATGCGCGTGCTGCAGTCGAAGCAATCTCGCCAGGCGCCTACGACAAACTGTCCTACACGGCACGTGTGCATGCTGAAAACCTGCTGCGCAAAGCCGATGCCGCGAAGCTCACGGATTATCTAAAGCAGCTTATCGAGCGCAAGCGCGACCTTGATTTTCCGTGGTTCCCAGCGCGTGTGGTGTGCCATGACATCCTCGGGCAAACCGCGCTCGTCGATCTGGCGGGCCTGCGCGACGCGATTGCTGATCAGGGCGGCGATCCAGCCAAAGTAAACCCCGTTGTCCCTGTGCAGTTGATCGTCGATCACTCGCTTGCCGTTGAATGCGGAGGCTTTGATCCCAACGCGTTTGCGAAAAATCGCGCGATTGAAGATCGCCGCAACGAAGATCGTTTTCACTTCATCGACTGGACGAAACGCGCGTTCAAAAATGTGGATGTGATTCCGCCCGGCAACGGCATCATGCACCAGATCAACCTGGAGCGCATGTCGCCGGTGATTCATTCGCAAGACGGCGTCGCTTTCCCGGACACACTCGTGGGCACGGACAGTCACACGCCGCATGTGGACGCGCTCGGTGTGATCGCGATTGGTGTGGGCGGGCTCGAAGCGGAGAACGTGATGCTCGGCCGTGCTTCGTGGATGCGCCTGCCAGACATTGTCGGCGTTGCGCTTTCCGGCAAACCACATCCAGGCATCACGGCCACCGACGTCGTGCTCGCACTCACAGAATTTCTGCGCAAACAAAAAGTGGTCGGCGCGTATCTTGAGTTTTACGGCGAAGGCGCATCCGCACTAACGCTCGGTGACCGGGCAACCATTTCGAACATGGCTCCCGAGTACGGCGCCACGGCTGCGATGTTCTACATCGACGAACAGACGATCACGTATTTAAAACTCACGGGGCGCGATGATGCGCAGGTGAAGCTGGTCGAAACGTATGCGAAGCAAACCGGGCTGTGGGCCGACACAATGACGGGCGCCGTGTACGAGCGCGTACTCTCGTTCGACCTGTCGACCGTCGTGCGCAACATGGCGGGGCCTTCGAATCCGCATGCGCGTGTGTCGACGAGCGATCTTGCAGCGAAGGGAATCAGCGGCATTATTGAAAACGAGCCAGGCCTGATGCCTGATGGCGCAGTGATCATCGCCGCCATCACAAGCTGCACAAACACCAGCAATCCGCGCAATGTGATTGCCGCAGGACTCATCGCGAGGAACGCGAATCGACTTGGCCTCACGCGAAAACCGTGGGTAAAGAGCTCGCTCGCGCCAGGCTCAAAAACCGTCGAGCTTTACCTGAAAGAAGCTGGACTGATGAGCGAGCTTGAAGCGCTTGGCTTCGGCATTGTGGCCTTCGCATGCACGACCTGCAACGGCATGTCCGGCGCGCTCGATCCCGTGATTCAAAAAGAAGTAATTGATCGCGATCTGTACGCGACCGCCGTTCTGTCCGGTAACCGCAATTTCGACGGCCGCATTCATCCTTACGCGAAGCAGGCGTTCCTCGCCTCGCCGCCGCTGGTGGTGGCGTATGCGATTGCCGGTACGATTCGTTTTGACATCGAGAAGGACGCGCTTGGTGTTGATGCGAATGGCAAGTCCATCACACTCAAAGACATCTGGCCGAGCGACGAGGAAATAGACGCTGTCGTTGCGGCGAGCGTGAAGCCCGAGCAGTTCCGGAAGATCTATGAGCCCATGTTCGCCGTCGTCGCGGACACCGGGCCAAAGGCGAAACCACTTTACGACTGGCGCGCACAGAGCACCTACATTCGCCGCCCACCTTACTGGGAGGGTGCCCTCGCCGGCGAGCGCACGATGCGCGGCCTGCGTCCGCTCGCCGTGCTGGGCGACAACATCACCACCGATCATCTCTCGCCGTCGAACGCGATCATGCTGGACAGCGCCGCTGGCGAATATCTGCACAAGATGGGTTTGCCGGAAGAGGACTTCAACTCGTACGCGACGCATCGCGGTGATCACCTGACCGCGCTTCGTGCGACGTTTGCCAACCCGACGCTCAAGAACGAAATGGTCCGCAACGCAGATGGCTCCGTGCGTCCGGGTTCACTCGCCCGCATCGAGCCCGAAGGGCAGGTCACCCGCATGTGGGAGGCGATTGAAACCTACATGGAGCGCAAGCAACCTTTGATCATCGTGGCCGGAGCGGACTACGGACAAGGCTCGTCGCGCGACTGGGCCGCGAAGGGTGTGCGACTCGCAGGTGTTGAAGTCATCGTGGCCGAGGGCTTCGAGCGCATTCATCGTACGAACCTGGTCGGCATGGGTGTTTTGCCACTTGAATTTAAGCCGGGCGTGAACCGCAAAACACTCGCGCTCGATGGAACAGAAACGTACGACGTCGTCGGCGAGCGCACGCCGCGCGCGACGCTGACGCTCGTGGTCAATCGCCGAAATGGCGAACGCGTTGAAGTGCCCATGACGTGCCGGCTCGACACCGCTGAAGAGATCTCGGTGTATGAAGCCGGCGGCGTGTTGCAGCGCTTTGCCAAGGACTTTCTGGAAGGTGCCGTCGTATGAACGCGTTCACACCGCAGATCAAAATCCCTGCGACCTACATGCGCGGCGGAACCAGCAAAGGCGTGTTCTTCAAACTCACCGACCTGCCGCTCGCCGCACAACAACCCGGCGCGGCGCGAGATGGGCTCCTGCTACGCGTAATTGGTTCGCCCGATCCGTATGAAAAGCAGATTGACGGAATGGGCGCTGCGACGTCCAGCACCAGTAAGACCGTCATCCTTTCAAAAAGCACACGTCCAGATCACGACGTCGACTACCTGTTCGGGCAGGTCTCCATCGACAAGCCTTTCGTCGACTGGTCGGGCAACTGCGGCAATCTCTCCGCGGCCGTAGGGCCGTTCGCCATTTCAAATGGACTGGTCGATGCGTCGCGCATTCCGCACAACGGCATCGCCACCATCTGCATCTGGCAGGCAAACATCAGCAAAACCATCATCTCTCATGTGCCCATGACGAACGGTGAAGTGCAGGAAACCGGTGATTTCGAACTCGACGGCGTGACCTTTCCAGCTGCTGAAGTGCAACTCGAATTCATGGATCCGGGGGCCGACGAAGAAGGGGCGGGCGGAGCGATGTTCCCCACCGGCAATCTGGTCGACGATCTTGAAGTGCCCGGTGTCGGAACCTTCAAGGCGACGATGATCAACGCTGGCATTCCGACCGTGTTCATCAACGCGAGGGACGTCGGCTACACCGGCACCGAGCTTCAGGGCGCGATCAATAGCGATACAAAAGCGCTCGCAATGTTCGAGACGATCCGTGCCCACGGCGCAATGCGCATGGGCCTCATCAAATCGCTCGACGAAGCGAAAACCCGGCAGCACACGCCGAAGGTCGCGATCGTCGCGCCGCCGAAGGACTATGTGTCGTCGAGCGGCAAGGCGATCGGCGCGAACGACGTTGATCTGCTTGTCCGTGCACTATCAATGGGCAAACTGCACCACGCAATGATGGGCACGGCTTCCGTCGCCATCGCCGTGGCCGCGTGCGTTCCCGGGACACTGGTGAACGCGGCGGCGGGCGGCACTTCGCGTAGCGAAGTGCGGTTCGGCCACCCCTCTGGCACGCTTCGTGTGGGGGCTGAAGCCATCCAGCAGAACGGTGAATGGACGGTAAAAAAGGCGATCATGAGCCGCAGCGCGCGGGTGTTGATGGAGGGATTTGTACGGGTGCCGATGCCGGGTTGAGGCGTGTGCAGCTTCGTCGTTAAATGCCGTCTGATCATGGGTTTAAGGGTGAAATCGTCGTAAGTCGACTTGTATTTATTTTTGATGCTAGCCCCAATGCAGCGGTGCATCCAGCCAAAAGCCAATGACTGAACGGGATTGCACAGCCGCAAACTCATACTTTATAATTCATACTTGTCGATACATACCTTGGAACAGACAATGGAAGCGACTCTCGCAGAACGCGGACAGGTGGTCATCCCAAAGGCTATTCGCGATCAGCTCGGTATGACACCGGGCATGCTGCTGACGTTCACGGTCGAGGACGGCAAGCTCGTGGTTCGCAAAAAAGTGGACGATGCGATCAGCCGTGCGCGCGGCAAGTTCAAGCTCGCCTCGGGCTTCAGCTCAACCGATGAGGCGATGCGCGCCATTCGTGGCCGTGCGCCAGGCGACCCGGCGTAGCTGTCAATGATCGCTGTTGATTCATCGGTATTGGTCGATATCTTGAACGGCTCCGAGCGCGCGGACGTCTCCGAGATCGCCCTGCGCGGTGCCCTCGAAAAAGGCCCTGTCGCGATGTGTGAAGTCGTCGTGGCCGAAGTTTGCAGCGCGCTGCAATCGCCCGATGAAGTGCTGCGAACGCTGGAATCACTGGGCATTCAATACTTGCCGGTCAAACAGTCCGCGGCCGCGCGCGCAGGCGAAATGCAGAAGCGCTACCGTGATCGAAAGGGCATATACCCGCGCGTGTTGCCCGATTTTCTAGTGGGCGCACACGCGCTCATTCAATGCGAAGGGCTCATCACCCACGATGGCGACTTCGCGCGCGATTACTTCAAAGGTCTCAAGGTCATTGTTCCCGGCGAACAGTGATCTCATTTTTTTCAATTAAGTACAGGAGAACTCCATGCTCGAAGCCTACCGACAACATGCCACTGAACGCGCAGCGCTCGGAATTCCGCCACTGCCATTGAACGCGAAACAAGTCGCAGAGCTCATTGAACTCATCAAAAATCCGCCCGCTGGCGAAGGTGATTTTCTCGTCGATCTGATTTCGCATCGCGTTCCAGCTGG
>JAYWHV010000227.1:0-3067 GCA_043777615.1 Burkholderiales bacterium | reverse complement strand
CGACTGGTTCGGCATCCTCGTTCTTGGTTTGACGGCTATTGCGGTGGTGTTGGCAGCGGGCGCGATCTATTTTGGCTGGCCACCGATGATTTCCCAGTGGCTTAAGGGTTATGTCCCGGGATTCAAAGGCACGCTGCCGTGGCTGGGTTACGGTGTGGCGATGGTCGCGTTTGTCGTCTGGGTAGCGCTCATCCAGCCTGCGCATCAACATGCGCGCCGCGCCCTGATCAACTGGGCGGGCTGCGTGACGTTTTTGTGGGTTGTGGCGCAGGCGCTTTTGCTGGCACCGGCCAATTACATCAACACGTACAAAGACGTATTCGCCGAATTGTCCAAAGCCTGGCCGAACGACGGTTGCGTCAACTCAATCGAGTTATCCACATCGCAGGCTGCGATGCTTGAATATCAGGCAAACCGCCTCACCATACCCGTAGAGGCCGCCGTCGAGGCGCAATGTCCTTTTGTTCTGTTGCAGCGCTACCGCGACCAGCCTATCCCGCTCCCCGACCCAGAGTACAAGCTCCGTTTTCGAGGCAGCCGTCCGGGAGATAATTACGAGGCGTTTGAACTCTACGAAAAATCCAACGCCGCCCCCGCTACCTATTCCGCTGTACCCGTTCTTGAAAAGGCCAAAACGCCATGAAATTTGTTGATGAAGCTTTTATTGACGTAATCGCCGGTGACGGCGGTAACGGTATGGCCTCCTTCCGTCGCGAGAAATGCATCCCGCGCGGAGGCCCCGACGGTGGCGACGGCGGACGCGGCGGCAGCATTTATGCCGTGGCAGACGAAAACATCAATACGCTGATCGATTATCGATTTGCGCGTATTCATCGCGCGGAAAAAGGCGGCAACGGAAGCGGCGCTGATTGCTACGGTCGCGGCTCCGAAGACGTGATCCTCAAAATGCCGGTTGGCACCATCATCACCGACGCCGAAACCGGCATCCAGATCGCGGACCTGGCGAAACACGGTGCGCGCGAAATGATCGCCAAAGGCGGTGCAGGTGGCCTCGGCAATCTGCATTTCAAGTCGAGCACCAACCGCGCTCCCCGACAAAAAACGATGGGCGAAGAAGGCGAAAGTCGCCGCGTGCAGCTCGAGCTTAAAGTGCTGGCTGACGTGGGTTTGCTGGGTTATCCGAACGCCGGCAAATCAACGCTTGTACGCGCCGTCAGCGCGGCCAAGCCGAAAGTTGCTGATTACCCGTTCACCACACTCGCACCAAGCTTGGGCGTGGTGCGCATCGATCACGGTCGTGCATTCGTTATCGCCGATATTCCCGGCCTGATCGAAGGAGCGTCAGAAGGTGCAGGCCTGGGTCACCAGTTTCTGCGCCATTTGCAGCGGACGAAGCTGATTCTGCATCTCGTCGACATCGCGCCGTACGATCCTGAAGCCGACCCTGTGAAAGAAGCCAAAGCGCTGGCAGCCGAGCTCAAAAAGTACGATACCCAGCTTTTCAAAAAGCCGCGCTGGCTGGTCTTCAACAAAGTCGACCTCGTAGATGCCAACGAAGCCGACACCCGCATCAAGGACGCGCTCAAGCGCTTGCGCTGGACCAAACCGTGGTTTGCGATCAGCGGCATGCAGTCGACCGGAACTCAAACTCTGGTGCGCGCGATTGGCGAGCATCTGGCCACCGTTGCAGCAGAGCTGGCAGCAAAAGAGGCCGCGAAGAAACCGAAAGCTGCGGCTCAGGCGACTGCGCTCGCCCCCCTGATGGGCAACAATTCGCCGTCGGGTCAAGCAACGGAACAAGCGAAAGCCC
This sequence comes from Burkholderiales bacterium, assembly GCA_043777615.1. GTDB lineage: Bacteria > Pseudomonadota > Gammaproteobacteria > Burkholderiales > Casimicrobiaceae > Casimicrobium. The sequence continues at coordinate 1,296 of JAYWHV010000227.1, read as the reverse complement.
GCCGCGAAGCGCGCAGCATCGCCGACGCCTCCGTTCTGGCGTGATTCGGGCCCGGCTCAAAGCCACCAAACGCCTCGTTGCCAAAGTAGGCAGCGCGCTCGTCACTAATGGCGGTGCGGGAATTGACCGGGCAGCCATCACGCGCTGGGCGTCCGACGTCGCCGCGCTTCGCGCCAGCGGCGTTCAGGTCATTTTTGTGTCTTCCGGCGCTGTCGCAGAGGGAATGGCGAGACTGGGCTGGAGTGAGCGTCCAAAGGCCATGTCGGAGCTGCAAGCAGCCGCCGCCGTCGGACAAATGGGCCTCGTCAACGTTTACGAGCAGGCGTTTGCCGCGCATGGCCTGCACACCGCGCAGGTGCTCCTCACGCACGAGGATCTGGCGGATCGCAAACGCTATCTCAACGCCCGGTCGACGCTTTTGGCGCTGCTCAAGCACAACGTCATCCCAATCATCAACGAGAACGACACCGTCACCACTGACGAGATCCGGTTTGGTGACAACGACACGCTGGGCGCGCTGGTTGCAAACCTTATTGACGCGCAAACGCTGGTGCTTCTGACCGACCAGCGGGGCCTGTACACCGCCGACCCACGGCGCGATCCAGCCGCAGAATTTGTCAGTGCCGGCCGGGCGGATGACCCTCAATTCGAGGCGATGGCTGGCGGCGTGGGAACGGGCATCTCGCGCGGTGGCATGCTCACCAAAATTCTCGCAGCCCGACGCGCAGCCAATACCGGCATTCACACCGTGATTGCCAGCGGTCACGAGCAAAACGTCTTGCAACGTGTGCTTGGTGGTGAGTCACTCGGCACCTTGCTCTACGCCCCAGAGGCCAGCCTCGGAAAACGTAAAAGCTGGCTTGCAGATCACCTGCAACTGCGCGGCAAGGTCACGCTCGATGCCGGCGCGTCGAAGGCATTGCTTCATGGTGGTCGCAGCCTGTTACCCATTGGCGTAATTGCCGTCGTCGGCGAATTCGAACGCGGTGAGGTCATCGGGTGCGTAGACGAAACCGGCCGGGAGCTGGCGCGTGGCCTTACCAATTACTCGTCGAGCGAGGCCTTGAGGATTATGAGGAAACCCTCATCTGAGATCGAATCAGTGCTGGGCTATGCGGATGACGACGAACTTATTCATCGGGACAACCTCGTAGTCACAGGCTAACCGCCCTATTGCCAGGTCGCGGTAGTGCCTCTCCTACACTCCGTGCGTGTAGGAGCGGCTCCGCCGCGACCCACTCTCTGCACAGGAACCCGCATGATTCTTCGCTGCACACTTGCACTTCTGCTGGCGAC
>JAYWHV010000226.1:0-10607 GCA_043777615.1 Burkholderiales bacterium | reverse complement strand
TGTCTGGTGGCGTCGTCAAGATCGGCGCGATGGTCAAGCATGCGGATGTCGCGGCGAACGCTGAGGTGAAAAAAGCGATCCCTGCGCTGGCTGATCTCGCCGGTGGTATTGGTGATCGGCAGGTGCGCAACATGGGCACGATTGGTGGATCGCTCGCCAACAGCGATCCCGCGGCCTGCTACCCGGCAGCGGCGCTTGGTCTTGGCGCGACGATTCACACCGACAAGCGAAACATTGCTGCGGACTCGTTCTTCCTCGGGTTATACGAAACCGCGCTCGACGCAGGCGAAATTATCACAGCGGTGAGCTTTCCGGTGCCGGAGAAAGCGGCCTACGTGAAGTTCAAAAATTCGGCATCACGCTTTGCGCTGGTCGGCGTGTTCGTGAGCAAAAGCAGTCAGGGCGTGCGCGTGGCAGTCACCGGAGCTGCCTCGTGCGCATTCCGTGCAACGGCGCTGGAGACGGCGCTGGCTGCTAGCTGGACGGCGGCGGCGTGCAATGCTGTGAAAATGAGTTCGGATAACCTGAACGGCGACCTGCATGCCAGTGCTGAGTACCGTGCGCATCTGATCCCGGTCATCGCCGGACGTGCTGCGGCTGCGGCGAAGTAGTTTAGAGTCTGCGAGCATTGACAGGCCCCGCTTCGGCGGGGCTTGTTTTTCTGCTTGGGCATACTTGCCATTTCTCGCTAACCGAACCTCCGGAAACGGCGTCATACTTGCAGCAAGCGCGTAACCAGCACTCAACGACGCTATCGCGTTGTTCAAAACTGCTGCGACTTTAACGTTTCTGGATTCCCGGCGCTTCACGCCGAGAATGACGGCAGTTGGAATTGCTAGTCCTTACGATGTCTTTTGAGTTTCACACCGAGTAAGTCATGATCGCGACACCAACCCCCAACAGCATCGACGCCACCGCAAAACTGCTCGACAGCGCTAACTACGTCGCTGATCGTGCGCTCGCGACGTCGGTGTATTTGATGCTGAAAATGCAGCGTCCATTGTTTCTGGAAGGCGATGCGGGCGTTGGCAAAACCGAAATCGCAAAAGTTCTCGCCAGCACTTTGGGGCGCGATCTCATTCGGCTGCAATGCTACGAAGGGCTCGACATCGCTCAGGCGGCCTACGAGTGGAACGTTCAGCGGCAGTTGTTAGCCATCAAGGCATCCGAACGAACAACGGGCGCGCACATTGAGAACGCGATCTACAGCGATGAGTTCCTGATCAAACGACCGCTGCTGAAAGCCTTGCAGGGCAAAGCGGGCGCCGCTCCGGTGTTGTTGATTGACGAGCTGGACCGTGCGGATGAACCGTTCGAGGCCTTCCTGCTGGAGGTGCTTTCCGATTTTCAGCTCACGATTCCCGAGCTGGGCACGATCACGGCTGCCGAGCCGCCGCTGGTCGTCATCACATCGAACCGCACGCGCGAAATTCATGACGCGATCAAGCGGCGTTGTTTGTATTACTGGGTCGATTATCCGAACGCCACACGCGAGCTTGAGATCGTGCGGCGCAAGGTTCCGGGCGTGGATCAGCGCCTGTCGGCGCAGATCGTTGCCTTCGTGCAGCGCGTGCGCAAGGAGGACATGTTCAAGCTGCCCGGTATTGCCGAAACGATTGACTGGACACGGGCGCTCACCGCACTCGACGTGATCGAACTGTCGAAAGAAAACATCAACGATACGCTCGGTGTGCTACTTAAATATCAGGACGATATTCATGCGCTGCGCACGCGCATGCAGACGGTGCTGGACGAGTCGAAGTCACAGTAAACGCTCCTCTGATGCTCGCGACGAATGTTCTCCACTTCACCCGCATCCTGCGCGAATCGGGCCTGCCTCTGGGCACGCGCTCTACGCTTGATGCATTGGCGTGTGTGGAGGTTGCGGGGATCGAAACGCGCCAGGATTTGAAGGCAGCATTGCGTTGTGTTTTGGTCTCGCGCGCGGAGCATCTCACGCTGTTCGACGCGGCGTTCGATTTGTTCTGGCGTGACCCGGATATTGCTGCGAAGATGATGGCAGCGCTGCTGCCCGAAGTTTCGGAGCGCGGCACGGCGACGCCACCGCCGCCGCCGCCGACCCGGCTGCTTGATGCGATGCACGGCCAGCAATCGGAATCAGCGCCGCAGCCGACACAAGACCCGGACGAACTGGAATTCGACGCGACGTTGACTTTTTCAGCGAACGAGAAATTTCAGCGCCTTGATTTCGAAAGCATGACAGCCTCCGAATGGGCGCAGGCGAAAGATGCGATTGCCGATTTTGCATTGCCTGTGAAGCCGATTCGCACGCGTCGCACGCGCAGCGTGAATCGTGGTCGGATCATCGACCTGCGGCGCACCTTGCGTGAGAGCGTTCGCACGGGAGGCGAGGTGATACATCTGGCCCGCAAAGCGCCGCAACTCAAGCCGCCGCCGCTTGTTGTGCTCTGTGATATTTCCGGGTCCATGCATCGCTATACGCGCATGTTTTTGCACTTCATTCATGCCTTGACGAATGCCTCGATTCATTCCGCCAACGCGGAGCAAAACGTCGAGGTGTTTCTGTTCGGTACGCGGCTCACGCACATCACGCGACAACTGCGTCACAAAGACGTGGACGCCGCCCTCGGACGTGTGGCGAGCGCAGCGCCGGACTGGTCGGGCGGCACCCGGATTGGTGCGTGTCTGCACGAGTTCAATCAGCGCTGGAGCCGCCGTGTGCTGGGGCAGGGCGCGGTCGTGCTGCTCGTCACCGACGGGCTGGATCGAGATGACATCGCTGTCCTCGCCGCAAGTGCGGAGCGACTAGGCAAATCGTGCCGGCAATTAATCTGGCTCAATCCGCTCTTGCGTTTCGACGGATTTGCACCGCGCGCAGCGGGCATTCAGGCGTTGTTGCCGCATGCGACGAAGTTCGTTCCAGCGCACAATTTGCAATCGATCAAAGCGCTGGCAACCGCGCTTAGTTCGTAATGCGCAATCACACGACATTTGCCGTTTCTTGGAGCGAATCAGGTTCGATCAGCTTTTTCCTGTAAGCCCTGTTCAATAGGGGCTAGCCATCAATATGGTCCTAAGTCGACTTAGGGCGTTTTTAACGGGTTAGCCCATATAAAATAAAGGTTATAGAAGAAAGCTGACACGTAAACGTCACACGAATATTTGGCTTGAAATAGGGAGATAACAAGATGGACATGAAAGACAGCCGCGTCATCAACGCGCCGCAGGCCAAGGTTTGGGCAGCGCTCAACGATCCTGCGATGTTGAAGCAGTGCATCATCGGCTGTGACAGTCTGGAGGAGACTGAGGCCGGGACCTTTGTCGCGGCGATGAGCGTGAAAGTGGGGCCCGTGAGCGCCAAGTTCAAAGGCAAATTGCAACTTGAAGACGTGCAGCCGCCGAACAGCTACAAGCTCAAGTTCGAAGGGCAGGGTGGGCCAGCAGGTTTTGCCAATGGCACGGCGAACGTCTCGCTCAGTGCAGAGAGCCCGTCAAGTACGCGTCTGGACTACGTTGCCAACGCTATGATCGGCGGCAAACTCGCGCAGATCGGCTCGCGTCTGGTCGACGCTGCCGCACGCAAAATCGCCGATGACTTTTTCTCGAAGTTTGATGCGCTGGTCGGCGAAGCGGCGTCGGAAAGCACGGAAGTTGCGAGCCCCGATGCCGTTCAGGCGATAGTCGTTGCGAGCAAACGCGCAGTGCCGGTCTGGGCATGGATCGCGGCGGCGGTGATCGTTGCCGCGGCGCTCTACAAGTGGTGCCTGTAGCGCGAAGTGGTGCTGCGTCGCAACAAATTTCTCTGGACGTTGCGATCTTGATCGGTCGCTTGAAAGTCGCCTGAAATCCGCGCAATACGGACTCGCGCCCCTTTTGTTTGTCTGCGCTTTATCCTATGCTCCACAGGCTACCGCCCAGAGCGGGGGGATCGATATGTTTCGGTCAAGCGTTAATCAGGAGGAGTGCGATGTTGAAACTGAATGTGAATGGGAAACCCGCGAATTTCGATGGTGATCCCGAAACCCCGATTCTTTGGGTGCTACGCGATCATCTTGATGTAACGAGCCCCAAATTCGGCTGTGGCATGGCGCTATGTGGCGCCTGCACGGTCCACCTGGATGGCGCGCCAATTCGTTCGTGCTCGACGCCTGCCAGCGCGGCAGTCGGCAAGAAAATCACTACGATCGAAGGCCTTCCGGCCAAGGTTGGCAAAGCGTTGCAGGACGCATGGATCGCAGAGGAAGTGCCGCAGTGCGGATACTGCCAGACCGGCCAGATGATGAGCGCGGCTGCGCTGATCACCAAAAATGCGAAGCCCTCGGAAGCCGAAATCGTCGCCGCGATGGATGGCAACATCTGCCGCTGTGGCACCTACAGCCGCATTCAAAAAGCAGTCGTCCGCGCGGGGAAATCCGTCGCTGGTGCGAAAGCATAAGGAGGCCGAGTCATGAAAAAACATCTGTTGCAAGACAAGCTCGAATCCTCCGCCCGTCGCGGTTTCATGAAATCAACCAGTGCGCTGTCGGGTGCGCTTGTCATTGGTTTCAATTTGCCTGCCGCCGGTGCCAAAACGGCTGACGCGCCTATGCTCACCAACGCGTGGGTTAAGGTCGACGGCAAAGGTGCCGTCACGCTGATCTGTCATCGCTCGGAAATGGGTCAGGGTGTGTACACCTCAATGCCGATGCTCGTGGCTGAAGAGCTGGATGTGCCGTTGTCATCGGTCAAAATCGAAATGGCGCCGTCGGCTCCGGTCTACATCAACGCAATGCTTGGCGGCCAGATCACGGGCGGCTCGACGTCCGTTCGCGACGCGTGGACGAAGCTGCGGGAAGCGGGCGCATCGGCTCGCACTGTGCTCGTGAGTGCGGCTGCCGAGACATGGAAAGTACCCGCGTCCGAATGCACGGCAGCCAATGGTGTCGTGACGCACAAGAGCGGCAAAAAACTCGCTTACGGCGCGCTGGTCGCCAAAGCATCAACGATGAAAGCGCCAGAAAAGGTTGCGTTGAAAAACCCGAAAGACTGGAAGATCATTGGCAAAAACAAGGCGCGGCTCGACACGCCTGCCAAGGTCTACGGAAAGGCGCAGTACGGCATCGACGTCAAGAAACCCGGCATGCTCATCGCGTCTCTTGCGCAGGCACCCGTGATCGGCGGCAAGGTCATCAAGGTTAACGACGCGAAAGCCAAGGCGCTCAAAGGCGTCGTCAGCGTCGTCCAGATTCCGGATGGCGTGGCCGTGCTCGCGAAGGACTTCTACACCGCGAAAAAAGGTCGTGATCTGCTCGAAATCGAATGGGATAACGGTCCCGGTGCCAGCCTCGACAACCTCGAAATTGAAGCGGGGCTTCGTACCGCATCGGTCAACACGGGCGCAATCATGCGCAAGGACGGCGCAGGCATTGCGGACATGGCCAAAGCCGCATCAAAGGTCGAAGCGGAGTACGAACTGCCGTTCCTCGCACACGCAACGCTTGAGCCCGTGAACTGCACAGCGGAAATCATCAATGGTGAATGCCACGTCACCGGCCCGATTCAGTTCCAGCAGGGCGCGCAATACGGCGTCGCTGCGGGCGTTGGAATGCCACCGGAAAAAGTGTTCATCCACACGACCTTCCTGGGCGGCGGCTACGGGCGAAAACTGGAGCTGGACTTCCAGATTCAGGCCGCGCAAATCGCCAAGGCAGTCGGCAAACCGGTGAAGCTCTTGTGGAGTCGCGAAGACGACATGATGCATGACTTCTACCGTCCGCTGTCATTGCATCAAATGGCTGCCGGACTCGATGCGGCGGGCAACGTCACGACGTTCCACAGCAAGCTGATTTCACCATCGGTCACCGCACGCGCGTTCCCGCCAGTCGTTCAAAACGGCAAAGATCCGTTCATGGCCGAAGGATCAGAGAATCTCACATACAAAATCCCGAACATCGTCGTTGAAAACGTTATTCACGACACCGGGATTCGCGTCGGCTACTGGCGCAGCGTTTCGAACGCGCTGAATGCGTTTGCTGTCGAAAGCTTCGTGGACGAAATTGCGCTTGCGACAAAGAAAGATCCTGTCGCTCTTCGCATGGACATGCTCAAAGGCGATGCGCGCTCACAAAATGTGCTGAAGCTCGCGGCTGAAAAAGCGGGCTGGGGCAAAGCCGCATCTGGGCGTGCATTGGGCGTTGCCCAGATGGAGTGCTACGGTACCCACTCCGCGGTCGTTGCCGAAGTGTCGATGACCAACGACGGCCCGAAAGTGCACAAAGTTACCGCGGTCGTCGACTGCGGTATCGTCGTGCATCCCGATCAGGCGCATGCGCAGATTGAGTCCGGCATCCTGCTCGGCTTCTCGAGCGGCATGAAAAATTCGATCACGTTCAAAAACGGCGTCGTGGAGCAAACCAACTTCCACAATTACCCGTTGTTGCGCATGAGCGAAACACCTGTGATCGACATCACGTTCGTATCGAGCAGCGCGGCGCCCGGCGGTTTGGGCGAAGTCGGCGTGCCGCTCATCATGCCGGCGATTGCCAATGCTGTTGCGACGTTGACCGGAAAGCGGGTGCGCAAGCTGCCGCTGATGTCTGCGTTCGCGTAGTCAAATACGTTGCATGGAAAGCCCGCTTCGGCGGGCTTTTTTATTTTCATCGCTAGTTCGCGGTATTCGCAGGGCGGGCAGTGCCCGCCGTACGATGAAATGGTGCTGGTGCTGGCGTGACGTTTGCTAACGTTACGAAGCTCATCAATCGCAGAAATTTTCAATGATCGACAAACAACTATTGACGCAACTCGCGCGTGCTGGTCTTCACATCAAAAGTACCGCCACATTGATGTCTGCCGCTATCTGTGCGTTGCTCTGTAACCAGGCGGTCTTCGCGCAGCCGACGGCACGCCCGCTGAAGGTTGTGATCATCAGCATGTTCCCGCCAGAAGCCGCCCCGTGGATCGCTCCGCTGAACCTCGTTGAAGAAATTAAAGTCCCCGGTCTGCCAGTCGAATCACCGGCCATCAAATGCAATACCGAAGATGTGTGCATCATTATCGCCGGTATGGGGCACGCCAACGTCGCAGCTTCAACGACCGCGCTCACGCTCGACGCGCGATTCGACTTAAGGAAGACGTATTTCCTGATCGCAGGCATCGCGGGCATCGATCCCGCGCGCGGCACCACCGGAACCGCGACCTGGGCGCGCTATCTTGTTGACGTTGGCATTGCGCACGAAATCGACGCCCGTGAAATGCCAAAGAAGTGGCAGTCGGGCTACATCGGCATCATGACCAAGGGGCCCGGCGAGAAGCCAAAGTTTGAATACCAGACCGAAGTCGCGCAGCTCGACGAGGCGTTGTTGCAAAAGGCGCTGGAGCTAACACGCGGTGCCAGGCTGGCTGATAACGACAAAGCCCGAGCCTATCGCGCGCATTACAAAAAAGCGCCCGCTAATCAACCACCGACGGTCACGCAATGCGACACGTTGGGCGGCGACACCTGGTGGCACGGGCATCGCCTCGGGCAGCACGCGCGCGACTGGACAAAATTGCTTACTGACGGCAAGGGCGCTTACTGCACAACACAGCAGGAAGACAACGCCACCTACAACGCGCTCGCTCGCGCCGCCGCATCGGGCAGGGTCGATATCAAGCGCCTCGCCGTCCTGCGCACCGCATCAAACTTCGACCGTCCTTACCCCGGACAAACTGCGTACGCATCGCTCATGGCGTCTACCAACGGCGGCTCGGGCGGCTTCGGCACGGCCACGGCCAATCTGTACAACGTGGGTGGGCTATTGGTACAGGACATCGTAGCGCGATGGCCGCAATGGCAAGCAGGTGTGCCTGCGCCCTGACGGGTCGAGATCGGTTGAATCAATAACGAGTGACCGCACATAAGCGCAACGCATTCACGTTCTTCCAGGATTCACCATGACCGATCTCTCAAGCTTTCCAGTTACAAAAAAGTGGCCGGCCCAGCATCCTGAGCGAATTCAGCTCTATTCGCTACCGACGCCGAACGGCGTTAAAGTCTCCATCATGCTGGAGGAAACGAGCTTGGCGTATGAGGCGCACCGCGTCGACTTTGGCAGTAACGATCAGATGACGCCTGAGTTTCTGTCGCTCAATCCGAACAACAAAATCCCCGCGATCATCGACCCGGACGGTCCTGAAGGAAAACCGTTGCCGCTATGGGAAACCGGTGCGATCCTGATTTACCTTGCGGAGAAAACCGGCAAGTTCATGGCTACCGATACAGCCAGGCGTTACGAAACGATTCAGTGGGTGATGTGGCAAATGGGCTGCGTCGGACCAATGTTCGGTCAGCTCGGTTTCTTCCACAAATTCGCGGGTAAAGACTTTGAGGACAAACGTCCGCGTGACCGCTATGTCGCAGAATCGAAGCGCCTGCTGGGTGTGCTCGACAAACGCCTCGCGAACAACACCTGGATCATGGGCGACGACTACAGCATCGCCGACATCGCCACCTTCCCGTGGGTGAGAAACCTGGTTGGCTTCTACGCTGCCGGTGATCTGGTGGGCTTCAGTCAGTTCGTAAACGTTGCGCGCGCTCTGGAGACTTTCGTCGTGCGCCCTGCTGTGGTGCGCGGACTGGCCGCGCCCGCTTAGACCTGCGACTGCTCTTGCCGTAACGGTTCAGAGGCTAATTGGTGGCCAGTCCCCCGCATGGCGACGGCATTTCCCAAATATGAAACGGAACTATCTGAAGTTGGGTTCGTGCGCTCATTTGGTGCGCGTAAGCGATTAGCATCCGCTCCCTCTTATGAAAGTACGGCTCGATTATCACCATGGCGGATCAGTCCACCGACAACACGACGTTGTCATACAAGCAGCGCTTTTTGCGCGCACTCACGACGGTAGTTGTCACCACTATTGGATTGAACGCTGTCGCGATTGCAGCAGAGGGAATCACCGCTGATCGCATCAAACTCGGCCAGTCTGCGCCGCTGACTGGCGCTCTCGCGAAACTTGGAACAGACTATCGCGATGGCGCGGCGCTTTATTTCAAAAGAGTCAACGACAACGGCGGTATCAACGGCAGAAGCATTGATCTGGTTACGCTCGATGACGCCTACGTGGTCGACAAGACGGTTGAAAATGTCAAGCGTCTGCTTGTCGTCGAACAGGTCTTCGCGCTCTTCAATATGTTTGGAACCGGCCAGACACGAGCGATCCTGCCACTGGCCACACAGGCGAAGACGCCGATTTTCTCGACGTACAGCGGCGCCGATGTTCTGCGCACTGCCGAGTCGCGCTACATATTTCACACGCGCGCTGGCTATCCCGAGGAGACCGACACGCTGTTGAAGCAGGTCTCCGATTTTGGCTTCAGCAAGGTCGCGGTGGCTTATCAGGACAACGACTTTGGCAAGGCTGCATTGCGTGCAACCGAAGCTGCGGCCAGGAAGCGTGGAGCCCAATTGCTGGGAAGCGTTGCGGTGGACGTCAACAGCGCCGGTATGGAAAAGACTGTAGCTAGCGTACTCGCGCTCCAGCCCGACGCTGTCCTCGTGCTCACCGCCGGACGCTCCAGCATCGACTTCATGATGCAGTATCGAAAGGCCAGTCCATTCACATGGCTGCTCGCGCTGTCTGTAGTCAGCAGTAAAGAGCTGGTTGCGGCACTTGGCGAGCAGGCCCGGGGTATCGTGGTGTCTCAAGTCGTGCCCTACCCGTGGGGCAGCGCGCAGGTCGCTGTCGTGAAAGAGTACCAAAGCTACCTTGAAAAGGCCGGAAAAACCAAAGACTCCTATTCGTACGCCGGGCTTGAGGGCTTCATTTCGGCAAAGGTATTTTCTGAGGCACTGCGCCGCAGCGGCCGTGATCTCTCCCGCGAAAAACTGATTGCGACGCTCGAAACAATGGGCAAGATTGACGTCGGTGGATTCACCGTCACCTATGCCCCCGGCGACCATTCCGGGAGCAAGTTCGTCGACACAACGATCATCAGCCGCGGCGGAAAATTCATACGGTAGTTGCCGGGCTTAAGCGTGCCCAGGCACGACGCAATTCCTTCGCAAAGGGCTAAAGCATGTACGATCCGAACGTAAGCGTGAGCACAGTTGCGGCACGAAGAGGCCTGAAACCACAGCCGGGCGCGTAGCACGAGCGCTATTCCCCGCAAAGCGCCCGCATGATCGAATTGGCGCATGCTCACCCTTTACCACTGCATCAGCGCCCGCTCCTTCCGCGTCCTGTGGATGCTTGAAGAGCTGCACCTGCCATACGAACTGCGCATGCTCGCCTTCCCGCCCCGCGCGCATGACAAATCGTTTCTCGAACTGAATCCGCGCGGTACGGTGCCGTTGCTTATCGACGGCGAAACACGTATGACCGAGTCTGCGGCGATCTGCGAATATCTGGCGTTGCGGCATTCATCGGGCGTGCTGAACGTCGGCGCCGACGAACCAGATTTCGGCAGTTATTTGAACTACCTGCACATGGGCGAAGCGACGTTGACGTTTCCGCAGACATTGGTGCTGCGCTACTCGCGCTTCGAGGCCACAGAGCGATTGCAGCCACAGGTCGTGGAGGATTACCGCAAGTGGTTTCTGTCGCGTTTGCGGACGCTGGAGCCGCATCTGGCAGGCCACGAGTACTTGTGCGCGGGACGGTTTACGGCT
>JAYWHV010000225.1:0-3090 GCA_043777615.1 Burkholderiales bacterium | reverse complement strand
CAGAAGTACTGTCGCCACCCATGATGCCGGCGAGCGATTCCACGGCCTGGCTATCCGCGATGACGCCTACTTGTTCATCGAGTTCGACTGTGTTGCCGTTGAGCAATTTGAGCGATTCGCCCTTCTTACCCCAGCGGACCTCGAGGCCACCGTGTACCTTGTCGAGGTCAAACACGTGGGTTGGACGACCTACTTCGAGCATCACGTAGTTGGAAATATCGACGAGTGCGGTGATCGAGCGCTGGCCGGACTTTTCGAGGCGTTCACGCAGCCAGGCAGGCGTGGATGCCTTTGCGTTCACGCCGCGAATCACGCGTCCGGCGAATTGACCGCAGAGATCCGGGGCGATGACTTTGACTGGCAACACTTCCGTGAGCGTTGCTTTCACTGTGCCCACGGGTTCGGCTGTTAGCGGCGCACCAGTGATGGCGTGTACTTCGCGAGCGACGCCGTAAACGCTCAGGCAATCGGCCTTGTTGGGCGTGAGTTTGATCAGAAATTTGCTGTCATTGAGCGACAGGTATTCGCGGATATCGGCCCCAACCGGCGCATCGGCGGCCAGCTCCATCAAACCAGCGTGCTCCGTCGAAATGCCGAGTTCTCGAGCGCTGCACAGCATGCCGTTGGACTCGACGCTGCGCATCTTGGCCTGCGTGATCTTGAACGGCTTGCCGTCTTCACCGGGCGGTAATTCTGCGCCAACGAGCGCGCAGGGAATCTTGATACCAACGCGGGCGTTCGGCGCTCCGCAGACGATTTGCAGCGGCGCTGCCGAGTGTGCGCCAACGTTGACCGTGCAAACGCTCAGCCGATCCGCGTTCGGATGCTTCTCGCGCGTAACGATTTCGCCAACGACGATTTTGGTGAACGGCGGCGCAGCAGGCGTCACCTCCTCCACCTCCAGCCCCGCCATCGTGAGCGCATGGGCCAGTTCGTCTGTCGACATCGACGGGTTACAAAAACTGCGGAGCCAGGATTCGGAGAATTGCATGGTGATGTTCGGTGTGTACTCAGGTGTAACGGTATCAACTTATCCGGGAAAGCCTTATTTCATGGGGGCTAGACGGGTAATTGGGCTAAAGTCGATTTATGCTTAATTTAAGGCCTATGCCCATTTAGGATAAGGGCTGTGGCGAAAAGCTGTATCTGCCATTGTTCTCGTTCCGCCGTCATTCTCGCGAAGCGGGAATCCAGCTCGTAGTGCGCGCGAAGCGCACATACTTGACGCTGCGCATTCGTCACGCTTCTGGATTCCCGCTTCGCGAGAATGACGCCATAGGGGGCAACGGTGATCTGACGAATCAGGCAAACTGCTTCAAAAACCGCAAATCGCCCTCAAAAAATAACCGCAAATCGCCGATCCCATAGCGCAGCATCGTCAGCCTTTCCAGACCGGAGCCGAACGCAAAGCCGATGTACTTCTCGGGATCGAGCCCGAAGTTCTTGACGACCGACGGGTGCACCTGCCCTGAGCCGGAAATCTCCAGCCATTTGCCTTTGAGCGGGCCGCTTTCGAACTTCATGTCAATCTCGGCGGAAGGCTCGGTGAACGGGAAATAGCTCGGGCGAAAGCGCACCTGCAGCGCGTCGGTTTCAAAGAAACGACGCAGGAAATCGGTGTACACGCCCTTCAAATCGGCAAACGAAATGTCCTCCGCAATCCACAAGCCTTCAACCTGATGAAACATCGGCGAATGCGTCGCGTCCGAGTCCACGCGGTAGGTGCGACCCGGCGCGATGACCTTGATTGGCTTGCCCTTCGTGGTCACGTCACCGGCATGCATACGTGCATAGCGCACCTGCATGGGTGAGGTGTGCGTGCGCAGCAGCAACGGCAGGCCATCGGTGCCGTTCATGTCGACATAAAACGTGTCCTGCATCGAGCGTGCAGGATGATTCGGCGGATTGTTGAGCGCGGTGAAATTGAACCAGTCCGCCTCGATTTCCGGACCGTCGGCGACGTCGAAACCGATGGATGCGAAGATTTCTTCAACGCGCTGCCAGGTTTTCATCACCGGATGAATGCCGCCGTTGCCGCGACCTCGGCCGGGTAGTGTCACGTCTACGGATTCGGCGGACAGTTTGGCGTTCAGTGCGGCATTTGCCAGCGCGTCGCGGCGGGCTTTGAGCGCGGCTTCAATGAGCTCCTTGTTCCGATTTATTTCGGCACCGTGCAATTTTTTGTGCTCAGGTGTGAGTTTGCCCAAACCTTTTAGCAACTCCGTGATTGCACCGGTCTTACCGAGATACTTTGCCTTCGCGTCTTCCAATGCGGTAGTTGTGTCGCAAGCAGCAAAGTCCGCTAGCGCCGCCGCAACAACGCCCGTAGGTTCTTCGCGTGAAGGGTGTATGCCTTTAGGCGCGGCACGTTGGGTTAGTGATGGATCTGACACACGCATTCTCCGGATTTCGTCTCCCCGGCGAAGGCCGGGGTCCATCGTCGCATGCGAGCAAGACTGGATTGCCAACATGGTTCCCGGCCTTCGCCGGGATGACGACAAGAAATAAAAAAGGGAGGCTTTCGCCTCCCTTTTGGGTTGCTCTAGAGCGTCTGAAGTGGGAGGCTGTTAGGCCGGCTTCACGCGCTCTACGAGCGCCTTAAACGCTGGCATGTCAAAGACTGCCATGTCTGAGAGCACCTTGCGGTCGATTTCACAAAGCGCTTTTTTCATTGCGCCCATGAAGGTCGAGTACTTCATGCCGCACTCACGGCTTGCTGCGTTGATACGCGCAATCCACAGGGCACGGAAATCGCGTTTCTTGTTGCGGCGATCGCGATAGGCGTATTGCCCAGCGCGCATCACTGCCTGTTTGGCAACGCGATATACATTGTTACGACGACCGCGGTAGCCTTTGGCTAGGGCGATTATTTTCTTATGACGGGCACGGGCTGTGACGCCACGTTTTACGCGAGGCATTGTTCAATCCTCCTTATGCGTAAGGCATCATCTGACGAGCGGATTTCTCATCAGAAGGATGGATGGTCAACGTGCCGCGCAGTTGACGCTTGTTCTTCGTCGTCCGCTTGGTCAGGATGTGTCGCTTCGTAGCGTGAGCGCGCTTGATGCTGCCACTCCCGCGGACTTTGAG
>JAYWHV010000224.1:0-10681 GCA_043777615.1 Burkholderiales bacterium | reverse complement strand
CGTGAAGCAGGCATTGACCCATGCCAAAGCTGGCGCAGATTTCGTTGCGCCGTCCGACATGATGGACGGTCGTATCGGTGCGATCCGCTCGGGTCTCGACGGTGCGGGTTTCATCCAGACCAAAATCATCGCCTACAGCGCCAAATTCGCCAGCTCGTTTTATGGTCCTTTCCGCGATGCTGTGGGCTCGGCGGGCAACTTAGGCAAGAGCAGCAAGGAAACCTATCAGCTTGATTTCGCGAACAGCGACGAAGCGATCCGGGAATGCGCGCTGGACGTTGCAGAAGGCGCCGACATGCTGATGGTGAAACCTGGCCTGCCATATCTGGATATCCTCGCGCGGGTTCGCGACGAATTCAAAATGCCAGTTGCCGTTTATCAGGTTAGTGGCGAATTCGCGATGCTCAAGGCCGCGTCTGCCAACGGCTGGCTCGACTACAAAAAATGTTTGCTGGAAACGCTCATCTGCTTCCGTCGCGCTGGAGCGTCGGCGATTTTGACGTACGGCGCTGTGGATGCCGCGCGCTGGCTGAGCGACAAGCCGTAGGTTGCACGGTCAACTTACGCAGCGATCAGTCGCCGCAGGCTAGCCCCGCCGGTTTGAGAGAAAGAACCGCAGCATTTCTTTTGTGGCATTGGGGCCTTTCGCGTCGGCATAGGAGCCTTTTGCGTTGCCGCCGAACCATGCGTGGCCGGCACCTTGCACCATCCAGTGTTCTGCCACCACGCGACCGTTGCCCACATAAACTTTGCGCGTGAAACGCCTGCCGTTGTCGGTTCCGCTCTCGACGCTGCCGGCGGCACTTCCGGCGCTCGCCTGAGCCGCCTGCTCGCCGTTCACGGGATGCACGGTGCTGTCGTTGTCGCCATGAAAGACAATCGTCGGCACCGAGATTGCGCCCGATTTCAACGCGGCTGAAGAGCCACTTTTCATGGCTGAAAACGCAGAATTCACGTCTTTTGCCGCGCCGACGGCCAACCCGGAATGCACGCCAACGGCGGCAAAAATGTCCGGATACGCTTCGCCGAGAATTGCGGCCATGGCGCCGCCCGCAGAAAGGCCCGCCACGTACACGCGCCGTGGATCAATTGCATAACGCTTGATGACGTCGCGCGTGAGGTCAGCGAGCAACTCGGGCTCGCCCAACCCGCGCTGCTGGTGGCTGCGCTTAAACCAGTTCCAGCAGCGCGACGGATTGGCCTGCGTGTTTTGGGCCGGGTAGAGCACAAAAAAGCCCTCATCAGATGTCGCGGCGGCCTCGTTCATGCCTGTGCCCAGCGCGAAATCGTCCGGATTTTGGGTGCAGCCATGCAGCATAACGACGAGCGGCAGCCCAGCAGCCGCGCCCAAAGCGAGACGCTCCGCCTGCGCCGGGACGAACAATTTGTACTCGCGCGAATCGGCGGCGAGGGTGTGGCGAGCTGCAATGAACTGCCCGGTACCGGACGCGTCATCATGCTGCGGGGCGGGATCTGATTTCGGCAAATCCACCTCTGCGATACGACGCGCGGTACCCTCAATCGCGTCAGCGTCACCGGCGCCGCGGGCTTCTGGCGCGGCAGCAACGCCGGGCATCGCACCCCGCATGGCGGCCTGAATAGCGTCGGTTGCAGCGCGCAAATCGCCGCTCTGTGTCAGACGGGTGGCGTCCGCCATCAGGCGCGCGAAATGGGTGTTCATCATGGTTCTGCTTAAAAAATTTGGGTGTCGCTAGCGAATTCGAGCCGCCAGAGCCGCTTTGACTTCCGGGCTAGCATGCAGTGCACCAAGCACAACAACCGATTCGATGGCAGCAAGCGCTAACTCCGGCGTGACGTCCGCTGCAATCGAAGCCAGACCGAGGACACGAATGTGCAGCGATTGACCCGCTGCCCGCGCCGCCCGCAGTTCGTCAGCGCTGATCTGCTGAATGCCGAGCACAAGCGTTTTGCGCGCGACGGCCTGTTTCACGACATCGGCGTGGCCAGCCAGCTGGTTACGAATGGCGGTTCGGATCAGGTCGGTGCGGTTGGCGTAGAAACCTTCCTGCACCAGCAAGTCGATCTGCCCAAGATCCACATACCCAAGATTGATCGTGATCTTTTCGTCAGGCGGCCTGACAGCGGTGACGGCGGAGGTTTTGCTTCTTGGCGGCATGCGGTAATACTACCATTAAACATCCAAAGAACATCCAAGTGGATTATTTTTCGAAACTTTTTGGTGAAATCTCATCCTGTCTGGAGCTCATTCTGGCGACAGCTTTTCTATGAAAGCTCTATTCCATTAAGGCTGAGTCGTTAAAAGTGGTTTAGTCGACTTGCTTCATAAATCCAGGCTATCCCACTATCAATGGCGCCTGCAGGCCAAAGCTGTATTTCACCGAACGCACCCAGCATTGCAGCCGCGTGGTGCAACCATCGTCGCCTAGAGCAAATTTTCTAGCGCAAACTGTAGGCCTTGAGCCATTTTCATGCAAAATCGAACAATTGTTTGAATCGGTTGATTGAACCGATCTGAAAGGCGTCAATGTCGTTCGATATGCTGAGCACCAGCCAATTTCCCGCACTCAAAATTCGCGATCGCGAATTTGGCAAACCTGCGCGCAACGAGGGCCGTGCCGCAACCAAAACGCGGATTCTGGCGGCGACCGAGAAGCTCTTCATCGTGCACGGATTCGACGCCACCAGCCTGCGCGCGATCACGACCGAAGCGGGCGTGAATCTGGCCGCCGTGAACTATCACTTCGGCAGCAAGGAAGAGCTGTTCGCGCTGGTGCTCACCAACCGCCTCGACACGTTGAATCTGGAGCGTGTGCGACTGCTCGACGCGCTGGAAGCAAAAGGTCTGGACGCCAGCAATACGGTCGAACAGCTGATTGCCACCATGTTCCTGCCAGCACTGCGCCTTGCCCGGAGCGCGGTGCACGGTGGCGATGATTTCCTCAAATTTTTGGGCCGCGCCTACGCCGATCCGTCGCTCTTTGTGCGCGAGTTGCTGGCCGAGCGATACGCCGCACAGAACGCCCGATTCGTGCAGGCGTTCGCCGCCGCATTGCCCGAACTCTCCGCTCAGGACTTGTCGATGCGCCTTCATTTCATGCTGGACGCCATCTCGTCAACGCTCGCCTCCGAGGACGCGCGAAAGCTCATGTCCGGTCTGGCCGCGACCAGCGACAGTGCCGTCGATGAAGACGCGGCAGTGCTCGGACATCTCGCGCCGTTCCTCGCGGGCAGCCTGCGCGCAAAAGTCAACCAGTCAAGCCAGCAAGACGCGATTCGTACCGTCCTGGCATTTGCCTAAATCTACTTTTCTAAAGGTATCGCCATGGCAGCAGCCCAACGTGAACCCATCTACGTCGTTGACGGCGCGCGTACGCCGTTTCTGAAAGCGCGCAACGCTCCGGGGCCCTTTTCCGCATCGGACCTGTCGGTCGCTGCGGGTCGTGCATTGCTGTCTCGTCTGCCGATTGAACCGACGCAGTTTGACGAGGTGATCCTCGGGTGCGCCAATCCATCGCCCGATGAAGTCAACATCGGCCGCTACGTCGCGATGCGTCTGGGCTGTGGCGACAAAGTCACCGGCTGGACCGTGATGCGTAACTGCGCGAGCGGAATGCAAGCGCTCGATTCCGCAATCAACAACATGCTCGCTGGCCGCTCAGAGCTCGTTCTCGCGGGCGGCGTCGACGCGCTGTCGCATGCGCCGCTTTTGTACTCGAAACAAATGGTGCTTTGGTTCGCAGCCCTTGCCAGCGCGAAAACCATGGGCCAAAAGGTTGGCACGTTCGCGAAGCTCTCGCCCACGGCGCTGCTCTCCCCCGTCATCGCCTTGATGAAGGGCCTCACCGATCCCAAGGTCGGTCTGCTGATGGGCCAAACCGCAGAGAACATCGCGTTTCGTTTCGGCATCACGCGTACCGAAATGGACGCGTTCGCAGCCGAGAGTCACAAGCGTGTGCTCGCGGCGCAGACCGCAGGCAGCTACAAAAATGAAGTGATTCCGTTGATCGACAGCAAAGGCAACGTCTACAACGATGACGACGGCGCAAGAGCCGATTCCACTCCGGAAAAGCTTGCGAAACTGAAGCCATTTTTCGACAAAAAATACGGCAATGTCACCGCCGGCAACAGCTCGCAAATCACCGACGGCGGCGTGTGGCTTGTGCTCGCGACCCAAGCGGCAGTCGAGAAGCACAATCTACCGGTGCTCGGCAAAATCGTCGACACACAATGGGCTGGCTGCGATCCGGCGCAGATGGGGCTCGGCCCGGTCTACGCGTCGACGCCGATCCTGGAGAGGAACAGCCTCACGCTCAAGGACCTCGACACCATCGAAATCAACGAAGCCTTCGCTGCGCAAGTGCTCGCCTGCAAAGCCGCGTGGGAAGACGAAAAGTTCTGCAGGGAAGAGCTGGGTCTTGATGGCGCGATGGGCTCGATTGACATGAATAAGTTGAACGTGGATGGCGGCGCAGTGGCGCTCGGCCACCCGGTCGGCGCATCGGGTGCGCGCATCGTGCTGCATGCGCTCAATGTGCTCAAGCGCACGGGCGGCAAACGGGCGCTGGCGACCATCTGTATTGGTGGCGGGCAAGGTGGCGCGATGTTGCTGGAGGCCGCGTAATGGAATACCATAACTTCAAACTAAAAACCGACGAAAACGGATTCACCTGGGTCGGCATCGACGTTGCGGGTAGCAACGTCAACACGATGGGCACACCGGTGCTCGATGAATTCTCGGCATTGCTCGATCAGTTCGACAAAGAACCACCGAAATCCGTCGTCTTCCATTCGTTGAAAACGTCGGGCTTCATCGCTGGCGCGAACATTCAGGAATTCGAAGCGATCGGCAAAACCAACGACGTCGTCGCTGCCGAAAAGCTCATCAAGCGTGGCTACGATTTGTACGAGCGACTGGCTGCGGTGAAGTACCCGACGCTCGCGCTGATCAAGGGCTTCTGCATGGGGGGTGGGCTTGAGCTGGCGATGGCCTGCCGTTATCGCGTTGCCGTGGACGAGCCGGGTACGCGCATGGGTCTGCCCGAGGTGATGCTCGGTATCCTGCCGGCATGGGGCGGCGTCAAACGCCTGCCGCAATTGCTCGGCGCGCCCGCCGCGTTTGATCTCATGCTTTCCGGCAAAACCGTTGATGCGAAAAAAGCGAAAAAACTGGGCCTCGTCGATGAAGCCGTACCGCCACGCATCATGGGCAACACCGTCGCGGGCGTGCTCAAAGCGCTGCCTGCGCCGCGTCAGTTGAGTTTCGTGCAGAACCTCATGACCAACGGCTTCCTGCGCGGCTACGTCGCCTCGCAGGCGAAGAAACAAGTTGCTAAACGAGCTCGCCCCGAGCACTATCCCGCGCCGTACGCGATCATTGATCTGTGGCAAAAGTACAACGGCGACGTGCACAAGCCCAGCGCCACCGAATCGTGCTCAATGCAGGCGCTACTCTCGCATTCGACCGCGAAGAACCTCATCCGCGTATTCAGCCTGCGCGAAAAGCTCAAGGCGCAGGCCAAGGGCATCGACTTCAAAGCGATGCATGTGCACGTTGTCGGCGCGGGCGTCATGGGCGGCGATATCGCGGCGTGGTGTGCGCTGCGCGGGATCACGGTGACCTTGCAGGATCTCGACGCATCAAAGATCGCACCGGCGATCAAGCGCGCAGCCGACATGTACAAAAAGCGCCTGCGTGACGAGCGCCGCATTCGCGACGCGATGGATCGTCTGCAACCCGACATCACGGGTGACGGCGCGAAAACGGCTGACGTGATCATCGAAGCCATCGTCGAAAACCTCGCTGTCAAGCAAAAGGTTTTCGCGCAACTGGAAGCCAAAGCCAAGCCCGGTGCCGTGCTCGCGACCAACACGTCGAGCATTCCGCTCGAACAAATCGCCACCGCGTTGAAAGACCCATCGCGTCTGGTCGGCATCCACTTTTTCAATCCCGTCGCGCAAATGATGCTCGTCGAAATCATCAGCGGTGCACAAACCAATGCTGACACCGCGCGCAAAGCCACGGCCTTCGTTGACCAGATCGACAAGCTGCCGCTCGCCTGCAAGAGCGCGCCAGGCTTCTGGGTCAATCGCATTCTTGCGCCGTATCTGACGGAAGCAATGCGTTGCCTCGACGAAGGCATCTCGCCGGAAACACTCGATGAAGCCGCGCTGCAATTCGGCATGCCGATGGGGCCGGTGGAGTTGGCTGACGTGGTTGGCCTCGACGTTTGCGCGGCCGTAGGTCAAGTCGTCGGTGGCGATGACGCACTCAAGAACGCGCCGCAGAAACTCGCAGTCAAACTAGAAGCGAAGGAACTCGGCAAGAAAACCGGCAACGGATTCTACGTTTGGGTCAACGGCAAAGCACAAAAAGGCGCAGCGGGCGCGGTTCCTGCGGGGCTCACAGAGCGCCTCATCACACCGATGTTGAATGAGGCGAACAAGGCGTTGGCGGAGGGCGTGGTTACCGATAGCGATCTTGCTGATGCCGGTGCCATCTTTGGGTGCGGTTTCGCTCCGTTCACTGGCGGGCCGTTTAACTACCAGCGGTCAAAAGCGTTGTAGTTGCGCGGAGGCGCTCTTCGCCGCACTGCCTTACGCCGCGATTCGGTGCTCCGCGATGTAGTAGAGCATTTGATTCGGCCCAATCAGTTTGCTCGCTGGCGCATTTAACGTGAGGCCGTTTCCCAGCGCGTCATCGGCCACGGCAACAATCGTCGCATCATATTTTTGTTTGTAGGCAGCCAGCAGTTCGCCGTAGGTGGTGCTGGCCGCAGTCGCTGGGATTTTTACGCTCAGCAGCGTGTTGCCAGTCATGATCGAGAGCAAATCGTGATGCACACGAGAGCTTCCGGGATCCTGCGCTGCCCGCACGAGCATCGTGGTGTCGCTGCTTACCATCGCCTCAGCGCGCGGACAGTGCGCCATCAGCAGATCGGCAAACGCCTGCTGCTGAAAGTGTGCGACGAGATGCCCGGTGGTGTTGTACGCGGCTGCCGCCAGGGCCGCCGCCAATGTGTCGTTGTCGTCATGCCCAAGTGCGATGATTGCCGCCGCGCCGGCCGTTCCTGCGCGCATATGAAGGCTCTTCTCGGACAACGCGCTGTCGCGCACGAATTTGACCAACGTTGGCATCGGATTGTCGATTTCCTTGGTGGTACAAACCACAATTTCACGCTGCGTCGTCTCAACGTCGTGCGTAATTTCTTCCACCATGCGCTGCGTGCGCAGTCCCTGCCAGCCGAGGATCACGATGTGGCCTTCGAGGTATGAGTAATCGGCTTCCCCGGACATGCGGCGCCTCCAGACGTTTGAAAGATAGTGAACGAATTTGGTGATACTGGTGGTGAACAAAATGATGCCACCCGGCATGATCCAAAGCGCGGCCAGCAGGCGCCCCTCCGCCGTTTTTGGTGACAAATCGCCGTAGCCAACGGTGGTCACGGTGGTGACGTAGTAATAAAAAAAGGCGATGATCTCGGTGATCTCGCCGCTCTCGACCCACCACATCGCCTTCGCTGAGAGCGCGTAGTGCACACCAAACGCCACCAGCAACGACCACCACGAGAGCCGCGTGAGCTGCGAATAGATCGTTTTGAAAAAATTGGAGAGGCGCTGGCGTTGCGGAAGCATGATTGCCCATGATTCTGACACCGCGGGCGCGACCTGCCAATAGGTAGCCACGTTGGTGGACCGAACGCAGGCGCGGGCAATGACAAAATCCATGCATGCCAATCATAGTGCTCTCCATCCAATCGCACGTCGTTGCCGGGCACGTAGGCAACGACGCGGCAGCATTCAGCTTGCAGCGGCTCGGCATTGAAGCCTGGCCAATACACACGGTGCAGTTTTCAAACCACACCGGACACGGCACCTGGACCGGGCAGGCGTTCCCGGCGGTCCACGTGCGCGAGCTGGTGGACGGGCTGGACGCGCGTGGTCTCCTCGGGCGAGTTGACGCCGTGCTCTCCGGCTACATCGGCAGCGCAGAGACTGGGCAGGCGATCGCAGACACCGTGCGTCGCGTCAGGTCGCAAAACCCGAGGGCGCTGTATTGTTGCGATCCAGTCATGGGGGACGTGGGGCGCGGCGTATTTGTGAAACCGGACATACCCGAGTTTTTCGCCAATACAGCGATTGGAATTGCCGACATCATCACGCCCAACGTATTTGAGCTCGGCCTTCTCACAAGCGGCGATCCACAGACCCAACGCGATCTCGTTGCCGCCGCGCGAACATTGCTCAAACGTGGCGCGCGCATCGCAGTTGTCACCAGCGCCCGCACTGAAGCGGAGGACAGTATCGCAACGCTCGCCGTAACGGCCGACGCTGCGTGGGCGGTGCGCACGCCTTACCTGCCGCTAGATCCGATGCCGAACGGTATGGGCGACTGTATCGCTGCCCTCTTCCTGGGTCGCTATTTGCAGCATCACGACATCGCACTGGCCTTGTCGCAGGCGGTGTCGTCGCTTTTCGCGTTAGTGCGCGGCACGGATTCCGCGATGCCGCGGGACTTGAATCTGATCGCGATGCAGGATCAGCTGGTCAGTCCGGCGCAAAAGTTTGACGCGGAGATGGTGTGAACGCTTTGCAACTGGCTGAGCAGGCAATGGCGTTATTGCGTCGTGGTGCGTTCTCCGACGCAGTGCAGCTTATTGTTAACGCGCCCGCAGTGCATCGAAATACCCAGGCCGTGCAGCGGACCCTCGCCGCGGCACATGCGCAGGCGGGCGATCTGTTGCTGGCGCAGGTGGCGATTGAGCGCGCGCTGATGATGCTGCCGGCTGAACCCGCAACGCGCGCGCTGGCAGGACGCATCGCGCTGGATCAGCAAACGCCTGAGAGTGCGTTTCCGCACTTCGAAGCGCTGGTGGAAATCGCGCCGACTCAGATGGGATTTTGGCGCTATCTTTGGGATAGCGCGTTGACGCCCGTCGCCAGCGCACGTGCGCTACAGCTCACTGAAGCACATGCGATTGATGCGAGCGCCGACGTACACGTTGCCTGGGCCGTGAGTCGGGCCTTTGCCGCGCAATCGCGCTCGCGCGAGGCTATCGAGCTTGCGCGGCAAACGTTTATTCGTCATCGCGCGAATGCGGCTGCCGAGTGGCTGTGGGTGAAGCGCCTCACCGACGATGCGCCTTTGACAGCGCTTCAGTCCTTGGCCGAAAACCCGTTGCCCCCGATAAGTGCCTTGACGCCCGATGCGGTTGATGCGCGTTTGACGGTGCCGGAAAATTATCCGGACGAGGCTGCGATTGATGCGTGGCGCGAGCGCTATCGCGATGGCCTTGCGCAAATAGCTTCCGCCACAACCGCAGCCCTCGCTGACGACGAACGACTAAAGCTCGTGCGGCACACCGCGTTTCGGCTCGCTTACCACGGCCGCAATGATCTCGAATTGCAATCTGCCCGCGGCGACTGGCTGGCAGCGCTCATGCGACCGCTCACGCCGCCGGTCGCCATTCGTTCTGCGGATCGCGGCAAGAAAATTCGCGTAGCTTTCGTATCAAAGCACATCCGGGATTGCACAGTCGGGCAGTACTTCAAGCACTTTTTCACCGACATTTCCGAGAAGCTCGACGACCACGTCGAAGTCTTCGTTTATGCCTGCGGCAAGCGCGACACTTTCACTGAAGATGTGCAGGCGAGTGTTGCACAACTCAGGCATTTCGCGGACGACGACGCCGCGTTAATGTTGATGGCGAGGGACATTGCAGCAGACGCACCGGACGTGCTGATGTATCCCGAAATCGGCATGGAACCGATCATTGAGAAGCTGGCCTGCATGCGTCTCGCGCCGCTGCAATGCATGCTCTGGGGGCATCCGGTGACCAGCGGATTACCAACCATCGATGTATTTTTCAGCGCCGAAGCGCTGGAGCCTCACCACGCGCAGTCGCACTACCGCGAGCGACTGCACCTGTTGCCGGGGCTTGGCACCTGCTATCCGCGACCGCCTGCCGCGTCGGAGTTAACGCGTCTGCAGCTGGGTCTTCCCGACGACGCGCCGCTCGCCGTGTGCGCGCAATCGCCATTCAAATGGAACCCCGCCTTTACCCGCGCTGCCAGGGAAACTCTGGCGCAGGTCCCAGAAGCGCGGCTCGTCGTGTTCGACAGCCCCGTCGGCAATCGCTCCAGCGCGTTTGACGCGTATCTCGAACACGCTTTCGCTCCCTTCGGCATCGACGCCAGGGCGCGTGTAGTCCGCCTGCCGCATCGTTCGCGCGCGGACTTTCTGGCGGTGCTCGCGGTGTGTGACATCGCGCTCGACACGTTCGGTTTCTCTGGCGGCAACACGAGCCTTGACGCACTGTCCGTCGGTTTGCCCGTCGTGACACTGCCGGGCGTGTTCATGCGCGGACGGCAAACATACGCCATGCTCCGAATGCTTCCTGCGATTGTGCAGACGGGGTTGATCGCGGCGAGCGAGCCCGATTTTGTCGTGCAGGCAGTCCATCTTTTGCGCGACCACGATGCCCGCAACGCGCTGCGCAGCGCAATTCAAACGAGCGCGAATCAACTGTTTGACAGGCCGGAACCGGTCGAAGCACTGCGCGCGTGGTTGATACAAAATGTCGCAATAGCTGGATAACAGCTTTGAGCTTTAGCCCCCTTTACATTGGGGCTACAAGGCACTTTAGCACAAAGTCGACTTGGTCATTTATCGCCATTTAGCCCCAATGCAAACGTCGTTATA
>JAYWHV010000223.1:0-3091 GCA_043777615.1 Burkholderiales bacterium | reverse complement strand
AATCGAAGCGACGCATGATCACGCCGATGACGCCGACGACGTACATCAACACCAGATCAAACGCGCTTTGCCGCATGCCATAAACACCGATTGAGGCGAACACCAGAATGCCCGCATAAAGCTGCGGTTTGGGAATCGTCAGCAGGCGAGCCCATAGGCCCACCATCGGAAGATTGAGCACCAGCAACATCACGTTGCCAACATACAGCGAGGCGATCAACCCCCAGACTAACGGGCCGCTCGTCTGGAACAGAAGAGGTCCCGGCTGAATGTTGTAATTCTGGAATGCGGCGATCAGTATGGCCGCAGTGGCGGACGTTGGGATACCTAATGTCAAAAGTGGCACCAGCGCCCCGGCTGCAGTGGCGTTGTTGGCGGCTTCGGGGCCAGCGACACCTTCAATCGCGCCTTTGCCGCCTTCGCCCGAAAATTCTTTTGGAAATTTCGACAGCTTGCGTTCAGCCGAATACGACAGAAAAGTGGGAATTTCTGCGCCGCCGGCGGGCACGGAGCCGAACGGGAAGCCGATCGCCGTGCCGCGCAACCACGCAGGCCAGGAGCGTTTCCAGTCCTCTTTCGTCATCATGATGGACGTCATCTTGTTCCGCTGCGCGTCCTCGCCTTTCGGGTCATACAAAACGGCATACAACGCTTCGCCGACCGCAAACAATCCGACAGCAATCAACACAAATTCGATGCCGTCAATCAGCTCGGGCACGCCCGCCGTGTAGCGCGGGATGCCCGCGATTGAGTCCATACCCACGAGCCCGATTGCGAGTCCCATCGCCAGCGACACCATGCCCCGCAGCATTGATGCGCCGAGCACCGATGAAACGGTGACAAACGCAAGCACCATCAACGAGAAAAATTCCGCAGGTCCAAACTTGAGGGCAAGATCGGCCACCAGCGGCGCAAACAGCGTGAGCAAGATGACACCAATCGTGCCGGCGATAAACGAGCCGATTGCAGCGGTCGCCAACGCTGGTCCCGCGCGACCATGCTTGGCCATCGTATTGCCTTCGAGCGCAGTCATGATCGACGAGCTCTCGCCTGGCGTGTTCATCAAAATCGAAGTGGTTGAACCGCCATACGCTGCACCGTAGTAGACGCCGCACAACATGATGAGCGCTCCGGCCGGTTCAACCTTCGCGGTAACCGGCAGCAACATCGCCACGGTCAACGCGGGACCGATGCCGGGTAGCACACCAATGGCCGTGCCGAGGGCGCAGCCGATAAACGCCCACATCAGATTCATGGGTTGAAGGGCAGTGGCAAAACCGCCGAGCAGCAGATTCCAGGTTTCAATCACAGCGCACTGCCTCCTAAAGCCAGTCGTTGAGCAGGCGTGGCAAATTCACGTCGAGAACGAGCGTGAACAGCCAGAACACCGGAAAAACGAGGATCGCACCCGTGATCGCGTCACGCGCCCACGCCTTGCTGCCGAATCCGCGCGCGACAAACGTGAACAGGATGGTTGCCGCGAGGACAAAGCCAATTTTTGTGATGAGCGCAGCCATCAACAAAATCCCGCCCGTCACCCAGAGCGCGCCGCGATTGTCACCGGCAACGCCAATCAATTCATCGGTGAAATTGCGGAAACCACCCGTGAGCGCCTGCCACATTAAAAGCGCCCCGACGACACCGAGAAAGATGGAGACCACTGCGGGCACAAACGCCGCCCCGATTCCGGCATAACCGACGTCTGATTGCAACTGCGACGCGCCGACCGCAAAAACGGTCGCAAGTGACAGAACGAAAACGGCGATGCCTATCTGCCAGCGCTTTTGCATGGTGTTCCCCCTTTGTTTTTTTCTGAAAGCTTTGCAACGTAGCCGTCAATCGGCGGCGGGTTGCGATGTACGCAACCCCAGGTCGTTTCGTTTTGGCGTTCTGCTACTTGACGAGACCGACTGCGCGCATGGATTCTTCGATCCGTTTATGGTCAACATCAACAAACTTCGAGAACTCGTCGCCGGTCAACAGCGAGGGGAACCAGTCGTTGCCCGCGAGTGCATCGTTCCAGGACTTTTGTTTGGTGGCGGTGACGACCGCGTCGATCATCGCTTTTTTCTGCGCGTCGGTGATGCCAGCCGCGCCGTACACGCCGCGCCAGTTGCCGATGTCAACGTTGATGCCTTGCTCTTTCAGCGTCGGGACGGCAACGTCTGGCAGGCGCGTTCCGGCGGTCACTGCGAGCGCGCGCATCTTTCCGCTCTTCACGAACTGAGCCATTTCGTTCCAGCCCGAAGTGCCGACGGTGACGTGACCACCAAGGATGGCAGCTGACGCCTCACCGCCGCCCTGAAACGGGACGTAATTGATTTTTGTCGGATCGACCCCTGCGTCTTTGGCGATCTGCGCGACGGATATGTGATCGACCGAGCCACGCGAACCGCCGCCCCATTTCACGGACCCCGGGTCCTTCTTGAGCATGTCAATGACGTCTTTCATCGTCTTGATTGGCGATGCAGCGGGCACGACAAACACGTTGTATTCATAAAAAAGGCGGGCAATTGGAGTTGCTTGCGCGAGTGTCACGGGCGGTTTGTTCTGCACAATCGCGCCAACCATCACCGCGCCAGTCACGATCATGGCGTTGCCGTCGCCCTTGGCCGAATTGACGAATTGCGCCAACCCAATCGTGCCACCGGCGCCGCCCTTGTTCTCAAACTGAACGCTTTTGGCGACGCCCGCCTCAACCATTGCTTTGCCAAGCCCGCGCCCGGTTTGGTCGTAGCCGCCGCCGGGATTTGCACCAATCATGAATTTCACATTGTCCAGTGCCAGTGCGCTGCCGGTGGCAATCACTGTTGCTGCGACTGCGGCGAGTGCTTGTCGTAACATCAATTTCATGTATTTCCTCTTTTACTTAATTAGCGGTGGATACTAGGGAGCCGACCTGTCGGCAGGCTGTCGGCAGGCAACAACTACGGGAATGTAAACGTATGAGTGTTACGCCTCAAGTGGAAAAACCCCGGCTTCTGGTCGTCGAGGACGATCCTGCGCTGGCGCAAGCGCTCGCCCTCGCGCTCTCGCGCAGGGGCTTCACCGTAGCGCAGGCGACGAATGGGCGAACCGCGCTTGAGCGGGC
>JAYWHV010000222.1:0-10719 GCA_043777615.1 Burkholderiales bacterium | reverse complement strand
TTTGCTGAAAGCCCTTTAGGCAATGGGCGTGAGGAGTCGTTACGGCCAATGTCGAGATTCAGTATTTGCGACATGCAGCGCATGCGTAATGGGGCTTTCGTACAGAAGACGTTACGACGTTGTAAAGTTTAATTGTCGGCGCCGCTGTTACGGTGGACGCGGCTGCTGCGACCGTAAACCTTCGCTTCAGAAAACTCTTGCGGCAGTCAAGAATTTCAGCGGCGCCCGCAAAAAAGATTTGACTAACGAAAATCGCTGTGCCATAATTACTGGCTAAGCAATGCAAAAGTAAGGCATCTGAGGAGCTCAGTAGCCGCGCAGCGCCTAAAAATAGTGCCCTATCGTTTCTGGTTTGGTCGGCGTGATCAAGGCATTTGCGGGGCCCCAAGACTGCTCGAAGCCGATTGAAATCAAGGCTTCGAGGTAAGTTGGAGAGAAAGAAAATATGATTCAAATGCAGTCGATGCTCGACGTCGCCGATAACACGGGTGCTCGTCGCGTCATGTGTTTCAAGGTGCTGGGCGGGTCGAAGCGACGCTACGCCAGCATTGGTGATGTGATTAAAGTCAGCATCAAGGATGCGCAGCCACGCGGTCGCGTCAAAAAAGGCGAGGTCTATAACGCAGTGGTTGTTCGCACTGCCAAAGGCATCCGTCGTAGTGATGGTTCGTTGGTCAAGTTTGACAACAACGCCGTCGTGATTCTCAACGCAAAGCTCGAGCCTATTGGCACCCGCATCTTTGGACCAGTGACGCGCGAATTGCGCACTGAAAAGTTCATGAAGATCGTGTCGCTGGCGCCCGAAGTTCTTTAAGCCGGGGCGAGACAAAAATGCAAAAAATACGCAAAGGCGACACGGTTGTTGTGACAACTGGTCGCGACAAGGGCAAGCGCGGCGAAGTCGTGCGCGTGTTCGACGGCTCGATGCTCGTTACGGGCATCAACCAGGTCAAGCGCGCTGTGAAGCCGAATCCCATGAAAAATGAAGTGGGCGGCCTCATGACGAAAGAAATGGCGATTTCATCGTCAAACGTCGCAATCTACAACGCAGGCACGCAAAAGGCTGACGCCGTCACCATCAAGTCGCTTGATGATGGCCGCAAGCAGCGTGTCTTCAAATCGACCGGCCAGCCGGTCTAGGCGGGGAGAAAAATATGGCCCGTTTACAAGAGCAATACCGCAAAGAAATCGTGCCCGCACTGGTCAAACAGTTCGGCTACAAGTCCGTGATGCAAGTGCCGCGTCTGACCAAGATTGTGGTCAACATGGGTGTCGGCGAAGCGGTCGGCGATAAAAAAGTCCTCGAGCACGCGACTAAAGACTTGACGGCAATCGTCGGTCAAAAGCCAGTTGTGACCAAGGCGAAGAAAGCGATCGCGAACTACAAGATTCGTGAAGGCTATCCCGTCGGTACGATGGTGACGCTGCGCAACAAGCAAATGTTCGAGTTCCTCGACCGTTTCGTGAACGTTGCGCTGCCCCGCGTTCGTGACTTCCGTGGCATCTCGCCGCGTGGTTTCGATGGTCGTGGCAACTTCAACCTCGGCGTGAAAGAGCAGATCATTTTCCCCGAGATCGAGTACGACAAGATTGACGTACTGCGTGGCATGAACATCACGTTCGCAACCACCGCCAAAACCGACGACGAAGCGAAAGCCCTGCTGGCTGCGTTCCGTTTCCCATTCCGCGCCCCGCAAACGGCTTAAAGGCAAGCGAGAACAAAATGGCAAAACTAGCCACTATCAATCGCGAGAAGAAACGCGAAGCCCTCGTTGCCAAGTACGCAAAAAAGCGCGCGGCACTTGAGGCAATCATTGCTGACAGCAAAGCCGGTGAAGAAGCGCATGCCGATGCACGCGCCAAATTGCAGGCTTTCCCACGTAACGCCAATCCGACCCGTCTGCGCAATCGTTGCCAGTTGACGGGCCGTCCGCGTGGCGTGTTCAGCAAATTCGGTCTCGCGCGCCACAAGGTGCGTGAGCTTGCATTCAGAGGTGAGATCCCAGGTCTCACCAAAGCTAGCTGGTAAGGAGGTTCGGTTATGAGTATGTCCGATCCTATCGCTGATATGTTGACACGTATCAGAAACGCGCAAGCCATGGAAAAACTGTCGGTCAAGATGCCGGCTTCCAAAGTCAAAGCCGCGATCGCTCGCGTTCTTAAAGACGAAGGCTATATCGAAGATTTCAAGGTTGCAGGTGATGCAGCCAAAATCGCCGAACTCGAAATCGGCCTGAAATACTACGCCGGTCGCCCCGTTATCGAGGCGATCCACCGCGTAAGCAAGCCAGGTCTTCGTATCTATCGCGGCAAAGATGATCTGCCCAACGTGATGAACGGCCTTGGTGTCGCCATCGTGTCTACGCCCAAGGGCGTGATGACTGACCGCAAAGCACGCAGCCTGGGCATGGGCGGCGAAGTGCTCTGCACGGTCGCTTAAAGGGGAATGATGCATGTCACGTATTGCTAAATACCCCGTAGATATTCCGGCGAAAGTTGAAGTCGCCCTGATCGGCGGTCGAATTGACGTCAAAGGGCCGCTTGGTTCTTTGGGGCACGATTTCGGCGGCTCGGTCAAGATGGAACGCAAAGAGAATCAGATCACGTTTGTTGCCGCCAATGGCGATCAACACAGCCGTGCAATGTCGGGTACCTGCCGCGCGCTGGTGGCCAACATGGTCAAGGGCGTGTCTGAAGGTTTCTCGAAGAAGCTGACGCTGGTCGGCGTGGGTTACCGTGCTGCCGCTGCTGGCGACACGTTGAATCTGTCGCTAGGTTTCTCGCATCCGCTCGCTCACAAGATGCCCACGGGCGTCAAAGTGGTCACCCCGACGCAAACAGAAATCATCATCTCTGGCTACGACCGCCAGCAGGTTGGTCAGGTCGCTGCCGAAATCCGCGCGTACCGTCCGCCAGAGCCTTACAAGGGCAAAGGCGTTCGCTACTCGGACGAAGTTGTTGCGCTCAAAGAAACCAAGAAGAAGTAAGGCAGGCACTTAAATGAATAAAAGTAAAGCAGCCGCCCGCATTCGTCGCTCACGTCAGACGCGTCTGCGTTTGACGGCACAGCAGGCAACGCGCCTTGCGGTTTTCCGTACCAATTCGCACATCTACGCTCAAGTCATCTCTGGTGACGGCAGCCAGGTGCTCGCCAGCGCATCGACGGCTGAAGCTGAAGTGCGCGCCAATCTGAAGAACGGTGGCAACAAAGCCGCCGCTGAACTGGTTGGTACCCGCATCGCTGAGAAGGCGAAAGCTGCCGGCGTTGAAGTGGTCGCATTTGATCGTTCTGGTTATCAATACCACGGTCGCGTTAAAGCCCTCGCTGAGGCTGCGCGCGCCGGCGGTCTTAAGTTCTAAAGGAGTACTAGGATGGCACGTCCCCAAGTACAGAAAAACGATGAGCCGAGTGACGGCCTTCGCGAGAAGATGATTAGTGTGAACCGCGTCACCAAAGTGGTGAAGGGCGGTCGCATCATGGCGTTCGCCGCTCTGACCGTGGTCGGTGATGGCGATGGTCGCGTGGGCATGGGCAAGGGCAAATCGAAAGAGGTGCCGGTCGGTGTTCAAAAAGCGATGGAACAAGCCCGTCGTCAAATGATCAAGGTAAGCCTGAAATCCGGTACCGTGTATCACGCGGTCACCGGTAAACATGGCGCGACAACCGTTCTGATTCAGCCTGCATCTGACGGTACTGGCGTTATCGCCGGTGGCGCGATGCGCGCGGTGTTCGAAGTGGTTGGCGTGACCAATGTGCTTGCCAAATGTTTCGGCCCGACCAATCCCTACAACGTGGTTCGTGCAACGCTCAACGCGCTTGAGCGCGTCTCGACCCCGGGCGAAATCGCTGCCAAGCGTGGCCTGTCTGTTGAACAGTTGTCGGAGGCCTGATCATGACTGCCAAGACGTTCAAAGTTAAGTTGATCAAGTCGCCGATCGGTGCCAAGTCCAATCAGGTTGCAACCGTGCAGGGCATGGGCCTCAAGCGCATGGGCAACATCCGCACTCTCGTTGACACGCCTTCGGCACGCGGCATGGTGAACACAGTTCGCCATCTCGTCGTCGTTGTCGCTTAAGTTGTAAGAAGAAGCAAACATGCAACTCAATACGATCAAGCCTGCAGAAGGCTCCAAGAAAACCCGCCGTCGCGTTGCGCGCGGTATGGGCAGCGGTCTCGGCAAAACTGCCGGTCGCGGTCATAACGGTCAAAAATCACGTTCAGGCGCTTCCCGCAAGATCGGTTTCGAAGGCGGTCAAATGCCTTTGCAGCGTCGTCTGCCAAAGCGCGGTTTTACTTCGCTGATGCGTGACTTCCGTGGACAGGTCACCGTTGGCATGCTGGCCAAACTCGGTTTGACCGAAGTGGACATGCTGGCATTGAAAACCGCTAAATTGATCGCAAATGATGCCAAGATGTGCAAAGTCATTGCCGGCGGTGACATCACCACGGCCGTTACGCTGCGTGGTGTCGGCGCTACTGCCGGTGCTCGCAAAGCCATCGAAGCCGCTGGCGGCAAATTTGAATAATCCACTCGTTTCTTCACTGAAGCGAATCTAGGAAAAAGCGCGTGGCGTTAAACCCAGCTAAAAAACCTGGCGACAAATACGGCGACCTCAAACGTCGCCTTTTGTTCTTGTTGGGTGCGTTGATCGTCTATCGCATCGGTACGCACGTGCCGGTGCCAGGTATTAATGCGTCGGTGCTTGAAGAGCTTTTCAAGTCGCAGCAAGGCGGCATCCTTGGTCTGATGAACGTGTTTTCGGGGGGCGCTTTGTCGCGCTTCTCGATTCTCGCTCTCGGCATCATGCCGTACATCTCCGCCTCCATCATCATGCAGCTCGCCTCGGTCGTTGTGCCGACGCTTGAAGCATTGAAGAAGGAGGGCGAAGCAGGCCGTCGCAAAATTACCCAATACACGCGCTACGGCACGCTGTTTCTTGCGTTGTTTCAGGGGATCAGCATCGCTATCGCCCTCGAAGGCCAGCCAGGTCTCGTCACTGATCCGGGACTGACGTTTCGGGTTATAACAACAGTGACGCTCGTGACAGGCACGATGTTCCTTATGTGGCTAGGTGAGCAGATTACCGAACGAGGTTTGGGCAATGGCATCTCGTTGCTGATTTTTGCGGGAATCGCGGCTGGCCTGCCCGCTGCGTTGAAGAACACCCTTGAACTTCAGTCATCGGGCAACCTCAGCATTCTGAAGCTGTTGTTCCTCATTGCCCTGGTGATCGTCGTGACGGCGGCTGTGGTGTTCTTTGAGCGTGCATTGCGAAAAGTGTTGGTGAATTACGCCAAGCGACAGGTTGGCAACAAGGTGTATGGTGGACAAAGCTCGCATCTTCCGTTGAAGCTCAACATGGCTGGTGTGATCCCACCGATCTTCGCCTCAAGCTTGATTGGTTTCGCGCCACTCATTCTGGGCTTCATGGGTCCGGGGACCGGTCCTTCGTGGTTGCGCGATGTCGCCAATGCACTAGGACCGGGACAGCCGATTCACATGATCGTCTACGCGGCGCTTATAGTTTTCTTCTGTTTCTTTTACACGGCGATTCAGTACAACCCGAAAGAGACCGCTGAGAACCTGAAAAAGGGCGGCGCGTTTATTCCAGGCTATCGTCCCGGTGATCAGACGGCGAAGTACATCGAAAAGATTACGACACGTCTGACTTTGATCGGCGCGATCTACATCACGGTTGTTTGCCTGATCCCGGAATTCCTGATCAGCGCATGGAACGTTCAGTTTTATTTTGGCGGCACATCCCTGTTGATCGTTGTCGTCGTCACTATGGACTTCATGACGCAGGTACAGGCGTACATGATGTCTCAGCAATACGATTCGTTGCTGAAAAAAGCTAACCTGAAAGGTGGATTAAAAGTCTAAGCGCATGGCGAAAGAAGACATGATCCAGATGCAGGGAGAGATCCTTGAAATGTTGCCAAACGCGACATTTAGAGTGAAGTTAGAAAACGGGCACGTTGTCCTAGGGCACATCTCCGGCAAGATGCGCATGAACTATATAAAGATATTGCCGGGTGACAAGGTAACGGTCGACATGACGCCGTATGACTTGACACGGGCACGGATTACATTCCGCGCCAAATAACCAAAACAGGAAACGACACATGAAAGTCAACGCTTCGGTAAAGAAGATTTGCCGTAATTGCAAAATCATTCGCCGTAAGGGCGTGGTCCGCGTGATCTGCACTGATCCGCGTCACAAGCAACGCCAGGGATAGGGAAGGAGACCAACTATGGCACGTATCGCCGGGGTCAACATCCCCAATCACAAACATGCATGGGTTGCGATGACCGCAATCTTCGGCATCGGCAACACGCGCGCACGTAAAGTGTGTGACGAGGCTGGCGTCGCGCAGGACAAGAAAATCAAGGATCTCACCGATGCTGAGCTCGACAAACTGCGCGAGCAGGTTGGCAAGTTCGCCGTTGAGGGTGATCTTCGTCGTGAAGTCACGATGAGCATCAAGCGCCTGATCGATCTCGGCTGCTACCGTGGCACGCGTCATCGCAAAGGCCTGCCAGCGCGCGGCCAGCGCACGCGTACCAACGCTCGCACGCGCAAAGGTCCGCGCAAGGCGATTGCTGGCAAGAAAGGCTAAGAGATAAATCATGGCACAAGCATCAGCAAAAAACACGGCCGCTGCCCGCGCTCGTAAAAAAGTCAAAAAGAACGTCTCCGAGGCTATTTGCCACGTACACGCTTCTTTCAATAACACCATCATCACGATTACTGACCGTCAGGGCAATGCCCTGTCATGGGCAACGTCGGGCGGCGCAGGTTTCAAAGGCTCGCGCAAGTCGACGCCGTTTGCAGCTCAGGTTGCAGCCGAAGCCGCAGGTAAAGTCGCCGTTGAGTGTGGCGTGAAGAACATCGAAGTTCAGATCAAAGGCCCGGGTCCGGGTCGTGAGAGCGCGGTTCGCGCACTGAACGCGCTGGGGATCAAGGTCACCAGCATTTCCGACGTGACGCCGGTGCCGCATAACGGCTGCCGTCCGCCCAAACGTCGTCGCATGTAATTCACGAGAGGAGAAAAACTAATGGCTCGCTATACCGGCCCCAAGTGCAAGCTCTCTCGTCGTGAGGGAACTGACTTATTTTTAAAGAGCGCACGCCGCTCGCTCGACAGCAAATGCAAACTGGAAGTCGCTCCAGGTCAGCATGGTGCCAAATCTGGCCAGCGCCTGTCGAACTACGGTCTGCAACTGCGCGAAAAGCAAAAGCTGCGTCGTATCTACGGCGTACTCGAGCGTCAATTTCGCCGCACGTTCGCAGAAGCGGATCGTCGTAAAGGCTCAACCGGTGAGAACCTGTTGAAACTGCTCGAATCGCGTCTCGATAACGTTGTCTATCGCATGGGCTTCGGCTCAACGCGCGCAGAAGCCCGCCAACTGGTTAGCCACAAGGCGATCCTGGTTGACGGAAAGATGTGCAACATCCCATCGGCAATTATTTCGGCTAACGCGGTGATCAGCGTATGCGACAAATCCAAGGCACAGGCTCGCATCATCGATGCAGTCGCTTTGGCTGAGCGCATCGGCTTCCCGGGTTGGGTCGACGTAAACACCAAAGAGATGAAGGGTACGTTCAAGCACGCGCCCGACCGCAGTGAGTTTGCATCCGACATCAACGAAAGCTTGGTCGTCGAGTTGTACTCGAAGTAATCGAATTCCCTCACTGTAAAGGACGCGTATGCAAAGTACTGCTTTTTTGAAACCGCGCAACATTGAGGTTCACGCCACCAGCCCATCCAGCGCTCGCGTTGTGATGGAGCCGTTTGAGCGTGGCTACGGCCACACCCTGGGC
This sequence comes from Burkholderiales bacterium, assembly GCA_043777615.1. Classification (GTDB taxonomy): domain Bacteria; phylum Pseudomonadota; class Gammaproteobacteria; order Burkholderiales; family Casimicrobiaceae; genus Casimicrobium. The sequence continues at coordinate 2,892 of JAYWHV010000222.1, read as the reverse complement.
AATGCGCTTCGTCGCGTATTGCTGTCGTCAATGCCCGGCTACGCCCCGACCGAAGTGTCGATCACCGGCGTCGTGCATGAGTATTCCGCGCTGGAAGGCGTGCAGGAAGACGTGGTTGACCTGCTTTTGAATCTCAAAGGCGTGGTCATCAAGTTGCACAACCGCGACAACGCGGTGCTGACGCTGAAGAAAGAGGGCGCAGGCCCGGTCACGGCAGCGGACATCGAATCGTCGCACGAAGTCGAAATCGTCAATCCGGAACACCTGATTGCGACATTGACCCAGGGCGGCAAACTTGAACTTGAAATCAAGGTTGAGCGTGGCCGTGGCTACGTACCGGCAACGGTTCGTACGGCAGCCGGTCAGACGGCTAACCGCAAGGTTGGCTCGATCCTGCTCGACGCATCGTTCAGTCCGGTTAAGCGCGTGAGCTATCTGGTTGAGTCCGCTCGTGTTGAACAGCGTACCGACCTCGACAAACTCGTGCTTGATATCGAAACCAACGGCGCGATTGAGCCTGAAGGTGCGGTTCGCTATGCGGCCAGCATCCTCGTGGATCAACTCTCCGCGTTTGCTGATCTCAAGGGCACCGACATGCCAGCACTCGAGCGCGCCACCGCGTCGTTCGATCCAGTTCTGCTCAAGCCAGTGGACGATCTCGAACTCACCGTTCGTTCGGCCAACTGCCTCAAAGCTGAAAATATTCACTACATCGGCGATCTGGTGCAGCGCAGCGAAACGGAGCTTTTGAAGACTCCGAATCTCGGCCGCAAATCGCTTAACGAAATCAAAGAAGTCCTCTCGCAGCGCGGTCTCGCGCTGGGCACCAAGATCGACAACTGGCCTCCGGCTGGTCTCGATCGCGGTAACTAAGAGCGGATCAGGAGAAGACACATGCGTCACGGTCATGGACTACGCAAATTAAACCGAACCAGCGCCCATCGTCAGGCGTTGTTGCGGAATCTTTCAACCGCTTTGCTTCGTTATGAAGTGATCAAGACTACGCTGCCAAAAGCCAAAGAGCTGCGCCGCGTCGTTGAGCCACTCATCACGCTCGGCAAAAAGCCATCGCTGGCCAACCGCCGTCTGGCGTTTGATCGCCTGCGCGATCGCGATATCGTCGGCAAGATCTTTAGTGAACTTGGCCCGCGCTACACCGCCCGCAACGGCGGCTACGTGCAAATCCTCAAGTACGGCTTCCGTCAGGGCGACAACGCGCCGATGGCGCTTGTGCAACTGATGGATCGCCCAGCTTCGGCTGATGCGACGATCGTTGAGGACAAAGCAGAATAGTTTCTATTCTGCGATCGCAAAAAAGCCGGGCTTGCCCGGCTTTTTTGTTCTTCCCATTCGTTCAGCTTTTGCGTGTAACACTCGCTACGTTGGGGCTGAGGCGCCAAAAGGCGATAACTCGATAATGCGCATATTCGTCCTCTAGACCCAATGCAGCCGTCATTGAAGCAAAAAGCTGTAAGCTACGCAGTGTCAGACTTCTTGGTCAGTAGGCTGTACACAAGCACCACAACAATCGCGCCAAGGATCGAGGCGATCCAGTGTGTTCCGGCCGCCTTCGAGACGATCCCAAGCTGTTGACCGCCGATGGTGCCGAGCAACGAGCCCGCGATACCTAAAAGCGCCGTGACGATAATGCCGCCGCCCTGCTTTCCCGGAACCAGAAACTTGGCGATTGCGCCAACGACGAGCCCGACCAGCGCCAAAATGATGTAATCCATACTTCCCTCCTTGTTAGAACAGCGCGAACTGTACACCATGGAGGGTTTTCCCGCGTTAGGGCCCAGCGCGGCGTGTCACGTTGCAAACCGAGGAGAAAAAGACGTGGGATGGCTTCAAAATCACCTGCCTGAACTGGCAATGTCGGCCGCGATGGCGTGGGGCGCGGGCCTGCGGCTCTACCTCGTCGTGTTTGTCGTTGGACTGCTCGGGAAGTTTGGGTACGTTCCGCTACCCGACGCCCTGAAGCTCCTGACGAATCCGATTGTTCTGGGTGCTGCTGGATTTATGACGTTCATCGAATTCTTCGCTGACAAAATACCGTGGCTTGACAGCGCCTGGGACGCAGTTCACACCTTTCTGCGCATCCCCGCGGGGGCAGCGCTGGCCGCTGGGATGTTGGGCGACAGCGGAGAAGGCGTTGCGTTAGCCGCTGCCATCATAGGCGGCACGCTGACAGCGGGCACTCACTTTGGCAAGGCTGGCACGCGCGCCGTCGCCAACACCTCTCCTGAACCATTCACCAACATTGGCCTGTCGCTCGCTGAAGAATCAATGGTCGCAGGCGGTCTGGCGCTCGCCATCGCCAACCCGATCATCTTCCTGATCCTGCTCGCAATTTTCATCGTAGCGTTGGTCGTGTTGATCCGCTTCATTCTCAAGGGACTGACTGCGGTGGTTGGTCGGCTCTCCAGCAAAGTCAGCAAAGCAGCGCCAGTATGACGGATACGACGCGCGACCTCTGGTCGCGGCTGGTCGTAGTGGTTGCGTTTGTTTTGTTTGCAATGACGCATCGCCACGCGTTCGAAATGTCCGGATTCGCCGATGATCTTGGACTGCTTGTCGATCTGTCGCAACGCGCGCAACAGGGGGCCGTTTTAGCCGACGTATTGGCTCACCTGACGCAGCCGCTGTGGCCCGGCTCGAACATGTGGCGACCGCTTCCCTACGCAAGCTTTGCGCTGGACGCCGTACTTTGGGGGCCCGACGCCGGACTCTGGCGGATCACAAATCTGCTGTTGCACCTGGCGTCTGCCAGCGTCGCCGGTTTGCTATATCGCGATATGAACCAGAGTCTCCGGGCCGGCGCTATCGGGTTCGCGGTGTTTCTGCTGATTCCATGGTCGCCTGAAGTCGTGATCTGGCTTGTGGGTCGATTCG
>JAYWHV010000221.1:0-10790 GCA_043777615.1 Burkholderiales bacterium | reverse complement strand
ATCGATTCGTTGAGCGTGTACGACATGAGGTTCCCCTGTTCTACGGCAATTAGTCAAAATAGTGTGGCACAAACCGCGACGTGTTCATAGTGATTTCTGTGGCATCTTCGCGCAGGCCAATACCCGCTGGTGAATCACCAACGATCCAGCTGCCGACGGTTACAAAGTTGCCTTCAAAGCTGGGAATCGGCGTGTACTGCTGGTAGACGTAGCCCTCTTCGCCGTACGTGCCTTCAGCGCGAATCACTTCACCGCCCTTGTAGATTTCGACGTTGGCCCCCTCGCGCGAAAGCAGCGGTTTTTTCACGTAGTCGCCAAGCACTTTATGACGCTGAAACGAGGCCGGAAGCAACAGTGGATGATCGGGATAAAGCTCCCACAAAATCACCAGTAGGCCTTTGTTCGCCAGCACCATCTTCCACGCCGGTTCAATCACCCGCATTGTGGTCTTCCGCAGGTTGTCTCCAAACTCATCCGCAATTAACCACTCCCAAGGATAGAGCTTGAAAAGCGTCTCGATGCGCTCATTGTCAGTGTCAACGAAAGCCAGATCAGCTTCGCTCCAGCCGATTTCCTCCACCGTTAACCACGGCGCCTTCAAACCCGCCTGCATTGCAGTGTCGCGGAGGTAATCCAGGTTGCCATCGTCCTCTTCGCTTCCACCCGCGCAGGTAAAGTGAACGTGCTCGTAGCCATGTTCAGACTGGAGCCACTTCCACTGCTCGATCAGCGCTTCATGCAGGCTATTAAACTGGTCAACGCCCGGCTTGGTGTCCTCAACCCAATGCCATTGCGCCACGCTCGTCTCCACGAGTGAAGTCGGTGTGTCGGCGTTGAACTCCAGAAGCTTCGGCGGGCCGCTGCCGTTGTAAGCGAGATCAAACCGCCCAAACAGCGACGGATGGTCGTTATTCCAACTCTCTCGAATTAGCGCCCATGCGGTCTCCGGAATCGCCAGCTCGGCAAATCGTTCTTTTTCGATGATGTGCTCGGCAGCCGCCATGCACATGTCGTAGAGCTCCTTCGTTGCCTGCTCCAGATCATCAATTTCGCGGCGCGAGAAGTGATAGCAAATGCCTTCTTCCCAATACAGCCCGTCAATCGAATGAAAACTGAAGCCTGCGTCTTCGCAGCGCTTCTGCCAGTTGTCGCGTTTGGGAACGTGTTCGCGGCGCATCAGCTATCCACCCGACGAGTGGGATGAACTGCCGCCGCCATGTCGCGACGCCGATGCACCAAAGCCGCCGCGAGATACCGATGACGATGACACTGTACCCGAAGCCCGTGAGCCTGGACGCGCTTCGGAGCTATAGCCTGTGCTTCCCGAGCGCGAGGAATAACGTGGACCGTAGAAGCTACGCGTGCTTCCGACTCCGCTGCTGTGGCCGGAGCCCGAGGAAACCTCCTCGCAGTCACCGGGATTGCCCCAGTCGGCCTTGCAGGCTTCCAGATTGGCGTAGACGTCGCGGCTGGTACCTTTGTTGCTCTCAAGGTTGCCGCACCCAGTCAAACCGCCCAAAGCAGCAGTTCCCATAAGTACCAGGGTGAGATTCAGGCTGCGCTTTTGCTTCGGCCGCGCGGCCGTTGCCTTCAGGACCGCAAGCTTCGCCTCACTCCTGGAAGAGAAAGAAGCGCACGGCGTCGACGCAATCAACGTCTCGTTGTTCGCACTCCCAAGAACCGTTACTCTGGAATCATCCACCACGTCACCTCGCCCTTTCGCCCTATGGACAGGGCTGAATTGACGCATGTTTTACGCGGCGGCGGCGCCTATGTCAACGCGCAGGAAAGATCGAAGCCGCTAGTGAACCGCGGCAGGCCTCAGGAAACGAATCAACGTGCCATCACGAAGACAGATTTCGCCCTCACCTGAGAGTCTTGCACCCTCAAAATCCCGTTGGATCAGCAACAATTCCTGATCGTCGCGCGTCCCTTCAACCAATACGTCATCGGGCCGCGTGAACTCATCCGGCGCGTGCAGGTAGTCCGCCGTAAATACATCATCGCCGACCTGAACAAAAGCCGCCTCATTCATCGCCACCGTGAGGGTGTCGAACATCGGCTGCACTGTAGTGGTGGAAAGGCTGGTGGTCATTGAATGCATCATGGTCTCCATATTGGGGGCGGGACACAGGCGTTTCAAGCAATTAACGCGCCGAACACCCGTTTCGTGCACCGAACTGACGAATTCGCAACAACCGACTACTTGAGAGCGACAGGCCCGTCGCTCCCTTCATCGCCTTTGCGGCCAAACTTTTCTGACAAAAACTTCGAATGATCAACAAAGGCCTGAACATCGTGCGCGGCCAAGGCATCGTTGAGCTGCGTCACTTTATGCCCCAATTCGTCCACCGTTTGCGCGAGAGTACTCTCGGCCGTCATGCCATTGGCAAGCGCTTTGGTGCTGGCGAACTGCGCAGGGATTGACCAGAACGATTTGAGCGCATCGGGCAGATACCGCAACGCGATGTAGCGCGCATGAAACGTGTCCTCAATCGACAAAGTAACTTTAGAGCGCTCCCATTGCGCAAGCATCGCTTCGATGGCATCACAGAGTTGAAGCAGCCTGGTGCCGGTGGCCGCCGACAATCGGCGATCAGGATTGGTGTTAACCAGACGGCGAATCGCAGCCAACGCTCTGCGCGTTGCTTCGCGGGTGTCTTCGCTGTCGGCAAAGGTTAGCTCGCCCCAATCTGGCCCCGCAAGACGCGGCCAGCCTAGCCAAAGCCCCCCGCACACAAAGCCCGCTCCGTATCCAAGCAGCGCAAGGCCCGATAGTCGCGGGCTGATCCATCCCAATCCGACCAGCACCAGTACCGAAATCGCTAATGCGAGCCCCAGCCAGTTCGCGGGAGAGAACAAAAATCGAGTTGCTGTTTCACCGAGCGTGGAGAACCTCATGGTCTACCTGGCCTACTGATAGGCTCGAATTTCCTTGAACACGGCGGGCAATGGCGTCTTGCGTGCGTCAAAGCTGCGTCCGCCCGAGAGTTTGGAAATCTCTTTAAGCGCCGTGTCGCTCGCCTCGCCAAAGGCGACGGTGAACACCGGAATCGCCCGCGCATCCTCGGACAGGGCGGCATAAGCCTCCTTAAATTGGGTGAGGTTGCGGCCCTGTGTGTTTTCGCCATCGGTGAACGCAATGACGGAATACTGATAGTTGCGATCTTTGGCTTGAGCCGCGCTCATTTGCGTCAGGGCTTCAAGAATCGCGTCGTACATTGCCGTGCCCCCTTTCATGGTCAACCCGCTCGCGTATTCGCGAACCTGCTCCAGAACCTCCGTTTTTTTCTGGGCATTTGCGGCAGTAGTGGCCGGTGGCAATTCGAAGTAGGTCGCCGTGCCGGTTCGATCAGAAAATGGCAACATCCAGATGCGCTCCCGGCTCGACAAACGGGCCAATCGACCCGTCAACGAAACATCAGCACCCGCAACGCTGTGCAACGCGCTGATCAAGTCAGAACGCCGAGTGCCGCCATTCATGCTGCCACTCACGTCAAGCACAAATGTGGATGCGATCGGTTTGCGAAATTCATTGAGGTACGCGTCAATCAGGCCATCAGCCAAACCACGATCTGGTGAGAACGGCAGCTCAATCAAGGTCGCTGTCGGAAACGTGACCGCGGACGCAGCATTCGCGTTGACCGGACGGCGCAGTGTCGTGCGGGCCAGCCACGTTTGCGCCTCATCGCCTTTCAGGTAGTCCACAACCTTCTGGTATTCAGCGCGCTTCGCATCCGAGAGCAGCATGAACGGGTAATCCGCTGTCGCAATCCCTTCACGAGGATAGAAAAGTTTCAGCGGCTCCTTCAACTTGCCGGACTGGTTCATAGACAAAAGCCAGCTCTCGTAATTGATGAACGCGTTGACGTAAATGCCCTGTTGCTCGATGAATTTCTCGGCAAGATAGGTCGAGTTATCACCCACCAGTTTGTAGCCGCGCAGAAAATCAGCCACCGCTTTGCGATCAATGTCTGCCGCCGTGAGAGCTTCCGCTTTCTGCGTAGAAGCAGCAACCACGCCGACCAGCGCCATGTAGCCCTGATTGGACGTCGCGGGATTCGACAGCGCGTATTTGAGCTTGCCCGACTTCGCCGCCTCAGCCACCGTCTTCCACGTCACCTTGCTGGCGTCCATCCACGCTGGCCCCAGGCGCGCAACGTCCGACTCACTCACACCCACCACAATCGGCGACAGCATGATTTTTTCCTGTAACTTCACGCGCGCCTGTCCCTGCGGATCGGACAGCAAATATTTGGCGTTGGCGAACCATGCGGCGTCTGCCGTCGTTTTGCCGGTCAGCACCTGCTCTGTGCTTTCCATCGTTCCGCCGAACGTGAATTTGAGCGTCACGCCTGTGGCCTTTTTGACCATTTCTTCGAGCGGCTGCGCATCGCGCAAGTCACTTGTCGCCAGCACCGATAACGTCGCTTGCGTAGAAATAGGAACTGCATCGGCGACCGCTACCTTGGGCGCTGGTGGCTTTGAATCTTTGCCACAACCGACAAGCGCCAGAGCGACCGCGAACAGCGACGCGTGAGCAAAGTTCAGTTTCATTGCGACATCTCCCGTGTGACCACATCAATCATGGTGGACATCGTCTCAAACGATGGTGGATCGATCAGGTTGCCAAGCTTTTCATCCACATTGAGTTTTGCGCCCTGCGCTTTTTGCAGGAAGGCGGCGCTGTCGGCGATGCGGAAACCGTACTCCACGCCAATAGCCTGCATTTCAGCGTTGGTTGCCAGCAGTTCACCCAGTCGTTTCGAGCGTTCGTTCATCGCGACATAAACCACCTTGTTCGCAATGGTGGGTTGCGGATAGAGCAGCGCCATATCCTTGGGCAGCGGCTTGGTGAGGGCAAATGCGAGCATCTGGTTTTCGTAAATAAACGCGAGTGGCGTCTTGCCGATACCGATGGAAATGTAGTCGTCGAAGTTGCCGTTGACGTAGTTTTCCTGGTAGCCCTGTCGCTTGAAAAGATCGGTCGCGATCTTCGCCACTTTCTCAGCCGTCGAGCGGTCCGTGGGCAGTTCGTTGCCGTTCAGTGCGTACGCCGCCAGCGCCAGATACATTGCTCCGGAATTGCTCTTGCGGACATCAGTCGTGGAAACCAGCACCGATTTATTGACGTCGTACGCCTGACTACCCTTCAAGTCTTTCCAGCGCGTCTTTGCCTGCATCAGGGCAACGAGCTTCGCCAGATCGACCGAATACACGCCCGGTTGCACCGCCCTCGCGAGTCCGTTTGTCAGGAAGATTTCTGCAATCGGTTGCCAGGATGCGATTACCATCGGCGTGAAAAACACCGTGTACTGCGTCGCCGTTTGATTGGCGCGCTTCGCGGCATCAAGAATCTGATTCGCCGCGACGATGCCTGACGGAAACATGAAATCCGGGCCACCGCTCGCTGCCACGCGCTGCGCCATGTCGCGCGAGCCGATGCGCGTGACATTCAGCCGGAACCCGTTGTCGGCCAGCCATTTGGTGACGCGCACGTCCTTGAAAAATGGCTCGACGTCAAGCGCAATCACACCTGTCAGCTCGACGGTCTGCGTGGCGCGCAAACCCGGCAGGCTAAGCGTTGGGGACTGGCCATTGGCCAGCTGCTCATTCTGCGTTGATTTGAGCGCCCAAAATACCGAGCCGCCCAAAAGCGCGAGCAGAACTACTGTGATGAGCGTCTTTACCGTACGATTCATGCTGGTGAGGTGGGTGGCGCGCCTGAAGATAACAACGGATTATGTCCTTAATGTGCGTCAAACTCTGACGAATTTCAAGCCCGCAGAAGCCCCCGCTATTCGTCGCATTTACAGCGCTTTTGCACCAAGCTTCAGCGCATAATTTGCGCGATTCCGAAACCGATTTCATGACCGGGAGATTTCATGTCTGACGCAGAACCGTCCAAACCAACCCTCACCTCTGTAGCGAATGGCTTCCAGCTAACTCCGCCCGAGGTCATCACGCCCGTCGTGCCGGAAGCCTCGAAATCAGCCGTCCCGCTGGCCGAGGCCACTAAAACGGCGGTCGATGAGCAAGTCGCCAAGTACGTCGACGCACTGCTCAAGGAAGACGTCGAAAGCGCGGCCTTCAAAGGCAAGCTCGACAGCGCGTTTGCATTGGGCCGCGAGGAAATCTCCATTGCATCATCGCTGATGCAGGGGCGCTTCATGCAACAGAACTTCGTCGGCGTTGAATCGAGCCCGGCGTACAAAGCCATTGGCGACATCCGCGCGCAACTCGATGAATTGAACCCTGGCAAACAGGGCGATCTGTTTCAACCGAACAAAATTCTCGGCGTTATTCCTTGGGGCAACAAGCTACAGAGCTATTTCCGAAAGTATCAGAGCGCTGGCGCGCAGTTACAAACCAGCATGCAGCAGCTGTACGCTGCCAGAGACGACATGCAGCGCGACGTGGTCGAGATTGAGAGTACGCGTGGCAAGCTCTGGGACGCGATGCAAAAACTCGCGGCGGGGATTCATTTTTCAGAGAAACTGGATGGTCAACTTGCTGATCGTGTGACCGCCCTCAAGGCGACTGACCCGCGCCGCGCCCATGCCCTGGAGCAGGAGGTGCTCTTCTACGTTCGCCAGAATTTGCAGGACATGCTCACGCAACAATCCGTCTGCATCAACGGGTATCTCGCGCTCGACGTACTCAAGAAAACGGGACGCGAAATGATCAACGGTTGCAGCCGCGTCGCGACCACTGGCATGAGCGCACTGGCAGTTGCGCAGACGGTCGCGCGCGCAACGGGCAATCAGTTGCAGGTGATGGAAATGCTTCAAGGCGTGAACAGCACGATCGAAGGTCTGATCGCCGAAACCGGAAAACAGCTCAACACGCACGTCGAGAAGACCACCGAGTTCGCGCAGAACCCGGGACTCGGCATGGACAAGCTCAAAGAAATGTTCGACCAGACATTCAAGGCGATGGACGCGATGGACACGTTCCGCAGCAAAGCCATTGATGTCATGGGCAAGAACAACACGATGCTCAAAGAGCAGATCGCACGCAGCGAAACCTACGTGGATCGGGTGCGACAGCAGCAGGCACGCGAAGCGACGGGAACAGCAGTTGCTGGGCCAGTCAAACTTTGACGGCTGAACTGTAGGGCTGGCATTGCCTGCCGAGTAGTCCGTGGCGTAAGCCCTTAATTTCGCGCTTCGCGAGGCTCACCAGGCGGGCACGTTCCTACGTCGATACGCGCCCTACTTAAATCCCTTGACCCAAGAATTACTCCTATGATCGACCTCTACTACTGGACCACGCCGAACGGCCACAAGATCACGATGTTTCTGGAAGAAGCGAAGATGAAATATCGCCTCATCCCCGTGAACATCGGCAAGGGCGAGCAATTCGATCCCACTTTTTTGCAGATTGCGCCAAACAACCGGATCCCGGCGATGGTCGATTACAAGCCGATGCAGGCCATGCCGGACGGTGAGCCGATGACGCTTTTCGAAAGCGGCGCAATGCTGCTCTATCTCGCCGACAAATCGAAGAAATTTCTGGATCGCAAGAATGCGTACTGGCGCAAAGAGGCCATTCAATGGCTGTTCTGGCAGATGGGCGGGCTGGGCCCGATGGCGGGGCAAAACCATCATTTCGGCACTTACGCGCCCGAGAAATTGCCCTACGCGATCAATCGCTATGTCAAAGAAACTGCGCGGCTTTACGGCGTGATGGACAGGCGTCTGGCAGATCGTGAATTTCTCGCGGGAAAATACTCTATCGCCGACATGGCCTGCTACCCGTGGGTAGTTCCGTATGAGCGACAGCAGATGAACCTCGAAGACTTTCCGAACCTGAAGCGCTGGTTTCACGCGATCAGGGAGCGTCCGGCAACCATCCGCGCGTATCAGATTGCCAAAGACCTGAGCGTGCCCGCGAACAACAACATGACCGACGACGCCAAGAAGATTCTGTTCGGCATCGAGAAGACAAAGTAGCGCGTCGTGAAGTTAGTCCGCCTCATTTACGCGAGCCGCCTGATTGCTCCGCTCGGAAAAAACGACGCCGAGCAAATCCTGACTGCGAGCCTGCGCCGCAACAACGCACTCGGCGTCACCGGCTATCTCTGCGTGTCGCCCACGCACGCGCTGCAATGTCTCGAAGGCCCACGCGATGCAGTCAACAGTGTTTACAACCTGGTCGTCACCGACAAGCGCCACGCCGAGGTCACCCTGCTGCGCTACGCCGAGCCGTGGCGGCGCCTGTTTCCCATATGGGGCATGGGCTACACGGCGGACCTCGCCACCGCCGCGCCCGAGTCCGCCCGCTGGCACGACGCCTCCGGATTCAACCCGTTTCTCGTGGAAACTGATCTGGTTGAGAACGTGATCGAAGCGCTTTGTGAACGCGCGGAACAGGTGGAGTTGCGGGCTTGAGTTCAAGTTCTTTCGTCTACCGGTACAGATAATGAATAGGCGCAATGCATCGGTATTCGAGGATTTGATTGATGCCGCCTCACGCGTGCCTTGGCGACTGGAGCATTCGAGTGTGTTTGAGCCACTGCGTCGACTGCTATCAGCGATGCGGCATGTCAGCGGTGCGAGTCGCCCATGATTAAGCGCGTCGCCAAAGCCGGGGCGAGCGCAGGTAAGGCTTTTTGGGGATGAAGTCGTTTTCCAGATTGCCGCGGGACACGAGAGCTCGGGGCCTGAACGCTCGGTAAGCATCGCTGGCTTTAATAAGGCATTTGTCCGACAGTTCCTATTATCGAAATCGGCCAAAAAATAAAAAAGAACTAGTGATGCGCCGAAACCGGCTGGCTCGTGGGAGCGCAGACCTCGCCGCGTATGACGTTTCAGCTTTTTAGTGAAAGTCCAACTACATGGGGGCTAGGCGGACATTTTCGCGTTTATCGATAACAGCATAAAAATACCCTTATTCCTTTGTCGTCCGTCGTTTCAGCGAGAAGCTGTTACTTCCCAATCACCGCGATCCGCGCAATTTGCTCAACCGCATTCGCCAGCAATTCCGGTGCGCGAATCACCGCTTGATCGAGCGTCATTGGGCCGGGGACGATGGAGAAGCAGCCGCCGTTGAAGGTGGCATTTAAGGCTTCGAGCGAGCCGGAATCGACGCCGCCGCTGACGAGCGTGGCTTTGAGGCCAGGGTTGCCGTTGTCTATGGCGATTTGTGCGGCGGCGAACGGGGTTTTGCCGAGCAGCGTTTGGGCGTCGGTGCGGCCTTCGCCGGTGATGAGCCAGTCGGCGTTTTTGCAGGCGTCGGCAAGGCCGATGAGGCGGGCGACGGTTTGTGCGCCGGACTCGAATTTTGCGCCGAGCAGTTGCAAGGCGTAACCCAGGCCGCCTGCCGCGCCAGCCCCTGCCTTATCTTTGGCCGATCGTTGTAGCGCGGCTTCCAGACGTTCGGCGTAAGCGGCGATGACGCCGTCCACGCGCGCAACGTCAGCCGCAGCGACGCCCTTTTGTGGGCCGAAAGTCGCCGTTGCGCCGCACTCGCCGGTGAGGGCGTTGTTCACGTCGGAGAGCAATGTGATTTCGCAGTCGGCGAGACGTGCGTCAAGCCCCGTGACATCGACTGAAATGAGTTTTGCCAGTCCGTTCGGCGTCGGTTCGATTTCGCGGCGGAAAGTGCCGGTAAATTTGACACCGAGCGCGGCCAGCAAGCCAGCGCCGCCGTCGTTGGTGCTGGTGCCGCCCAAACCGATGAAGAAGTGGCGAATGCCTTCGCCGACCAGAAGACGCATCAATTCACCGACGCCGTAGCTGGAGCGATCGCCGACCGGCACGGCCATGTTGTGCGCGTCTTCGATGCCAACGATTTGCGCGACTTCGATCATCGCCGCTTCGTAGATGCCGTGTTTGATGAGCGCGTAGCCTGCTTCGGCGGACTGGCCTGCTGCGTTTCTCACGAGCGCCTGTTTGCGTCGTGCGCCTGTGCCCGCAAGGGCGTGGCTCACCGCGTCGAGCGTGCCTTCGCCGCCGTCGGCCATTGGGCGCTTGACGATTGCGGCATCGGGAAGAACCCGACGCAATCCGGTTTCAAGCGCGGCACAAACGGCTTCCGCCGACAGCGAGCCTTTGAACGAATCGGGAGCGAGGACGATTTTCATTCCACTGAATCTTCTACGTTGTCACGTTGCGTGGCACGCTGAACGCGATCATTCACGGCGTCCCAGTCGGGGCCCTGGGGCGGAGCTTCGATGATGAGCTGGCCATAACGCTCGCTGTCAAGCGAGCGCAGCAAGCCGTACAGCTCATATTCCCAAGTCTGTGCGTCGCCCGCGAGGCGGATTGCACGCAGTTTCTCCGAGGGCTCAACGTCAAACGAATGTGTGATCACGCAGCGCGTCGGCCCGCGATCCTGCGCCTGCCGAAAGGCGCGCAGTTGGGTGCGCAGGCGACGCTCTTCGAGCATGATGGTGGGTGTGCGCGGCGCATAGTGCGACGCGAGGCTGCCGGACACGCGCGGCGCGTCCGTGGTGTCGACAGTGAATGTAACGCCAAGCACGCGTTCAATGTCGTTCGCGCGCACACGACCCGGGCGCAGGATGCGCACGGTTTCGCTGCTGACGTCGACGATGGTGGACTCGACGCCGACGTCGCATGCACCGCCATCGAGGATGAAGAGTGGAAGATCAGGAAATTCGGCCGCGACGTGCAGCGCGGTAGTCGCGCTGACCTGACCGAACTGATTGGCCGACGGAGCCGCGAGGCCCGGGGTCGTAGACGTACCCGTCGCGAATTCGCACAGGACCGCCTGCGCTACCGGATGCGACGGCACGCGCAGACCCACCGTATCCTGCCCGCCCGTGA
>JAYWHV010000220.1:0-10796 GCA_043777615.1 Burkholderiales bacterium | reverse complement strand
ATGCGACAACAACGGGCAAACGGTCTACAGCGATTCGCCCTGCCCGGCCGGTAAAACGGTGGCCACGACTCAGGACAGCGCCGCACAGAAAGCGGCGTCCAAAGACGCGAATGCGCAAATGCGTGCAGACAATTCGGATCTGAACAAACGCCTTGCCGAGCGCCAAAAGCTGGAGGCCCAGGAGCGTGCGGCAGCGCGTAAAGGGGCAGCCAAGGCGGTCGCGGCCTCCGACAAAGCAGCGCAAAAAGGCAAAGTCGCCAAAGCGAAGGCTGTGAAAAAACAGAAAGCTGGCAAGCAGCCTCGCAATACAAAAAAATCGAAGGCTGATGCGATGGCTTCGGCGACCAGGTAGTGGTTGGCAATCCGCGACAATGATTCCAACTACATCGCTGCGACCATGAAGATTTTCGGTTCGTTCGCGGCGTCGCTGCCACGCAGTTTGCCCGGCGCAATGCTGGTGCTAACGCTGGCTGGATGTGCCACCGCTCCGCCTCCGCGCGGTATCGATTACCCCGCGCCGGTCACGGCTCCCGCAAAGCCTGTACCACCGGTGGTGGTCGCGCCGCCGCAAGACTGGCGTGCATCCGGCTCGGGCCTCGACGCCACGTACGAGCGCAGCGCGCTCCTGACGACGACGTTCTACAGCAACCCCGACGTGCTGCTGAAACAGGTGGAGCGCTCTGGTGCGATGGGTGTCAATCGCGGCTGGGAGGCCGCTGCGTCGAAGGGAGACTGGTACATCGAGGAGCAGCGCTTCGCCGATACGGTGATCGGGGCGGGCGTGAACCGCAATCGAAATGATTTGATCGACGCCGGATTGCGCGCGATTGAATGGGGCTTCGCGCGACAGTCGGCCGACGGCAGCTTTCCGTGCAAAGACAACTACCTGAGCAGCAGCTACTTTGTCGCGGCGACCGCGCATGCGCTCTGGCTTTTGGATGCCACCGGACACGGACAACCGTTCGCGGCGCGCATTCAGTCGATCCGCCCGCGTTTGCAGAACGCCGCCTTATGGCTCGCCGCCGCCCGAAGCACGCCCGCGATCGCGGCCCAGATGGACGCCTATGGTTCGCGCTATTTCGTCACCGGTTATGCGCTCGCGGCGACCGGACGGCTGGTCGGCGACAACGCTTTGGCCAGCGCCGGTGAAGAGACGATTCGGCGCGGTATTTCGCGGCAACATTCGACGGGCTATTTCTACGAACTCGGCGGATTTGACGCCAGTTTTCAGGCCGAAGCGCTCGTGTATGTGCTCCGCTTTTTCGATCACGCCGCCACGGCCGAAATGCGCCGCAGCACCGAGCCAGCCATTCGCCGCGCGCTCGACTGGCTGGCGTCGCGCGTCTCAGCTCGCGGCGTCGTGCAAACGACCGGCAACACCAGGAGCGGCGCAGGCCAGGAACGCGACCGCACGGGCCAGCCGCGGCGCATCAGCGGTGTGGCGGTGTCGCGAGCGTTTGGACTTGGCAAAACCGTGCTGGGCGCAAGCAAGTACGAAGCGCTCGCGAAGTCCGTCGCATCGGCGCGCCAGCCCGCTTGAGCGTTACGACATAGTTATCAGCTTTTCGCTGAAACGGCGCCTGCATCTGGGCTACATGCGTTTTTCGTAATTTTTCGACTTTCTGTAAAAACTGGCGCTAGCCCAAATGCCTAGTGGCTTTTGCGAAAAAGTCGCTAGCTGATCTTTACGACCGTACGTCCCGTCACCGCGCCCTTCACATACGCATCAAACACCGTGGGCAATTCCGTGAAGGAGACCGTGCGGCAATGCGACGCCAGCTTCTCGCATTTCCACTCGTTCGCCAGCTTCGCCCACAGCTCACGCCGCAATGACATTGGGCAATTTACGCTGTCAATTCCAAGCAGCGACACACCGCGAAGAATGAAAGGCATCACGGTGGTTTTAACCTCCCAGCCCTGCGCCAGACCAATCGATGCAATCGTGCCACCCACCTTCATGACGCGCGTCAACCACGACAACTGTTCGCCACCCAGATTGTCCACGGCTCCCGCATAGGTCTCCGCTCCGAGCGGCTTCTCGGTCATCTCAAACTGGCCGCGAATCAGCACGGTTTTCGCACCAATCGATTTGAGCAAATCGACATCTTTCTCTTTGCCCGTCACGGCCACAACCTCGTAACCCAGCTTCGCCAGAATCTCAATCGCCACCATGCCAACGCCGCCCGTCGCGCCGTTCACCAGCACCGGCCCCATCGCAGGATGCAGTCCGTCGTGCTGCATGCGATGCACCGCCTGAGCCGCCGTGAAGCCCGCCGTGCCGTAGGTCATCGCATCGAACGTGCTCATGCCTGACGGAATCGGCACCAGCCACGCAGCAGGCATCCGCGCCTTCTGCGCGTAGCCGCCATGATGCGCCACGCCCACGTCGTACGAATGCGCGATCACCTTGTCGCCAGGCTTGAACGCCGGGTCAGTCGATGACTCAACAGTGCCCGCCAGATCAATGCCGCCGATGCAAGGAAAGCGCCGGATGATGCGCCCAGCACCGGTCGCCGACAGCGCGTCCTTGTAGTTCACCGTCGAATAATCCACGTTGATCAGCACCTCGCCCGCATCCAGCTGATCGACGCTGAAATCGACGAGTTCAGTCTTCGAGGTTTTGCCTTCTTGCGTGGTGAGATAGACTTTGAATGTGCTCATGCGGCGGGCTCCTTGGTGCTGCGTATTTGATTGACGTTTGCGTCAATTATGGCGCGGTGGGTGCCGCGGTCGATGGCGTGGTCGTTGCGGCTGGGGCGCGCACGGGCAGCCTGACCGGCACAGGAGTCTCCCACTCCACTCGTCTGAATAAATTACGTGCTGCGCCCACGGTCAACAGCGCGCGGGAAGCGAGCCCGCTACCTGACATTTGAATGCGACATTTGTCCAAACGCGAGACACCGTCTATTTTCAAAAGGCTGCGATGCGCCTTTACGCGCGCGACAACCCGCCGTTGATCGCCGTCAGCTGCGCCCGCGCAACACTGGCGCGAATGGCGCTTGCTTCGTGCTCCGGCACAAACTTTACGGCGCGCTTTGAGCAGGCCTTAACGAGCCGTTGATAAAACACCTGATCGGTCTCGGCGCGACGCAAAATCGCGGCGCAATCCGCCGCGTCGCCGAGCGTGAAATAGCCCGGATAATCTTCGCCCAGCATGCCCACATTGCCGCTGATTCGGCTCGCGATGACAGGCACGCCTGCGGTCACAGCCTCGACAATCACGTTGGCGCCGCCTTCCATGCGGCTTGCGATCACCAGCAAGTGCGCGCGCTTGATTCGCTGCCGAGTCTGGCTGCGACTCAAGCCACCGAGCCACTTCAGGCGTGGTTCGTCGCGCGTCACGATCCGCATGGTGTCGGCATGATGTGCGTCAAGTGCGGTACCAATGTGGACGAGCCGAATGTGGCTCTCGACCGGCAGCTTTCGCAGCGCGGTGATCGGTGTAAACGGATCTTTCTCATGCCGTAAATGCCCGACCTGCACCACCTCAAAATGCTCTTTAAGGCGCACCGCGGGTTTCAGCGACGGCGCCGACTGAAAGACGACATCACACCTGGCGCGCTGCGTTGGGGTTAGCTCGTCCATCGCAGCCGGTTGCAACACCACCAGCCGATCCGCCAGCGCAAGCGACTGCTGCGCCACTTCGTCTTCATGAATGTCGCGGTAAACGTCGGTGCCAGTCAACGCGAGCACCAGTCCGCCGACGGGCCGCGCCA
The DNA here is from genome assembly GCA_043777615.1 of Burkholderiales bacterium. Lineage (GTDB taxonomy): Bacteria > Pseudomonadota > Gammaproteobacteria > Burkholderiales > Casimicrobiaceae > Casimicrobium. The sequence continues at coordinate 7,080 of JAYWHV010000220.1, read as the reverse complement.
GACGATATTGCGCCATCGATTCCGCTGACCGTCGCGCATGGAGTGCGAGCATCACCGCGGGCACTGAATCGCCTTGAGACCAGCGTTGCACCACTTTGACCGCATAATCGCGGGCGAGGAATCGCGCCCAGCGCGCGGCGGTGTGCCAGTTGCCGTTGTTGGCCTCTGGCTTGGCGGGAGACACAATAATCAATTCAGGTTTCACCGATCAACTATCGCACAAGGCGCGCCTGGACGCTGCGCGCGACTCAGGCCGCAGCGCACGCACGATGGCGCGCGCGGCGCTGGCGGACGCGCTCACGCAACTGCGCAGCCATACGCGAGACTTCGTGCTCGGCCTTCCGGAATCAGCGCTCCTGCCACCTCTTCATCGCGGGATCAATCCGCCGCTGTGGGAATGCGCGCATGTGGGGTGGTTTGCTGAGTGGTGGTGCGTACGGGATGCCTACAACACGCCCGACGGCGAAACGAAGGCAGACCTTCCGTCGCTCTGGCGAGCTGCGGACGCGATGCTCAATTCGAACACGATGGCGCACGACGATCGCTGGAATCTGGCGCTGCTGACGCGTGAAAGCACCGTCAAATATCTCGACGACACGCTGAACGCGGTGTTGTCCACGCTGGCCGCGCAGCCGGATACCGAAGACGCACTGTATCCGTATCGGCTGTCGCTATTTCACGAAGCGATGCATCTGGAGGCGCTAGCGTGGTGCGCGCAGACGCTGGGCGGCGCGAGGCCTGCGTGGGTGGCCCCACTTCGCGGTATGCATGAGCCCGGCGAGGTCTCGGTGCCCGCTGGCGAGTACCGCTGCGGGCATGCGGGCGCGGGCTTCAGCTTTGACAATGAACGCGATGGTTTTCCCGTAGAAATCGCTGCATTCAACATTGATCACACGCCCGTCAGCAATACGCAGTTTGCGCAGTTCGTCGAGTCTGGCGAGTATCAGGCGCGCACCGGTTTACCGCATCCCTGCTACTGGCGGCGAACCGCTGGCGAATGGCAAATACGTTCATTCGATCGATGGCAACCCCTCGACCCGCGCGCGCCAGTCATACACGTCAGTGCGCTTGAAGCGGAGGCGTATTGCCACTGGGCGGGGCGACGGCTGCCGAGCGAAGCGGAGTGGGAAGGGGCCGCGCAAACCGGCGCAATCTACTGGGGTGACAGCGTGTGGGAGTGGACGGCAACGCCCTTCGCGCCTTACGCCGGATTTTGCGCAGACCGCTACCGGGAGTACTCCGCGCCGTGGTTCGACGGGCGACATCGCGTGTTACGCGGTGGCTCACATGCGACGCTCGCGCTGATGCATCACAGCGCCTATCGCAATTATTTTTTGCCAGAACGCAGCGACGTGTTTGCGGGGTTTCGCACTTGCGCGTTGTAAGTCGTGCCGCGCTTGTCAGGGAATTCTCGACGCGCCGCGAACAAGAAAAAAGCCACCCGAGGGTGGCTTTTTCACGAGGTCAGGTGCCAGTTACTGCAAGCTGACTTCAACGCGCCGACCTTCAGCCGCGCTGGTTGAACCAGCGGTGATGTCGGTTGGTTTTTGTAGTTCGATTTTGTCTTCGGCTACGCCTGCGGCCTTGAACGCGTCGCGGACTGCGAAGGCGCGTTGTTTTGCGATTTCGGCGTTCTTGGCGGGGTCGCCGCTAGGATCGACGAAGCCGCTCAATGCGAGCTTGCCGTTGGGCTTGGCTTTGAAGTAACCAACCAGTTCCGCAACGCCTTTGTCGGCGTTAGCCGGTAGCGCTGCGGAGCCGCTGGCGAAGTACACCTTCATGAGACCAGCGGAGTTTGCGCCATCGGCTTTGCCAGTGACTACAAACGAGCCGCCGTCGCCGACGGTGGTTGCTGCGGCAGGAGCCGGAGCTACAGCTGGAGCCGTCGCAGTCGGTGCCGGTGCTGGAGCCGCCGCTGGCGCAGAAGCCACGACCGCAGCCGGAGCCGCGCTATGGCTCGGTGCCGCACCTGCATCTTTGCCGCCGTGAATCTGCGCAACCAGCGGCACGATCAGGAGCGCCACGATGTTGATGATCTTGATGAGCGGATTGACGGCTGGGCCAGCGGTGTCCTTGTACGGATCGCCCACGGTGTCGCCGGTCACAGCCGCTTTGTGCGCGTCGGAGCCTTTCCCGCCGTGGTGGCCGTCTTCGATGTACTTCTTGGCGTTGTCCCATGCACCACCGCCGGTACACATGGAGATTGCAACGAAAAGACCAGTGATGATGGTGCCCATCAAGAGGCCGCCGAGCGCCGCAGGTCCGAGGATCAGGCCAACGAGAATCGGCACACCGACTGGCAACAGTGACGGAATGATCATTTCCTTGATCGCGGAGGTGGTCAGCATGTCGACCGCTGCGCTGTAGTCAGGCTTCCTCTTGCCCGCCATGATCTGGCCGTCAGCGAATTGACGACGTACTTCGACAACGACCGAACCCGCCGCACGTCCCACCGCTTCCATCGCCATCGCGCCGAAGAGGTAAGGAATCAGACCACCGATAAAGAGACCGACGATGACCATGTGGTTCGACAGATCAAAGTTGGCCGATATACCGCGGCTCTCAAGGCCATGTGTGTAGTCAGCGAACAGCACGAGTGCTGCGAGACCGGCCGAGCCAATGGCGTAGCCCTTGGTCACGGCTTTGGTCGTGTTGCCCACAGCATCCAGCGGATCGGTGACAGCACGAACTTCTTTGGGCAGCTCGGCCATTTCGGCGATACCACCGGCGTTGTCGGTGATCGGGCCGTAGGCGTCAAGCGCGACAACGATACCAGCCATCGAGAGCATGGCCGTCGCGGCGACCGCGATGCCGTACAGACCACCGCACCAGTATGCAGCGAGGATCGCGATACAGACTGCGATTACCGGGTAACCAGTGGACTTCATCGAAATGCCGATACCGGCGATGATGTTGGTGGCGTGACCCGTGGTGGAGGCTTGCGCAACGTGCTTGACGGGCGCGTATTCAGTCGCTGTGTAGTACTCGGTGATGAGCACCAGCGCGGCAGTCAACACGATGCCGACGACGCAGGCGCCGAAGAGCTTCAGCGTGGTGACGCCCGGGCCTAGGTCAACGCCCGCAAATACGGCATTGGTCACAAAGAAGAACGCGATCAGCGAGAGGACTGCCGCAACGGTCAAGCCCTTGTACAGCGCATTCATGATCTTGCCGGTGCCGCTGTATTTAACGAAGTAGCAGCCGATGATCGACGCGATGATTGACACTGCGCCGAGCGCGAGTGGGTAAACCGCAGCGACGCCAGCATTGGCTTTCATGAGCAACGCGCCGAGCAACATCGTGGCGATGATGGTCACGGCGTAGGTCTCGAACAGGTCAGCCGCCATGCCAGCGCAGTCGCCCACGTTGTCACCGACGTTGTCAGCAATCACGGCAGGGTTGCGCGGATCATCTTCCGGAATTCCGGCTTCGACTTTGCCCACGAGGTCTGCGCCGACGTCAGCGCCCTTGGTAAAGATGCCGCCGCCGAGGCGTGCGAAGATGGAGATGAGCGATGAGCCGAAAGCAAAACCGATGAGCGGGCTCATGAGGTTATGCAGGCCTTCTTTCATCAGGTTCGGCGTGTGTTCAGCCGTTCCGATCAGGAACCAGTAAAACCCGGTCACGCCGAGCAGACCGAGACCAACCACCAGCATGCCGGTGATCGCGCCTCCGCGGAACGCAACAGCCAGCGCGGCGTTGATGCCCGAGCGGGCGGCTTCCGCCGTGCGAACGTTCGCCCGCACCGACACGTTCATGCCGATGAAGCCCGCAGCACCCGAAAGCACTGCGCCAAGCACGAAGCCGATAGCAGTTTTGGCTCCGAGGAAGAAGAAAATCACGACTGCCAGCGCGACGCCGATGTAGGTGATGGTGCGGTACTGCCGCGTCAGGTAGGCCTTTGCGCCGGCCTGAATGGCTCCAGCGATTTCCTGCATGCGTGCATTGCCGGCCGAAAGGCCGTTGATCCACGAAATCGAAATGACCCCGTAGAGAATCGCCGCTGCACCGCAGACGAGCGAGATGATGAGCCAGGTGTTGGCTGACATATTGATGGATCTCCCTTTTATTGATCGGATATCTGTACCCGCGGCACGGCTTCCGTACTTGGGGTTTGCTACGCCGCCTTTATTGCAAAAGCAGCGTCCTCCAGCACTTGGCCCGCGAAATCCCGCACCGCCGTCGTCTTGCCCCTACAGCAGGCAGGGACGACAGGTACGCCGATTATAGGGGGGAGTTTGTTGCCGAATGGCGACGGGGGGAATACGAGGGAATTACGTCGCGCGCGCGGCTACAGCTTTTCGCGGAAACGCCGATTTCATTGGGGCTCAGGCGATGAAATTGCATTTATCGGTTTTAGCCGTTTTTATGGGCCAGCCCACATGCAACCGTCATTTTAGAGAAAAGCTGCTTCGGTCGGGCGGGCAGTGCCCGCGCGACCCGCTGTAACTGCGCTAGAAACCAACCTGCAAAGACAGGTATGCACCGCTCTGCCGCTTGTTCGCCGTGAGCGCACCCACGATCTGGCCGAGATCGACGTAGGCCGCGGTGATCGACACGTTTTTGGTCGGGAAATACGCGGCAAACACGTCAAACGCCGCTTGTTCGCCAAGGTTCAACGCCGGGTTCGCAAGATTGCCGCGCTTGGTGCGCACTTCGGCTCCGACAACGAAATCGCGCCGGAACAGGTACGCAATCGAGCCCTCGAACTCTGGGCGATAACGATGCCCGTCCGGTCCGCCGAATCCGAGTAATCCGTACTGGTTAGCCTTGGTGAATCGAACCGTGCCGTTCACCAAAATACTCTTGTCGAGATAGAGCTTGCTCACCGCAACATAGAAGTCCGTGCCGCTGTTACGAATATTGGGATTCAACGCCGCCAGCGCACCGTTCAAGAACGGAATCACCGTACCGTCCTTGTTGTCCTTGTATTGCAGGCCCACCGAGACCTGCGGCATCCACGTGTCCTGGTCATAAATGGCATCGCCGAGCACCTTGACCTTCAGGCCAAACACGTCCTGCTTCAGCTTGTAGCCACGCAGGGTTGGGCTGATCGCGACCAGCACGTCCTTGGTATCAAACTGTTGATTCGCGTACGACAACTCCACGCGGTCGTACAGGCCGATGGCGACGCCGCCCGTCTGCAGGCCGTAATCCCTGGTTTTGGCGATCGTGTAGTGAGCGTTTGCTCCGATTTGCTTGTCAGTGCCGTAGCCCGTGATCAGCGCCCACGTGCCAAGCCCACCGCCGCCAGAGCCTTCAATCGTCGACACACCGCCCGTGGCCAATAAGCGACCACTCACACCGGGGCCGGGAGACACGCCGAATTTGGCTTCCGGCAATTCGGCTGCCGGAGCCGGCGCAGCCGTTTGAGCAACTGTGGGAAGCGCAATCAGCGCCGACGCGGCGATCACACTGCCCGCAACGATCTGGAGGGAAAACTTTTTCACGAACTCACCCGATTCTTCTGAATTTAAGCGTAGCTGCACTCAGCAATGCCAAGGCAAGCAAGGTTTACGCGGCCAATCCGCGTTTGGTTTTACGGCCACGGTTTCCGTGCGCCGCTAACGCTGATACGATTATGACCTTTGTAAATTCGCGCAAGCCAACCAACATGCAAACGACTGCTTCCGGACTCCAGTACGACGACACAATCATTGGCACAGGTGCCGAAGCCAAGGCAGGCGCACACGTGAGCGTGCACTACACCGGCTGGCTATTCAACGAGGGCGTCAAAGGCGCGAAATTCGACTCCAGCAAGGATCGCGGCGACCCGTTTTCCTTCCCGCTCGGCGCAGGTCACGTCATCAAAGGCTGGGACGAAGGCGTGCAAGGCATGAAAATCGGCGGCGCACGCACGCTGATCATCCCGTCGGAACTGGGCTACGGCGCACGCGGCGCCGGCGGCGTGATTCCGCCGAACGCGACACTGATGTTTGATGTGGAGTTGTTGGCGGTTTAACGCCAAAGTCGGGCGCAGTCTTGCTGCGCCGGATACGGTTACGGCCTTAGACGTAGCGAACGCTAACGATCTCAACTTCACGGGCGCCGCCCGGTGCCTGCACCTCGACGACGTCGCCTTCGGATTTGCCGATGAACGCGCGAGCAAGTGGCGAGCCGATTGAAATCTTGCCGATCTTGAAATCGGCTTCGTCTTCGCCGACGATTTGATAGGTGGAGCGCTTCTCGGTGTCGCAATCTTCGTATTCGACCGTCGCGCCAAACACCACTTTGCCTTCGGACACGATGGTCTTCGGATCAATGATCTGAGCGTTACCGAGCTTTCCCTCAATTTCCTGAATGCGGCCTTCGATAAACGACTGCTTTTCTTTGGCCGCGTCGTACTCGGCGTTCTCGCTGATATCGCCCTGCAGGCGAGCTTCGCCAATCGCGCGCGAGGTCTCGATACGGTCAACCGTTTTCAGGCGATGAAGTTCGGCCTTCAGCTGTTCTGCGCCGACTTTGGTTAAGGGAATTGTGCTCATATTTTCGGGTCTTCTAGGTCTTTCCTGCCCGCTAATGCGATGGGGCGAGGACAAAAAACAAAGCCCGCCGGTTTCGCTCTCGGCGGGCCAAAGTCTGTAACTACGTTAACAGTTCTACTGTACTACAACTTCTTTCAGAAGTGACTGCAACGGATATGGGGTTAACTCGGGGCCATCCTGAATACCCATGGCTGCCGCTTTGGCCCCGGCAATAGTCGTGTAAATTGGCAGGCGGGCGGCAAGCGCAGCACGGCGAATGTACGAGCTGTCGGCCACGGCCCCACGCTTTTCTTCCACCGTATTGATGACGAGCGCGAGCTGACCGTCCTTGATCATGTCGACGATGTTCGGGCGGCCCTCCTGCACTTTCTTGACGACTTCTACCGGAACTCCGGCTCCGGCGACGGCCGCAGCCGTGCCTTTGGTCGCGACCAGCACAAAACCCACTTCGTGCAGGATCCGCGCGACCTCGCCAATCTTTGCCTTGTCGGCATGTTTGACCGACAGGAACACTTTGCCGCCGGTACGCGTCTGCCGATCAGCGGCAAAGTGTTCCTGTCGGTCAAACATGCCGACAAGGCAAAGATTGGCGAGG
>JAYWHV010000219.1:0-10802 GCA_043777615.1 Burkholderiales bacterium | reverse complement strand
TGATCGAGCAGGGTCTCGGCTGGTCGTGGACGGCGCCGCGTGTGTTGAAGGCTCTGCACGATGACGCGACCAACGTGATTGTGGCGCGGCGCGGCCCGGGGGTCGCGGGCTTTGCGATCATGAAATATGGCGACGACACGGCGCACATCGTGCTCTTCGCGGTTGACGGCGCGCACCGGCGTTGCGGCATCGGCGCGGCGCTGATGGCGTGGCTGGAAACCACGGCGCGCACGGCGGGGATACACACAATTGCCCTCGAAGCGCGGTCAGGCAACGCGGAAGCCCGTGCGTTTTACAAACGGATGGGATTCAACGAAATCGGCGTGCGCGTGAGCTATTACCGCGGCGTGGAGGATGCGGTGCGCTTTGAAAAGTCATTGATTGCGGAGTAGCAAGATGCTTCAGCCTGGCGTCATCCTCGTCCTGAGCCTGCCGAAGGGCGGGGATCCAGAAAGGTGCCACGAACGAAATTGGTTCACTCCGCCGCGTTCCTGGATTCCCGCGTGTGCGACGCGAGAATGACGGCACTTTGACCATAGGTGCGGAGGATGGTGGCGCGTGGCCAGCGCGAGGTACGTGCGTCGGTGCGTACGCTACGCGCGCGACCCGTGCCACACGCGACACGCATCGCCAAACGCGCCGAATAATTTACGCGAAATTTCGTTCTCGCCCGCCCGCCATTCGGGATGCCACTGCACGCCCACGGCGAAGCCGGAATGATTGGTCACCGACACCGCTTCGATCTGGCCATCGGGCGCATGGGCTTCGGCGTGCAACGTCGGCGCGAGCTGGTCAATGCCCTGGCCATGCACCGAATTGACAGTGACGGTTTTGGCGCCGAAGAGCGCTGCAAGACAGCCGCCGTCATCAATGTCGATCGGGTGCGCATCGGCGTAGCGCTCGGGACTGGTTGAGTCGGGCTTGCCCTTAGCACCGCGATGATCGTGGCGACCGGGCAGCTCTTGAATCGCCTGATGCAGTGTGCCGCCGAGGGCGACGTTCATCTCCTGAATGCCGCGACAGATGGCGAGCATCGGCAAATTCATTTCGACTGCGCGGCGAATGATCGGCAATGTGATCGAGTCGCGCTCAGGGTCCAGCGGGAGCTCGGGGTTGTGCACGTCGTGCCCGAAATGCGAAGGGTGAACGTTCGATGGTGAACCCGTGAGCATGATGCCGTCGGCAAGCGCCAGATAAGCCTCGATGTCCTCCTTGCCGGTGCACAACAGCGGAATCGGCAGGCAACCGGACTGATCGCGCACGGCGTCGGAATAGCGCTGGTAGAGCACCTGCATCGACACGTCGCCGTGCATGCGGTTGTCGCAGGGGATGAGGACGAGGGGCTTGCTGCTTTTAGAGGGCATGGCGACGACTGATCGAATTGGCTTTGGGCTGAAGCCCTTATTCTAATGGGGCTCAGAATGCAAAACGGCTCAAGTCGACTTGAGTCGTTTTATCGCGCTAGCCCCAATGCAACGGGGCTTTCAGGGTCAAGCTGATCGCGATTTACGACATGTGCTGACCGCCGTTAATGGCGATATTGGCACCGGTCAGGAACGCGGCTTCTTCGCTGCACAAGTATGCGACGAGTCCGGCGACCTCTTCCGGTTTACCAAGGCGGCCCATTGGGATTTGCGGGATGATTTTGCTGTCGAGCACGTCGGTCGGAATCGCCATGACCATCTTGGTGCCGATGTAGCCCGGCGAAATCGTGTTCACGGTCACGCCTTTGCGCGCCACTTCGAGCGCGAGGGCCTTGGTGAAGCCGTGCATACCCGCTTTGGCGGCGGAGTAGTTGGTCTGCCCGAACGCGCCCTTTTGGCCGTTGACGGAGGAGATGTTGACGATTCGGCCCCAGTTGCGGTCCAGCATGCCGTCGCAAACTTGTTTGGTCATGTTGAACGTGGAGTCGAGGTTCGTTGCCATGACGGCGTCCCAGTTGACCTTGTCCATTTTCTTGAACGTCATGTCGCGCGTGATGCCGGCATTATTTACCAGCACGTCGACCGGACCGACATCGGCCACGATCTGCGCGACGCAGGCTTTGGCAGACTCAAAATCGGCGACGTCGCAGGCATAGGCCTTGAATGAGTAGCCCAATTTGTTCATGGAATCGAGCCATTCTTTCCACGTCTTGTTGCCCGGTGAATAGGTGGTGACGACCCGATAGCCGAGCGCGGCCATCTTGATGCAAATGGCCTCGCCGAGACCGCCCATACCGCCTGTGATTAGTGCTGTGCGTGACATTTTTTCTCTCTCCTTGTTGACTCTGAATTATGCAGAAGCGATAGCGCCGCGCCTGCATGGAACGACTACATCTTCTCTAAAACATACGTGCCCGGCGCAGCGCCGAGCTTCGATTTGGCCTGCTTTTTCGCGGCTACTTTTTTGCCCGAATGCCCTGCGAGCCAGTCGTACCAGTGAGGCCACCAGCTGCCGGGCACTTCCTTCGCTTTGGCGTCCCACGCCTCAGGCGATGCTGCGGGCCATTTGCCCGTCCAGTAGCTGCGTTTTTTGGGTCCAGGCGGATTGACCACACCGGCGATATGACCGGATGCGCCGAGTACAAATTCAACCTCGCCACCCCACGACTCGGCGGAAGCGAACGCGCTCGGCCACGGCACGATGTGATCCTCGCGCGAGCAATAAACGTAGGTCGGAATCTGAACAGCGGACAGGTCAATCGGCTCGCCCAACATTTCCATTTCGTCGGGCACGATCAGCTTGTTGTCGAGATAGAAATTGCGCAGGTAATACAGATACATCGGCCCCGGAAGGTTGGTCGAGTCACCATTCCAGTAAAGCAGATCAAACGCCGGTGGATCCTGCCCCTTGAGGTAATTGTTGACGACGTAATTCCAGATCAAATCATTGGCGCGCAGGCTGGCGAATGATTGCGCCAGTTCGGCGCCGCTCATGAGCCCCTTGGTACCGTCTTCGCCGAGCGACTGCACACGCAATTTGTACGTGCTCTCGCCAAGATAGGCCTTGATATCGCCCGGCTCCCTGAAGTCGAGCAGGGTCGTGAGATACGTCGCGCTTTCGACAAAATCTTCGAGTTCGCCACGCGCCGCAAGCACTGCGAGGCAGCTCGCGAGAATAGTTCCACCGACGCAGAAACCGAGCGTGTTGATCGTCGCGACATTGGCGTGATCGCGCACCTCATCAATCGCCGTGAGCACGCCCTGCTCCAGATAATCTTCCCACGTCAGCGCCTTCAATTCCTCAGGAATATTGCGCCATGACAACAGGTAAACATCAAAGCCCTGAGCTACCGCGTGGGCGACGAACGAGTTCTCCGGCTTCAGATCAAGGATGTAGAACTTGTTGATACACGGCGGCACGATCAGGAGCGGCCGCTGGTGCACGGTTTTCTGCGTCGGCGTGTAATGCAACAGCTCGATCAGATCATTGCGAAACACCACCTGCCCCGGCGTGGTCGCGAGGTTCTCACCAACCTTGAACACCGTCTCGTCGGTCATCGCGATGTGGCCCTGATCGATGTCGTGCTTCAGGTTTTCGAGACCATGCTTCAGGCTTTCGCCATTCGTCTCCAGCGCCTTTTCAATCGCCTCGGGATTGGTCATGAAGAAGTTGCTGGGCGCGGTGGCGTCAAGAATTTGTTCAAGGAAGAATTTGGCGCGATGACGTTCGCGCTCTTCAAGCTCAGCACTCGCGACCAGTTCGCGCCAAAACGCGGCGGTACGCAGATATTGATTGCGAAGCTCGAGGAAATACGGTTGCGATTGCCAGGACGGCGCGCGGAATCGGCGATCCTTGGCAGCCATGTCGCTGACATCCGTCGTGGGCGAAAACCACTTCGTTGCCGCCGCCTGCATGGCATCGGGTTTGACGGCGGGAAGCCACCACCAGCCCGCCTCGGGCGTGGGCATCGGAGCCATGCCAGTCATTTGCGGCATGGCGGGCATGCCGGGAAAGCCCGGCATCGCAGCACCCATTCCAGGAAATTGCGGCAGCTGAAACGGCGATTGCGCCATTCCACCCTGTGCCAAAGTTTGCATCGCTTCCATTGCCGCCGCGAAGGGGTTGCCCTGCTGCGCGAAAGCGTTGTTCTGCTGGTTGCCGCCACTCATTTTTAATGCTCCTCCTGTTTTGCACCAATGTAGCCGCCTCGCCAGACCGATGCAATGCCTTATTTCCCTATTGCGCTTTGTGTTGCGCTACGAGTTGCTCCAGGTTGCCCGTCGATTGTGGGCCCCAGGGCATGCAAGTAACATCGAATGCTTCGCAAACATCGAGCACAACCAACGTGTATGTAATCGCAATCGGCTGGCTGTACGTGGTCGTGATGATCGCAGCCGTTTCTGACTCTCTGCTGAAAGGCGTCATCCGTTTTGTATTTTTAGGCGCTTTGCCTGTCGGGTTGTTGCTTTGGGTCAAGCTCATGCGCTATCGGGCGCGCGAGGCTGAGCGGGCGCAGGCTACCGAAGGTTCAGACGGGTCAGACAGTTCGGACGTGACGCGCAAGGCGGATCAGGCGTAAGTCGGAACGCTTGCGTTTTCGTCGGGGTGACTGCGGTTCGGCGGAATTGCTACTTTGCGGGACCTGACCCCGTTTCTTCACACAAGACCTGACTCCGTTTCTTCGTGCCCCCGTTTCTCCGCGGAGCCGCCTAGGCATGGCTGGCTCTAATACCGCTTTAAATCAACCCGAACATCCCTTTCTGAATTGCAAGTGTTAATTGATCTGCATCAACGGTCGAAACCTCAGCCAGCCGCAACATGCGTTTTTGCAGGAGCGTCACTGAGGGCAAGACATGGACGTACATCGACGTAAACTCCTCGGCGGCCTGGCCGCTACTTTGGTTGCGCCTGTCGCGCTAACGCGTGCGTGGGCAGCCGAAGCCGGCGTGGCCTTGCCCGTCCCTGCGGTCATGGATACCACTGCGGCAGGGGTCGACACCCTCGAGGCGATCGCTGGCTTTCACGGGTTTCTATCCGGTGTACGCACGCCGGTGCTGGGCTTCAACCAGTCCTACCTCGGGCCGGTGTTGCGCATGCGCCGTGGTCGCACGGCGCGCGTCGATGTGCGTAACCGTCTGAACCAGCCGGTCACCGTGCATTGGCACGGGTTACACGTGCCAGGCACAGTCGACGGCGGCCCGCATTCGGAACTTGCGCCGGGTGGTCGTTGGTCGCCGTCGCTGGAAATCGATCAGCCGGCAGCGACACTTTGGTACCACTCGCATGTGCATGGGCAGACTGGCCCACAGGTATATCGGGGCCTGGCTGGCTTGATCATCGTCGACGACCCCGACGCGCCGAATTCCGGTTTGCCGCTGAACTATGGCGTCGACGACCTGCCAATCATCATCCAGGACCGCGCCTTTGGGCGCGACGGCGGGTTGGTTTACGCCGTATCCGGCATGACGATGATGGCAGGCTGGCGGGCAGACCAGATTCTTGTCAATGGTGCCATCCGTCCCGTGGCCACGGTGCCCAACGGCATCGTGCGGCTGCGCCTGTTGAACGCGTCGAACGCGCGCATCTATCGCCTGCGTTTCGAGGACGGACGCGCCATGCACCAGATCGCCAGTGATGGCGGTTTGCTGCCGCGCCCGGTCAAGCTGCTGGGAGTCACTTTGTCGCCGGGCGAGCGCGCCGAGGTGGTGGTGGACTTTGCTGGCGCAAGCCACGTGCGGTTGCTGTCAGAGCCCGACCTGAACAGCCCTATGGGCGGCATGGGTGGCGGGCGTGGCATGGGCGGCACGATGGGAGCCGGCATGCAGCCTGAGGCGGTGGCCGCAGACGGCTCATTTGAGGTGATGCGTTTTGCAGTCGACGCGCTCCGCACTGCTTCAGTGCGCACGTTGCCCAGCGCGTTGGCCGGCGCCGCGCCGCTTCCAGCCATGGGCGACCCGGTGCGTCGGCGCCGTTTCGAACTCGACGCGCACGGCGGCATGATGGGCGGTGGCATGAGCCGGGGTGGCATGGGCATGATGACGATCAACGGTCGCGCATTCGACATGGGCCGCATCGACCACCGCGTGCGCCGCGGCGAGACCGAGTTGTGGGAGATCGTCGCAGGCGATATGGCACATCCGTTCCATGTACATGGCACCTCGTTCCAAGTGCTGTCGCACAACGGAGTGCCCGTCGATTTTGCGTCTAGCGGCTGGAAGGACACCGTGCTGGTCGACGGTCGCACGCAAATTCTGGTGCGCTTTGGTCACGCTGCCGGCGAGGCCACGCCTTACATGTTCCACTGCCACATCCTCGAGCATGAAGACGCCGGCATGATGGGCCAGTTTGTGGTCACATGAGGCCGCTGCCTCGAGCGGCGCTTTGCAAGGCCCGCTGCGGGCCTGCGACATGACAAGAACACCTGCCTCATTGCGGCCATCGTTGGCATGGGCTGACGTAATACCGACCCTGCGCATGGGTCTGTGGGTCGTCTTGCTCTTCGTCGCAGCGCTATGGCTGGCGCAGGCGTACTCGACCCCGATCCAGCATGCGCTTCAGAACCACTCTCGCCTGGCGATCGTGTTGTTCGTCGCCACATCGGTCGTGGCGGTCCTCGTGCCGATGCTGACGAATTTACCGTTGGTGCCGCTTGCAGTGTTGGCCTGGGGCCCCTGGTGGACAGCGTTGATGTTGTTGACGGGCTGGGTCGCCGGGGCGGCCCTTTCCTTCCTGCTTGCGCGTCGGGCACGTATGTTGGTCCTGCGGTGCTTTCCATCGGCGACGCGCCATGCCGATATTGACCGTTTGATCCATCCGCAGCACCGCTTGACCTCACTCATCCTGCTACGCATGAGCTTTCCTGTGGACGTGCTGTCCTATGCGCTGGGCTTGTTCAGCCGTCACACCACCGTGACCGAGAATGCCCTGACCACAGCGCTGGGAGCTGCGCCGTTTGCCCTGTTGTTCTCACACTTTCCGACGCTGTCACCCAAGTTCCAGCTGATCGTGTTCGTCACGTCGGCGCTGGTGTTTGTCGCTTACACGATGTGGGTCTTGCGTACCACTACGCGATCCTCACTGTGATGACAACGATCCCGGCTTTCTGCTTCGTCTCCACATAACGGCAGGCACCCGCAATCGCTTCCAGGGGATCCGCCCGATCAATGACGGCGCGAAATTATCCCGCCCCCATGCGCATCTTTAAGAACTCGACGAACACTCTGGCTTGGCTGCTCTGCGGCAGCGGGAAGATGACCCGGTAGCTTCCAGTGATCAATGACCAGATCGAGTCCCGGAGTCCAGTCTTGCAATACAGCACGCAACCAGCGCGAAGGGGTGGGGCATAAGCGCTCAATGCCCATGCCCGCCCTCCAGAAATGAATGCGTGAGAAGCACGGTTCCAACGCCCAGCCCAATCATGAACATCTGCTGAAACGTGTCCTTGATGGAAAACCGGCGGTGCAGCGTGGGAATCAAATCGGCGACGGCCACGTAGAGCATCGACGCCGCGGCGAATGCGAGCACGGGCGTGACGTAAGCTTGGGCGTGTTCGAGCGCAAAGTACGCGACCACGCCGCCGACCACCATCGCGAGGCTCGAAATCAGGTTGTAGAGGAAGGCCTTTTTGCGCGAATAGCCCGAGTGCAGCAGCACGAAGAAATCGCTCACTTCCTGCGGCACTTCATGCGCGATGATCGCAAGCGACGTGACCACGCCCAGTTTGAAATCCGCCATAAACGCCGCGGCGATGACCACGCCGTCGGTCGCGTTATGTAGCGAATCCCCGATCAGCACCATGAGCCCGGAGCGCCCGCCATCGTGGCCATGATGATGACCATGATGCCCGTGATGCGCATGTGCGTGGTCTTCGGCTCCGGCAACGTGCGGCGTCAGATCACCATGCGAATGCCGCCAGATCACGAGCTTTTCGAGGAAAAAGAAGAACAGAATGCCGCCTAGCACCCAGCCCATCAGCGACGCGGGCTGCACGCCTTCCGACAGCGCATGCGGAAGGATGTCCAGAAACACGACCGCCAGCATGGCACCCACAGCGAATGCAACCCAACGCTCGACCGAAGAGAGCTTTGCGTAGAGTGCAAACGCGGCAACAGCGCAAGAGGCAATGCCGCCGAGAACGGCGGCGACAATGATGGCGAGAAGGGTCAAGGTTGTTCTTTTTTTCGCTGGCGGGAGTCGGATTGACCGTCAAATATGCAAACGAGCAATCTGGCGGCGAGCGCATTTCGCAACTCAATTGCATTTTAACCGACCACCCGGAAATTCAACTAGCGAAATGGGGTGGACCGATTGCGTCAGCGCTGGCGCTGTGCAATCGGCTGCGCAAGCGGGGGAGATAACCACCGCCCGCGTGATCCCAACTCAGGGCGCTTCCATGCCTTTGCCCTTGAGGGTTTCGCGCACCGCCGCACTGCTGAGCGCTTCGAGCAGCGCCTTCGCCGCCGCGCCGTCGCGCGCCGCGGAACTGACCGCGCCCGCGTACACCGTGTAATTCTGAATTTCCGCCGGAATCGGGCCAACTAGCGTGGCGCCGGGGACCGCGAGAATTTCGCTAATCTGATGAATTGCGATGTCGGCCTGATCGTTCACCAGCCGCTGCGCCACGAGGCCGCCGGGAACGAGCACCGCTTTGGGTTTGATGCGATCGGCGATGCCCATTTTTTCGAACAACTGGGTGAGATAGATTCCGCTGGAGCCACCGGCTGCCGGGTCAATGTAGGCAACCGCTCGCGCCGACAGCAGCGCATTCTGGAACGCCGCGACTGTGCTGATGTCGGGAGGAACGGCTCCTTTTTTGACAGCGACGCCGATCGCGACGCGCGCCAGTCGTCGGTTTGAACCCTCCACGAGCTTGCCCGCCTTAGTCAGCTCGGCCAATGCGCCGGGCGTCAGGATCACGAGATCGAAAGCCTCTCCGCCGCCGATCCGTTTGGTCAAAGCACCCGCCGTGTCGTTTTCAACGGTGACCTTATATCCGGTCTGCTTTTCGAAATCGGGGACGAGCGCGGTGACGACGGGCTTGAATGCGCCGGCTGTGAGCACTTTGATGTCTGCGGCCGACGCGCTCAGGCAGGCCAAAAGAGCGCTGATGGCGAGGGACGTTATGACTGTTTTATGCATGACTGGATTTTGGCGTTTTGATACTGAAGGATGCTACAAACCTGGCGAGATGTTCGCTAACAGCTTTGACACTTACAGTTCTGTCAGCCCCGCTGAGATGGGGCTAGAACCGTTTTTAGCGAAAATTAGCCTAAAGTCGACTTAGCTTCTTTATTGGTTTTAGCCCCAATTCAATGGGCGTTTCACCAAAAAGCTGTACCAACGTCAGCGTCTCCGGGCAGTGCTTCTCGCCGCGCGCTTCACGGTGCGTTCAACCGACTGGGCACCCTCTTTCATTGTCTGTGTCGCCGACTCACTCATTTTGTTGAACGAGGCGTACGCATCGCGCTGCATCTCCATCGTTTTGATCGACATTTCGAGCCCTGAGAGCGAGAGCTTCATCCATGCTTCGACCGCGCGCAGATCCTGAATGCGGCGATCAATTTCGACCGGGTCAATGGCCTTCATAAATTGCTGCGGATCGAACGCGCCCGCGCCGCCTGCGGCCCCAGCACCCGGCATGCCCATCATTCCCGCAAACGGGTTCAACGCGGCGGGGTTCGACATCATCTTCTGCATCGACTCCGCCCATGCGGCCCACGGTTCGTTTCCAGCTTGGCTCATGATGTCTCCTTTTGGTGGCGATCCAGAGCCCGACAGGCTGCTAGACTCTTCGCGAAGTCTACTCGTGAATTGTTCTGGAAGTGGAAAGATTAGGGTCGTAAGCAGTGGGGAAAATAATATTCTGGATCGTGGTGTTTTTTCTGGTGCTGCTTGCGCTGCGTCTGGTGTCTGTCCATAAAACCCGAAACGAACAGCGTGATCGTGACGAGGAAAATCGCGACAAACCGGATGACCCGAAAAGAAAACGCGACGACAAACCAGCGTCTGATGCGATGGTCAAGTGCGAACGCTGCGGCGTGTTCACACCGAAGGCCAATGCCGTCATGAAGCGGGGAGGCTGGAGCTGTGGCGACGAGAGCTGCGCGCACAAGCGCTAGGCTCCAGTCGGTGGCGTTAACGCCGTCGGCGTCCGGCGCGACGACGCTGCGGCTTTTGCGCCTCATGGCGCTGTATCGCTGTGTCGCAGCGATCGCGCTGGCGATCGCCACGGCTGGAACGAGCCTGCATGCAGTGAGCTACTCGGCGGCCGCGGCGTACGCGGTCTGGGCGCTGCTGAGCCTTTTGACGCTGCCTCGTTTCAAGGGCGGCGTGGCGGGCCTGTTGCTCGTGCAGTTGGCTATCGACCTCGTCTTCACCGTCGTCATCTATTTCGATTCGCAGAGCCCGGTGGCAACTTACGCCACGTATCTCTATCCCATACTGGCGGCGCACGGCTGGTTTCTTCGTGACAGGCTCGCGTTTGGACATGCGGCCCTGGCCAGCATCACACTTCTGGTCGCGGAGGTATCGCTGCGCGCGGCGAGCGTGCAGGCGCTGACCCAGGCGGCGCTCGTCGGAGCCGGATACTTTTTGCTTAGTGCGATCGGAATTTTGCTCGGTCGCAGCGCCGAGGAATCCGAACAAAAAGTGCAACTGCGGACGGCCGATGTTCGACGCTTGGCGCACATTAACCAGGTCGTGATCAGCGAATTGAATGACGGTGTGCTTGTGATCGGTGCCATGGGTCAAGTCGTGATGGCGAATCCGCAGGCAACCCGCTGGCTCGGTGGAGACGAGGCGTTGATGCGACCGGACGTGCAGTTGAGCGAACTGTCGGCTGATTTGCATGCACGCTGGATGGCGTATTTCCTGCATAA
>JAYWHV010000218.1:0-10878 GCA_043777615.1 Burkholderiales bacterium | reverse complement strand
CACACGCTTGTTCGATTGCTTCGGGTTGTAGGTGTAATCCATACGAGATAAGCGCTTTCTTGAACTTCAGGTGCTTACAGCACGCGCTTAAAGGAACTGCTCGTGACCGAGGATGCCCATCTTGACCAGTCCGGCACGCTGCGACGCGGCCATGACATAGGCCACGATCTCATACTTGGCGAGCTTGTTCGGTCGAAGATGAATCTCCGGCTGCGTTGGCAGCGCGGCAGCCGCAGCCATCTTGGCCTGAAGCTCGTTCCGGTCGGTGATCATCGCGCCATTCCAGAAAATCTGGCTGGCTTCATTGATGTCAATCTTCACGATCTCCGGCTCAACCGGCGGCTTCACGTTCGAAGCCGGCGGCATATTCATGTTCACCGAATGCAGTTGTATCGGGATGGTGATGATGAACATGATCAATAGCACCAGCATCACATCGATCAGCGGTGTCGTGTTCATGTCGACCAGCACATCGCCGTCGCCACTGTTATTGCCTACGTTCATGCCCATGAGAGGCTCCTTGGCGCGGGTTTGACCGCCACCATGATGAGGATAGATGTCATGGCTATTCTCGTGCTGCGGGTTCGGTCAGGAACGCGATTTTTGAGATACCGGCAGAGCGACAGGCAAAGATGACTCGCCCGACGCCGTCGTAGTTTGCGGTCAAGTCACCGCGGATATGTACCTCGGGTTGAGGATCCATTTTGGCGACCTTTTTAAGTCGATCCGTTAAATCGCGGATGTCCGAAATCGGGGTGTCGTACATAAACATCTTGCTGTCGGCATTCACCGAAATAACGATGTTTTCTGGTTTCGATTCTCGAATCTGTATCTCTTCCTTAGGAAGCTGCAGTTTGATCGAGGTGGTGACCACCGGAATGGTGATCAGGAAGATGATCAGTAGCACCAGCATCACGTCGACGAGCGGCGTGGTGTTGATGCTGGAGTTGATCTGGTCTTCGTCGCCGCTACTTCTACCTACGTTCATGCCCATGATTTAAGGCTTTCGTTCGGTGTGGCTACAGTTCTATCGTTTACCCGCGGCGGCGGCGGTCGCAGAACCGATGAGCACTGAGTGCAGGTCGGAGCCAAAGTTTCTGATCTTGTCGAGCGTCGTTTTGTTCTTGCGAACGATGAAGTTGTAGCCAAGCACTGCTGGAACCGCAACGGCCAGACCAATGGCCGTCATGATGAGCGCTTCGCCAACCGGGCCAGCTACTTTGTCGATGGACGCCTGACCGGATACGCCAATTTTCACGAGCGCGTTGTAGATGCCCCAAACCGTTCCGAACAGGCCAACGAAAGGCGCCGTTGACGCAACGGTGGCCAGAAACGCCAAGCCATTTTGCATATTACTCTGCACACTGTCCGTTGCGCGTTGAATGCTCTGTGTGACCCAATCGCTGAAGCTGATGTGCGCGAGGAGCCCTTCATGCTTTTTGGTTGACTCCAGGGCCGCCTGGGAAATGAAGCGGTACGGGCTTTGCTCTTTAAGCGATTCAACGCCCAGAGCCACTGACGGCGCGTTCCAGAATGTAGCCTCGGCTGCTTTGGCCTGACGACCGATTTTTGAGAGTTCGACGAGCTTCGAAATCATGATGTACCAAGTTCCGACCGACATGATGATCATGATGATCAGCGTTGTCTTGGCAACGATGTCGCCTTCGTTCCACAGCGCTTTAATTCCGTAAGGGTTCTCGACTTTCTCGACAGTCGGCTTCGGAGCTTGAAAAGGCGCAGCCGCGGGTGCAGGCGGCGGGGTTGGCGTGGAAACGGCAGGAGCGGGCGTCGGCGTCGTGGCTGTTGTGCCTGTAGGCGTCTGGGCTACGACTGTGACCGGTAGCACCAATGCAGATGACACAAGTGAGACGACCGCCAGCGCGGCAAGCGCGCGCTGCGCGGAACAAATAAATGATTTCATGGACACAAATCTTTCCTCTTCGCTAAGAGCTGGATCGCAGCTTCAGCGCAAATATAAATTTAACCAACTTATTATGCCTCATTTTGAATCGTTAGTTGTATGACATGCGACAACAAGACGACTACACGAGGCGATGAAAGCACAAGATTAACAGAGGTAGCAATATGCATGCCCCCAGCACACCGCGACGGCCGCAATAAGGCACCTAAATTTCGGCTCACGGGAGCGCCGCTTCCCCAATTCGCTGGCGACGAAGCAGTAGGCGTTCGATGCAGTTAAGCGCTTCGTACCACGGTAAAAACTCTGCAAACAGGCGTCGGTCTGCATCGTCAACATCCGGAGTTTGCCTCGACTGAATGGCGCACTGAAGCCGAACCACATCAAAAATTTCACGCCACGTCCGCCGGCCATCAATTGCAAGAAACATCTGACGCACTGCGGGCGCTGGATGCATTTCTCGCCGCAGACCTGATTGACTATGTGTCAACAGAAATGGCTTTCCGCCATGCGTGTCGATCACCGACGCGAGGCTCTGCCCTGACGCAGGATGTGTCTCTCGAAGGAAAAACGGCACGTAATCGAGCTCACCATATGGTGCGACAACGTTATCGTCGCGTGTCGCAAAAAACGCATGCAACACCAAATCCCCGCCGACAAGTTCGGCCAGTGATTCTTGCGAACGTTGTGACATCGAATTGATCGATGCGAGTTCGGGGAGATCTTGCAGCCATGTGGAGGGCGAGTACGGCAACCGGCCGCGGTGTACATCGGAGAAGTAGATATGGAGCGAATGCCTGTCCGCGAACCACTCGTAAATCTCCTCAACATCGTAGGCGCGATCCTGAGAATGCAGCAGCAAATCATAGAGCGCAGCGTCACCGCCTTGATGCAAATCCGGATGCAATTCGGCAGAGCGCGCCAGCCAGTTCGTGCGCGGCAGTTTTGCGAGCAAACGCTTGGTCTGATCGACTCGTTCAGCGTACGTTGAAGCGGATGGCAGGCGGCGCAGAATTTCTTGCGCCTGATAGATTCCGATACGTCCAATCTTGCCGTACAGCAGGACGGCCATGGCACCATCACTCGCCAGCGAAGTCAGTAGCGCTGCCAGTCCAGCCTCCGGATCAGCCAGGTGGTGTAACACGCCAACGCAGTTGATGAAGTCAAACTCGCCAAGGTTCATCGTTGGCAAGTCGAGCAAATTACCTTGAATGAAGTCGATGCCTTCGAGACCTCGTCGGGTCGCACGCGCTTGCGCGATTTCGATGGCTGCAGCGCTCAGGTCCAGGTGAACAATACTGGCGCCAACGATACCCCGCTCGCGCAATTGCTGGGCGATAAAAATAGTGCCATCGCCCGTGCCACCACCCGCCACGAGCACGCGGAAACCCGCGTTAAAGTCCCGTTCGCCACGGAAGCAATGATGATTCAGAAGGTCGAGATCATCGAGCCAGGTACCGATCAGCCGACCATCCTCATCGGCCGGATTGCGTGGCGGGTATGGAAGCGCCTCGTATTGCGCCGCGACAGTAGCGCTTCTATCGGTCAACATCAGTGCCTTTGCTTCATTGGATTTTCGAGAGGCCAACCTCTGACTTCACAATTTGTGGTGAACGTAGCGCAGCTCTGTGACAACATCGTTTCGCCAGAACGTATTGTGTCGCTTAGCGGCACCGCTTACAGTGACGACGCCAAGGGCAAAGGTGAATCGTACCGCCTCGTCCCGACAGGCACGTAAATCACCCCGCCACAAAAAAAAAGCTCGCGACCTTTCGGAACGCGAGCTTTTTTGCCGTACCAGTGCGGCCGTTAATCAGCCCATGAGGGCTGAATCAACTTCGAACCTTACTTGAATTTGTATTCAAGTCCAGCACGGAACGTGCGACCGCGTGGGTCAACATACGTGGGGTCATAGCCAACTTGGAAGTAAGCATTTTGAGTCGTGAATGGTGGCTTGCGATCCATCAGATTGCGGACGCCAAGTTTCACTTTCAGGTTCTTGATGCCCGACCAGGTGACCGATGTATCCCACGTCTCGTAGGAGGACACTTCACGCGTCTCGTCCTGATCCAGATACGAGCTCTGCCAGTTGTAGCCAAGGTACGCATTCCAGGGGCCGCTGTCCCAGCTGACCGAAGACGTGTGCTTGAAGCGAACGACCGGTCCGAAGGTAGCGTAACGACCGACCAGTTCGGTCTCTACGCCATCGCCCACCGAGCGTTGCTTTTGCGAGCCAAGGTAGGTGCCTTCCATGCCCAACGTGAAATCGCCGAACCGGGTTTTCGGAACGCGCAACTTCATGGAAGCATCAAAACCACTCGTCTTTTGCGAAGACACGTTGCCATAAAGCGACTTGACATAGCTGATGACGGTTCTGCCCGTTGCAGCGTCAATCTTGGTGATGATGTCTCCAGCGTAGATACTGCTGCTCGTCTTTGTAACCGGGTTGAACTTGTCAATGTAGTCCTGCAGACGTGTATCGCCCAGAACAATACCAATCACGTCGCGCTGATCAATATTGAAGTAGTCGAGGCGCAGCGATACGTTCGGTGTTGGCTCAGCAACGATACCTACCGTGAACTGTTTTGACTTTTCAGGTTTCAGGTCGGGGTTACCGCCCTGGCGAACCGTCAACTGCGCATTGCAATACTTTGGATCGAAACGTGCGGCACAAGCAGCAGCTCCGCCGTACAACGGATCGTCATAAGCACCACCGGTGTTGGTTTGCGTCTGCGGCAACAGAAGCTCAGGCAGCGTCGGAGCGCGGAAGCCCTCGCCATATGAGCCGCGAATCAGAAGCTCCTTCATTGGCTGCCAACGCACGCCAATCTTAGGCGTGGTTGCGTTGCCAAAGTCGCTGTAGCGGTCATATCGAACTGCGAGCTGGGCTTCGAGGTTCTTAATGACAGGGATATTCGCTTCAGCAAACAATGCAGTCACGTTGCGCTTGCCGACTACTGGAAGTTGATTGCCGCCGCCGCCCAACACGTCGCCATCGTTCAGGATGGCGAGCGGGGTGTCGTTGTACTTAACTTGACGGGCTTCACCACCCACCGACAGGCCTAGCGGGCCTGCTGGCAACTGAGCGACTTCGCGGGACATATTGAAGTCAAAGCCATTGTTCGTAGACTTCGACCGGCGCGTATCGGCGCGAATCTCTGTCGATTGAAGCAGAGCCAGGCCAGCGGCGTCGTTAGGGCCCCAGAGGTTGATATTGCCCGTCGCGACAGCCGGTAGGAACTTCGATTCGTAGACGTTACCGCTGGTGTAGCGCTCGGTCACTTTCGATTCTGCGGTGTACAAGCCGGTTTTGTAGTCCCAACCGGCGATGAGGCCTTCGAGGCCAACCAGGATGCGGCCTTCGTCAGCAATCGACTGAGTGGTACGACCACCGAGCTCGGTCGTGCGGTAGTAAACGTTCAGCGGCCCTGTGAGCGTTACACCTGGAATAGCCGGCGTGATGCCTCTGCCCGGATAGTAACGACCGTTCGCTGGGTAGAGCAGCGGATCGCCGTTAAACGTCGTTGCCTCTGATGCTGGAACGGGAGAAATCGTAAACGTGGTCTTTTGGGTGGCGTAATTGAATTCCGCAATCAACTTGTTGTTGGCATTGATCTGGAACGCAGCCGCGCCGACTGCGGAGAGTTTTTCTACGGGCGTCACAATGTCGATTGCGCTGGCGTAGTCGTAACGGCAGCGGGTGTCCGTAGCGCTCGTGCCGAGTGACGCTGGCGGCGCGCAGTTCTTGCCGTACGCATTCCCGAACGGATTAACGAACCCGGTGGCCGTGAGAATATTTGCGGGGTAGGAGTTTGAGCTCAGGCGATTCAACACAACCGCGCCGGTGCCGTCACGAAGAAGCGCCGTGTTCGAGTACGAACGATCCAGCGCCTTGAGGGCTTCCTGCTTGTAGTAGTTAAACGAAGCAAAGCCGTTAAAGCCGTCCTTCGCCATGTCGCCAAAACCCAGAGTAGCTGAAGCGCTGTAGTATTGTCCGTCGCCCTTGCCGTCTGGAACACCGATCATCGCTTCGGCGATGCCGCCGTTGAAATCACGACGCGTGATGAAGTTGATCACGCCTGCGATTGCGTCAGAGCCGTAAATGGCGGACGCGCCGTCGCGCAACACTTCTACGCGCTCAATCGCCGCCAGCGGAATCGCACCCAGGTTGACCGCACCGCCGTCGAATGCGTACACCGCAAGACGGCGACCATTCAACAGTACGAGCGTGTTGTTGGAACCGAGGCCACGCAACGAAGCGCCGGCAAAACCCGGACGCGCCGAGTCGCCCAAAGCGAGCGAAGAGTTGTAGCCACCGCCGTTGTTGGCGGACAAACGCTCAATCAGATCGGCGGCGGAGGTGGCACCGCTACGCTCAATTTCAGCGCGGGTGATCACCGTTACCGGGAGTGCGGTTTCGCTATCGATGCGCTTGATGTTCGAGCCGGTAATTTCTACCCGCTCAACCTTTTGCGTATCCTGAGCAAAAGCGGTGTTGGTGACCGCCATCACGGCCAGCGCGTTGATCACCGCGAGAGCAATGTGCTTTCGTTTTGTATTCATAAAGGTTCCCCGAAAGATGACAAATAAATGACACATGGATTGTGCATTAGCGAACGCTCGCTGTCAGCTTTGCGTGCAGACACGAAGACTACGACGACAAACGGGACGACCGGCGCACGTTCGGGTCCACAACGGTTAAGGCACTGATTTTTAAAGGTTATTAGTCAATTTTTGCGGTGAATTGACGAAACACTGGCGGGAATCAAGCGCCGCATGCGTTTGAAACTTCGCTTTCAGCTTTCTCATAAAGCGCTTTCTAAATTTGGTCTACAAGCCTTTTTTAGCTAAAGTCGACTTGTTTACTAAACAGGTCCTAGCCCCAATAGAAACGCCATTCCAGCAAAAAGCCAATGCGCCTGCGTTGTGAATGTGCAACACTGTGTAGACGCGCCAGAAACAAAAAGGGCCCGCACATCTGGCGAGCCCTTCTGAAAACGACCAACCGAGTTATTTTGCGGCGGGCGTGTGTTTTTTCATGAACGCGTCAAAGCGGTTGTAGTACTCGAAAACGTTTGGATCCAGACGATAGCCGTGGGCTTCGTTAGAAACATACATCCATTCCTGTGGTTTGCCGGCTTTGTCAAAGGCCGCGCGAATGACCTTGCCATTTTCGATATCTACATTGCGGTCTTCGCCGCCATACGCATGGAAGACGGGCGCCTGAATCTTAGCAACATGTCGCGCGGGTGAAGCGCGGTCAAACATTTCCCGATCGGCCTTTTGGTCGCCGTTGATGACTTTTGCGAGGTAATCGCCAAAATCACCGAAACGTTGCGCGGGCTGCGTGTCCTGATGCACTGTCATGTCGGTGACGCCCACATAGTTCACGCCCCATTTGAACAGGTCAGGACGCTTCACGAGCGACATCAACGTGGCGTATCCGCCGTAGCTGGCGCCGTACACGGCGAGTCGATTTTTGTCGGCATAACCTTCTTTGACGGCCCATTCAACGCCAGCGATCATGTCGTCAATCATGGCGTCGCCCCAGGTCTTGTAGCTTGCCTTCAAATGCTTCGTGCCGTAGCCGACCGACCCGCGGAAGTTCGGTTGCAAGACCGCAAATCCACGATTGGCCATAAACTGAACTTCGGCGTTGTAACCCCAGTTGTCCTTCGCCCACGGGCCGCCATGCGGATGCAGAATCATCGGCACCGGATTTCCCGGCTTGTACGCCGCTGGCAGCGTCAGGTAGCCATCGATTTTCATTCCGTCGGGTGCCGTCCACGAAACGTACTTCATGGGTCGCATCTGTCGCGGGTCGATCCAGCTTGAAGGACGGACAGCAGTCTCTTCGAGCGTTTTCTTGTCCTGATCAAAGATGTAGTAGCGACCGGGGTCGACATCACTGCGTGACAGCACAAGGGTGCGTCGCTGGTTGGGATTCCATGTGTTGTAGTTACCGGCCGGCAGTGCCGCATCCAGAGTCGCCTGAGTCTTCTGGATCGCCTCGTCAAACCACACAGTTTTGGGTCGATCAGCCTGATAGGTGACGCCGATGACTTTGCCCGGATCCTCTTCGCGGCCGCTGAACCGGAGGTTGCCGCCCTCGCCCAGCCCGTCTGGACCGATCAGCCCGAGGGTGTGCATATCAAACCGGTCGTCGCCGTAAATCAGTTCACCCAGCTTGTTGGCTTCTGGATCGAAGCGGAAAAATGCCATGGTGTCGCGGCCGATGTTGCTCGCAACAAACATGTTCTTGCCGTCAGCGTCGAAACTCAGCGGAATCACCACCTCATTTAATTGCGGATCCCATTCGCGCAGCTTCTTGTACGGTGACTTATCGTCACTGCGGTAATAGAACGCCCATTTCGTCGTCTTGCCATCAATTTGCCAGGCGGCGCGCGGCGTATCGTTGCGGTCAAGTACCCACTTGGCGACCTTGCCCGGTGAGTCAAAGCTCACGAGTGTTTTGCGCCCCGTGAACATGTTCATCCGGTAAATGTCGACGCTTTCCTGATCGCGGTCATTGGATGTGACCAATACCTCTTCGCTGTTGCCCTTGATGCGCCCCAAGTAGGCGGTTGCGCGTCGACCGCTTCGTCCGGCCTCGCCGAACGGCGCGATCAGTATGCGCGACGCACTGCCGTCACGATTAACGGCGAACAACCCGCCGCTACCGGAGTTGGCGACAAACTGCTGGGTATCGCCCGTGGTAAACAGCAGACGGTCGTTGCTCGCCCACCAGAAACTCAGCACGTCGGCTTTGTCAAAGTTGGTGATGCGCTTTGCGTCGCGCTTTTCCAGATCGATGATGACCAGATTAAACCGGCTGTTGATCGGCATCAGCGCAGCCATGAATTTCTGGTCTGGAGAGAACGTGAGCGACCGATATTCCGATTTTCGGAAAAGAGTTTCGACCGGGATGAGTGGCGCGGCGGCGGCCGTTGCCTGTGCTGGCGCGGGAGCCTGCGTCTGTGCACTCGCGCCAGCGCCGAACAGCGACGCACCGCACAGGATCGGCAGCACAAGTGCCGGGATCATCTTTCGTAGCCGATTCATACTTCTTTCCTATAACAAAAAATATACTTAACTTCCCATGATGCCACTGACGAGCCCGAACCGACAAAGCAAGTGCGACGGGACACGCAGATTGCGGCACGAATGACGAGAACGGGCTGCCCGCATCAAACGCGCGTGAACACTGCAGGCATTTTCGGCGACCGTGGTCGTTCACGGCACGGGCTCGGCCGCTGGACTGTCCCGCATCCGCAGAAACTGGCGTCAAGCGGACATAAAAAAGAGGAGCCGAAGCTCCTCTTTTGTCGCAAGGCATCCGCAGAAACTGCGGAGATTGCTGTCGCCGATTAACGGAACTTGTAGTTCAGGTTCAGGCGGTATGCGCGACCACGAACATCGTACTGCGTAAAGTCGTACAGGAACGTGCCGGATGTACCCGGATCGTAAGGTGGTTGCACGTTTGCGACGTTGATGACGGAGGCGTTGATCTTCAACTTGTTGTTGAACTCGTAGCTACCGAACAAATCAATGGTCGTGCGTGAACCGATTTTCTCGCCGTAGATGCCGGACTGGAAACGCTGATCCTGAACGGTGTAGTAGCTACCTGGGAGCAGCGCCTGGTAGTAGCTGTGGATGTAGTTTGCTGCGATGCGCGCAACAAACGGGCCACGTTCCCACTCGACCGACACGTTACCGCGAATACGCGGGATCGAACCGTAGCCGTTTTGACCGACGTACTCGTCGCCGTCCACTTTGTAGTGTTCAATGTACGAACCACCCATGCGGAAGGCAAACTTGCCCTGCTCAGTCGTCATGCGATAAACCGCATCCATATCGAGGCCGCTTGTAACGGTCTTGAACTGGTTGAAGTATGCAGTGGTAACCGACACAACCTGATTGGTCTCTGGATCGCGCGTGACCGTGCCGCGAACGACACCGTTTACAACGCCGTTACCGTTGACGATCGATTGCAGCGAAGCCGCAGCGACCTGATTACGCCAATCGATTTCGTACCAGTTGACGCCAAGGTTGAAATCACGGGTTGGCTCGTAAACGATACCAATCGTCGTGCTCTTGGAGGTTTCAGCCGACAGATTCGGGTTGCCTGCAAACACGCCAGAAATCTGACGGCTTACGTTGTCGCGAGGATCGATGACGGACGTGAAGAACGTTGCGGCAGATGGCGAAATCTCAGGCAGCGTTGGTGCACGGAAGCCTTCACCCCAGTTGGCGCGAACGACCAACTCGGATGTTGGTTTCCACTTCAGGCCGACCTTCGGAACTGTCGAGCTGCCGTAGTCGCTGTAGTGGTCAGAGCGAACTGCCAGCTGAGCTTCGAGCGATTTGAGGATCGGCAGACCGGCTTCCGCGAAGATAGCGAAACTGTCACGCTTGCCGTTCGTGCGCGTTGTGCCAGCACCGAGAATGGAGCCAGCCGCAGAAGCTGCAGAAGGCGTATCGACCATTTTTTCGTTGCGGAACTCAGCACCGACGGAAACGCCGACCGGACCGCCAGGCAAGCTGCCGAATTCGGTCGCAAGACGCGTATCAACGAAGGACAACTCCGAAACCGCGTTGCGCGTTGAGTTAATACGCAACGAATCACGCACAGCCTGGCTGTTCGCGGCGAAGTTGTTCAGGTTGTACGTAGATGACGTCGACAACGGAATTGGCGGCTGGGAAGTCCGTGGCACACCAAACGCAGCGCTCACGCCGGTGATCGTCGCTGCATTAATAGCAGTTGCGTCAGACTCACTGCGCGACCAGCCCACTGCAGATTCGCCGTCGAACGGACCAAACGAGTACTTAAGGCCTGCCAGCAAACGATAGGAATCCGATTGGATATCGGTATCGCGCGTACCCAGATCACCAAAAACGCCAACGTAGCGTGCATTGGTCGTGAACGGGTTACCCGCTGAGCCAGGCGCGAAGTTGATGTT
>JAYWHV010000217.1:0-10881 GCA_043777615.1 Burkholderiales bacterium | reverse complement strand
AAAACACGAATTTACCTGAGGTGATATCGACCTGGCCGCCACCGAAGTTGCTGGCGTAGAGTCCTTTTTTGATGCTGGCGATGATCTCCTGAGGGTCTTGTTTACCACCGAGCATGTAGGTGTTGGTCATGCGTGGCATTGGCAGATGCGCGTAGCTTTCGCGGCGACCATTGCCCGTAGACGCTTCGCCCATCAGGCGCGCGTTCATGGTGTCCTGAATGTAGCCCTTCAAAATTCCGTCTTCGATGAGCACGGTTGCGTTCGTAGGCGTGCCCTCGTCGTCAACCGTCAGCGATCCGCGACGGTCTTTCAGCGTGCCATCATCGAGCACGGTCACGCCCTTGGCAGCAACTCGCTCGCCGATGCGCCCGCTGAATGCCGATGAGCCTTTGCGATTGAAATCACCCTCGAGCCCATGGCCGACCGCCTCATGCAGCAGCACACCAGGCCAACCTGGTCCGCAAACTACGGGCATGACGCCCGCAGGCGCCGGACGTGCATCGAGATTGATCAGCGCCATGTCGACGGCCTCATGGGCGCGCTTTGTCATAAAGGCGGTGTCCATGCGCTCAAATCCGTAGCGCCCGCCGCCGCCGGATCGCCCCTGCTCCCGCTTGCCGTTGTGCTCGACGATGGCGGTGACGTTTAACCGGCACAGCGGCCGTACGTCCGAGGCTACGACCCCGTCACTTCGCATGACGAGCATGACTACGTGTTCGCACGCCAGGTTGACCATCACCTGTGTCACACGCGGATCGCGGGCTCGGGCAATGGCTTCGGTTTCACGCAACAGCGCAATTTTTGCATCATCGCTGATGGAGGACAGTGGGTCGGCAGCGGTGTAGAGCGTCGGCGCAACGCGCGTTGACGGAACGGCGACCGATGCGCTCTGGCCCGCGCGCCCGATGGCGGCCACTGTGTTGGCCGCCGTCGTGATGGACGCCAGTCCGATATCGCCCGAGTACGCAAACGCGGTTTGCTCGCCGGTGATCGCACGCACCCCGACTCCAGATTCAATCGAGAAACTGCCACTTTTAACAATGGATTCCTCGAGCGACCAGGACTCCGACTTGTGATGCTCAAAGTAGAGGTCTGCGAACTCGACGCCGCGCGACGTGAGGCCGCCGAGCGTGCTGGCGAGTTGGTCGAGCGAGAGATTTGCGGGCGTTAGAAGAAGCGATTGCGCAGTGGCTAGTGAAGCAGACATCTAGGTGGTTCTAAATCAGGAAATTCGTGTATTGGCGAGGGTAGCACAGGTATAACCAGCCCCTCGCCGCTCCCGAAGCACTCCAACCACCGATTGTCCGGCGAGGCAAACCCCTTGCCTAAGCCAGATGCTTCTTGAAATGCTCCATCGTGCGATCCCATGACAACTTCGCTGCGGCCTCGTCGTAGCGCGGCGTCGAATTGTTGTGGAAGCCGTGCTGAGTGCCGGGGTAGGTGTGCGCCTCAAATCGGGTGCCGGCGGCTTTGAGTGCGGTTTCGTAGGCGGGCCATGTGCCGTTGATTCCAGGATCGGTCGCAGCGAAGTGGATGAGCATGGCAGCCTTGATGTCGGGCACCTTGGAAGTTTCAGCCGCGGCGCCGTAGTAAGGCGCAGACGCCTGCAAGTCCGCACCCATCGTCGCGGCGAGATAGTTGCTGGTTCCGCCGCCCCAACAGAAACCGGTGACGCCCAGTTTTCCGGTAGAAAGTTTGTGCGCCTTTAGCCATTTCGCGCCGTTGAGCATGTCGATGCGCAGTTTCGCCTGGTCAAGCTTAGCCTGCAACGTGCGGCCATCGTCGTCGTTGCCGGGATAGCCGCCGAGTGGCGCCAGACCGTCTGGCGCGAGGGCCAGATAACCGGCCGCGGCGGCACGACGGGCAACGTCCTCGATGTAGGGATTCAGCCCGCGATTTTCGTGAATGATGAGCACACTCGGGAACGGGCCCGCACCGGTGGGTTGCACGAGATATCCTCGCATGGCGGACTCGCCCGTGCCGTTTCCACCAGGCGAGGGATAGGTAACGTACGACGCCTTAATCCGCGGATCGGTGAAGGAAATGGTTTGTGCCTTGGCATATTGCGGGATCAGCGAGGTGGCCATGGCAAGCGCCGGAATGCCCAAAGCAGCAAGCGCACCAGCCCGCTTCAAATACTCGCGGCGGTCAATCTTGCCGTGGCAGTATTCATCGTATAAGTCGTAGACGCGTTGGTCGATTTCGATTTGCGTGATTCCGGCGTGGCTCATAGCGGATGTCCTGAAAAGCGTTGGAATTGCACTTTATCGCGTCGCGTCAAAAATCCAAACGGGGTAATCACGATTTCGGCTAACAGCTTTCATATTGAAATCCCCAACGCAATTGGGATAGCAACGCATTTGTTTTGATATCGATAAATACATTATTCGTCCTTTAGCCCCAATACAACGGTCTTTTCAACGAAAAGCTGATTCGTTCACAAGGCTCTGGTCACAGGTCCACGGGCACTTGACGCACGCTTGATCTCGGTCAGTCTTCGCGCCGTTTCTCACAGCTAGACTGGGATTCGGTCAATCAAGCTCGGGTAGACACGCATGGAAGCAAGCGCTCTCAAGGATGAAAACGACATACTCCCGTACCTCAAATTTGCGGTGCAGGCGCGCGCGTCCGACCTGTTCCTGACGGTTGGCGCCCCACCATCGCTAAAGGTTCAGGGCATCATGCAGCCCATGAATCTGGCCCGGCTGAACTCCGGCGCGGTCAAGGCGCTAGCTTATTCGGTCATGCGCCCATCACAAATCCCCGAGTTCGAGCGTACGCTGGAATATGACCTGGCTACCGGGTATGAGGGGCTCGGTCGATTTCGATTCAACATCTACATGCAGCGCGGAGAGGTTGCACTTGTTGCGCGCTATATCACTGCAGAAATTCCCACTCTGGATCAGCTGGTTCTGCCACCGATTTTGAAGGATCTGGCCATGCTGAAGCGCGGTCTCGTGCTGATTGTCGGCGCAGCGGGATCGGGCAAGTCAACGACACTGGCTTCCATGATTGACCACCGAAACAGCATCGTCACCGGGCACATCCTCACCGTCGAAGACCCGATCGAATTTGTTCACGCACACAAAAAGTCCCTTGTCGATCAGCGCGAAGTCGGGCTCGACACACGGTCGTTCGAAGATGCGTTACGGCATGCCATGCGCGAGGCGCCGGACGTCATCATGATCGGTGAAATTCGTGATCGACTGACGATGCAGCAAGCCATTACCTATGCCGAGACGGGCCATCTTTGCCTCTCGACCCTGCACGCAAACAACGCCAATCAGGCGATTGACAGGGTGTTGAACCTGTTTCCGGAAGATGCCCGGCATCAGGCGCTGATGGACCTTTCACTCAATTTACGTGCGGTCGTCGGACAACGCTTGATCAAGGGCGTCAGCGGCAGGCTCGTTCCGGCGGTCGAGGTCATGTTGCAATCGCCTCATATTTCCGACTTGATCCTGAAAGGTGAGATTGATCAGCTTAAACCAGCAATGGCGAAGAGCAAAGAACTGGGGATGCAGACGTTCGACCAGTCGTTGTATGAACTGTACGCGGCCGGGAAAATTTCGCTCGATCAGGCGATCGACAATGCCGATTCAAAGACGGATCTTGCGCTCCACGTCAGGTTAACGACGGACCGTGTGCCTGACACGTCGGCCATACGGATGAAGTAACGAAAACACCGCGCATTCAAACCCCCACGTGCGCCGCGATCAGCATGGACAGCTGACCAACGGCTGCTTTGCCTAGCGCTTGCCCAGATAGGTTGCAATCACCCGCTCGTCGTGCAGCAGATCGGCGGCCGCACCCTCTAGCGAGAGTTCGCCCGTCTCAAGGACGTAGCCGTAGTCCGCCGTTTGTAGAGCCGCCCGAGCATTTTGCTCAATCAGTAGCACCGATAATCCTGTCACCCGCAACTTCGTGATCGTCGACAAAATATCGCGCGTGATAAGCGGCGCGAGGCCCAGGCTCGGTTCATCGAGCAACAACAATTTGGGCTTGCCCATGAGCGCCCGGCCGACCGCGAGCATCTGTCGCTCGCCGCCCGAAAGGGTGCCCGCGAGTTGCGGCTGGCGCTCCTTCATGCGCGGAAACAGCGCGAACACCTCCTCCAGCGTGTTCAATAGCGCAGTGCGCGATTCACCCGCACGACGACGCGCGAAGCCGCCTAGCTCAAGGTTTTCGAGTACCGTCATTTCGGAAAACAACTCCCGCTTCTCAGGTACGAGCGACATGCCCATGCGAACAAGCGCTTCAGTGTCCTTGCCATCGATACGCTCTCCGGCAAAGCGAATTGCCCCGCGTGACGGGAGCAAGCCCATGATCGCGCCCAGCAGTGTTGTCTTTCCTGCACCGTTTGGGCCGATCACGGTCGCGATTTTTCCGGCGGGCACTGAAACCGTAACGCCACGCACAGCTTCCACTTGCCCGTATGCAACGTGCAGATCGGAGACGTCAAGCAACGCGTCGCTCACATCACGCTCCCAAGTACGCTTCGCGCACCGCCGGGTCGGCCTGCACCGCCTCGGGTAACCCTTGCGTCAGCTTCTGTCCAAAGTTCAGCACCACCAGCCGGTCAACGAGCCCCATCACAAAGTCCATATCATGCTCGACCAGCAACACGGTCATGCCTTGAGCTTTCAGACTGCGAATGAGTTTCGCCAGCGCTTCTTTTTCAGCGAAACGCAACCCGGCAGCGGGCTCATCAAGCAACAACAAGATCGGATCCGACGCCAGCGCCCGCGCGATTTCCACAATCCGCTGTTTGCCTAGCGGCAGACTGCTCGCGGCATCATGCGCGTGCTCGGCGAGACCGACGCGTTCCAGTTGACGCATGGCCTCAGCGAGCGCGGCATCCTCGTCGTCGCGATTGAGTCTTAGGGCAGAAGCGAGAATTCCCTTTGTGCCGCGCAAATACGCACCCAGCGCGACGTTCTCGACGACCGTCATCGTCGCTACAAGTTTGACGTGCTGAAATGTGCGTGCCAGTCCCAGTTTTGAAATGGTGCTGGCGGTTTGCCCCGTAAGCTCGTGGCCCATAAATTTGATTGAGCCGGACGTAGTCTCGAGCGCACCGGAGATCAAATTGAAGCAGGTGCTCTTCCCTGCGCCATTCGGGCCGATCAGGCCAACAACCTCCCCAGCAGCAACAGCGAACGAAACATCATTCACAGCCACCAGGCCACCAAACGTTTTGCGCGCCGAATTCACGTCGAGCACTGGAGTGTTTCCAACGGGCATGGTGCGATGCAGCAGCCGATCTCCGGCCTGCGGTAACACGCGATTGCGCTGCGGCACGAAGCGCTGCAGGTACGGCAGCAGACCGTCCCGTGCATATTGCAGAATGATGACGAGCAGAACGCCGAACACAATGATTTCGAACTGACCCGCTGCGCCAATGATTTTTGGCAGCAGGTCTTGTAGCCAAGTCTTGAGGAGCGTAATCACTGTCGCGCCCAGCACTGCGCCCCACACGCTCGCCGCGCCGCCCACTACGGCCATAAAGAGATATTCGATCCCCTGGTTTATCCCGAATGGCGTCGGATTTACGAAGCGCTGCAAATGGGCATACAGCCAACCGGACACGCACGCGAGCACCGCGGCTATCACGAACACGGCGGTCTTCATGCGGCCCGGATTCACGCCGAAAGCTTCCACCATGGTGCTGCCCTGCTTCAACGCGCGGATCGCGCGACCCGGGCGTGAATCAAGTAAATTGGCGCAGCCCCAGAGTGCCGCCAACACGACCAGCCAGATGAAGTAGTAGAAGTGACTTTCCTTCTCAAGCGAGTAACCAAATATCGCCACTGGGGGGATGCCAGTAATGCCCGTGAAGCCACCAAACTGCTCAATAGTGCCCATCAAAAAGTATAGTGACATGCCCCATGCAATAGTCGCCAGCGGAAGGTAATGCCCGCCCATCGACAGCGTAATGAGACCGAGCAAATAGCCGATCGTCAAGGTGATCGCCAGCGCGACTATGAGCGTGAGCCATGGCGACCAGCCGTATTGCGTTGTGAGAACCGCAGTCGTGTAAGCGCCCAGACCGACAAATGCCGCCTGACCAAAACTCGTCTGTCCAGCAACGCCAGTGAGCAGTACCAGCCCCAACGCCACCAGGCTGTAGAGGCCAATATAGTTGAGCAAGGTCACATAGAACGCAGGAGCGATCAGTGGCGCGACGATCAGCAGCGCGACAACGGCGATCTCGAGCATGCGCGAGACAGAGAGCCGCTTCAACTCACTCCTCCTCGTGATGGGTCGTATTGAACGAGCGCCACAAGAGTACCGGGATGATCAGCGTAAATACGATTACTTCTTTGTAAGCACTTGCCCAAAACGACGAGAACGATTCCACTAGCCCCACAAAGATCGCACCGCCGGCCGCAATCGGATAACTCGCGAGTCCGCCAACGATTGCGCCAACAAAGCCCTTGAGCCCAATCAAGAATCCCGAGTCGTAGTAGATCGTGGCAATCGGACCAATCAGCAGCCCTGAAATGGCCCCAATCGCCGCTGCCAGTGTGATGCTCAGGCTACCGGCAAAATTCGGACTCACGCCAACGAGCCGCGCGCCGGTACGGTTGGATGCCGTTGCCCGCAGAGCCTTTCCAAACAGTGTGAACTTGAAAAACGCAGCCATCGTGACGACGAGAAACACAGTAAACGCGTAAACCAAGAGGCTCTGACCGGAAATGTTGACTGCGCCAAACGTGAACGATGCACTGGTGAACGGCGGCGTGCGCACGCCTTCCGCGCCGAAGAACAAAAGCCCAAGACCAGTCAGTACAAAGTGAACCGCGACCGATACGATCAGCAGCGTCAAAACGGTCGCATTCGCGATCGGTTGAAAAGCGAGGCGATACACCGTTGGGCCCATCGCCGTTACCGCGACCACAGTTGTTAAAACCTGAATGGCAAACGGCAATTGGGCACTTGCAACGAACCACACTAGCCCCGCCGCTGCGAACGATGGCGCACTTGTGCCAAGCCAGGCTCGCAGCAGACGGCGCGGCTCGCGCCACAGACTGACCGCGTCGGCGAACGCAGCCGTAATTCCGAGCGCAAGCAACAACCAGACAGTGCCGGGCAACTTGTTTTGTTCAAACGCAGCGAGAGTCAATGCGGAGAAAACAACGAATTCACCTTGCGGCACAAAGATCACACGCGTTACCGCAAACACCAAAACCAGCGCCAACGCCAGCATGCAGTAGATCGCACCGTTGGTCAGACCGTCTTGCGTCAGCAGCGTGGCGATGGTGCTATCCAAACCGATGCCCGCTCACAGAAACAATTTGGCGAGCACAGCGATCCTGGCGGTCATCTCCCGACGCAATGATGTCGTCGGGGCTAAACGAGCGCGGTGCATACATCCCCAGCTTCGTGGGTATGACAGACCTGGTTCCTGGTCCAAGAAGCCGCAAAACCGAACCGCCTACTTGTTAGTGGCAATCATCCACTTGCCGTCCTTGACCGTCATCATCATGCGACCACGGTTGTCAAGGCCGTTGTGGTCGCCAGGCAGCATCGTGAAGACGCCATGCACACCGACAACATCCTTGACGCCTTCAAGCGCATTGCGCAGGGCAGCACGAAACTCCTTGCTGCCGGGCTTGGCTGATTTGGCCGCTTCCGGCACGGCGCGGGTCAAAAGCGCGACCGCGTCATACGCGTGACCGCCAAATGTGGAACGAGGTCCAAACTTCGCCTCGTAAGCTGTGACGTATTCTTTGGCGACCTTTTTGATGGGATTGCTGTCGGGCAACTGCTCGTAGACAAGCATCGGACCAGCCGGCAATAGCGCACCATTAGCGTCCTTGCCCATCACGCGCAGGAAGTCCGAGTTAGCCACGCCGTGCGTCTGATAAATCTTGCCCTTGTATCCGCGCGCCACCAATTCCTTGTGCGGCGTCGCAGCGGGTGTACCAGAACCGGCGATCAGAATGGCTTGTGGATTCGCCGCGACAAGTTTCAGCACCTGTCCAGTCGTGCTCGCGTCAGTGCGATTGAACTTTTCGTCGGCGACGATTGTGATGCCCGCCGTCTTTGCCGAAGTGCGCATCTCCTGAAGCCAGCCTTCGCCGTATGCGTCGTTGAAGCCAATGAAGCCGATGCTCGAAACACCGTTCGCCTTCATGTGAACGGCGATGGCATCTGCCATCAGCGAATCGTTCTGCGGTGTTTTGAAAATCCAGCGTGTTTTTGGGTTGGTCGGTGCGATGATGCGCGCCGAGGCTGCCATTGAAATCATCGGCGTTTCCGCGTCTGCGGCAACATCAATCATCGCCAGTGAGTTCGGCGTGGTTGTTGATCCAATGATGACGTCAACCTGATCTTCGGAAATAAGCTTTTTGGCGTTGGTGACCGCCTTGGTCGTATCCGACGCATCATCAAGCACGATGTACGTTACCGACATGCCGCCAATTGTTTTTGGCATCAAATCGAACGTGTTCTTTTCCGGGATACCGAGCGATGCCGCCGGACCGGTAGCCGACACTGTGACGCCAACTTTGAGCTGCGCAGACGCCGAAGCCATCAACAACATCGCACCCAGCAACACCGAAACTTTACGCACCATAATTTCCTCCTTTAAATAGTCTTTAACTTAGCGCGCAATCAAAAATAGCCGCGCAAAAGTCCCACTAGCGATCAGTGTAATCCTACAAAAAACAAAACCGACCAGCCGGTCGGTTTTATTTCGAAATCTAGGGTTTTTCCCCTCGATTTGCGGCTCTATTTCTTAAGACTATCGCGGATTTCTCGCAGGAGCATCACATCCTCTGGCGTTGCAGCGGGTGCCGGTGCGGGTTCCGCCTTCTTCATCCTGTTCATTGCTTTGACCATCATGAACACGATCCAGGCAAGAATGATGAAGTTGATCAGGATTGTTATGAAGTTTCCGTAGGCAAATGTCGCGATGCCAGCCTTCTTGAGGTCAGCCAGGGAAGTAAGTTTGTTCGGATTGTCTCCGAGAACAATCAACATGCTGGAGAAATCGAGACCGCCGAAGATCTTGCCGACAATCGGCATGATGAGGTCGCCCACAATCGAATCAACAATCTTTCCAAACGCGCCACCGATGATGACACCCACCGCAAGATCCATAACGTTGCCTTTGAGCGCAAAGGTCTTGAATTCGTCCATCATTGACATAAGTATTGTTCTCCCTGAATTGACTTGAATAACAGCAGCTAGATCGCTGCATCCCCTGTTTCCCCTGTGCGAATGCGCATTACCTGCTCCACGTTCGACACAAAGATCTTGCCATCGCCGATTTTTCCAGTGCGCGCGGCTTTAACAATCGCCTCGACCACCCGCTCAACGTCGCCGTCGGCAACAATCAATTCGACTTTTGTCTTCGGCAGAAAGTCAACGACGTATTCCGCACCGCGATAAAGTTCGGTGTGACCACGCTGACGTCCGAAGCCCTTGACCTCGGTAACTGTAAGCCCGGTCACACCCGCTTCAGCCAGACCCTCTCGAACCTCGTCAAGCTTGAACGGCTTGATAATGGCCTCTACCTTTTTCATGCGATCTCCTCTGTCGTGCGCGCTTTACTGCGCGATATTTCGTGGACGATGACTTCCGCGACAGTATGCCAGACACAGAGATAGAGCTAAATTATGTGTGCAAACACCGCGCAGAGAGACGCCGTTCAAAAATTGCAGATAAATCCTAACTCTCGTCAGGAACGACTGCGGTCACTTCGATTTCGACTTTTGCGCGCGGCTCCACTAGCCGCGAAACTTCAACGCAGCTCATCGTTGGAAAATTGCGCCCAATGACTTCTCGATAAACCGCACCGAGTTCCTTAAGCCGGTTCACATACTCGTCACGGTCCACGATGTACCAGGTCATACGCACCATGTATTCGGGGCCTGCTTTCGCCTCGTGCAACACCGCGAGAATGTTCAGCAATGCCTGCCGCGTTTGCAGGATGAAATCGTCCGTCTCGAACTGCTGCTGCGCGTTCCAGCCAATTTGGCCACCCACGAAGACCATCGTGCCACGTGCCGCGATGCCGTTTGCGTAGCCTTTGGGGGCGAGCCATTCGGCGGGTTGAAGTAATTTCATTTTGAAGTCTCAGTTTGACGCAGTCGATGCCGCTGCAATTTGCCGGTTTCCGTACGCGGCAAGCTCGCGACGAACTCAATTTGGCGCGGGTATTTGTATGGGGCGAGATTGGCTTTGACAAAGTCCTGCAGCGCGACACGCAGTGCTTCATCGGCGATGGCGTCGGATTTCGCCACGACAAACGCCTTCACGATCATTCCACGCTCAGGGTCAGACCGGCCGACCACTGCGCACTCTGCCACTGCCGCATGTTGCGCGAGGCAATTTTCAACCTCGGGCCCGGCCACGTTGTAACCCGCCGTAATGATCATGTCGTCGTCGCGCGCCTGATAGAAAAAATATCCGTCGGCATCCATCAAAAATGAATCGCCTGGAAAGTTCCAGCCGTTCTTCACATATCGCTTCTGTCGGGGCTCGTCGAGATACCTGCAGCCGGTGGGACCGATCACAGCGAGCTTGCCGATTGTTCCCGGCGGTAAAGGTGCGCCGCTTTCGTCGACCACGTGCGCACGGTAGCCGGGGACAACTTTACCGATGGCTCCCGGCCTAACGTCGCTGCCGGCACTTGAAATGAAAATGTGAAACATCTCCGTTGCGCCGATTCCGTCCAGCATTTCGATGCCCGTCGCGCGTTTCCACAGTTGTCGCGTCGCGTCGGGCAAGCCCTCGCCCGCACTCACGCAAATCCGCAAGGTTGGCATCCGCGTCTGCTCAGCAAACGGCGCCATGCGGCGATAGAACGTTGGCGCGGTATAGCAGATCGTTGCACCGACCGAGTTGATCGTGCTGACCATAGACTCCGGC
>JAYWHV010000216.1:0-10974 GCA_043777615.1 Burkholderiales bacterium | reverse complement strand
TACGAAGACGCGATGGTCGCGATACTGGCGTCACGCAAGCAGATGCGCGACAAGATGCCTGTTTTCTACCGAACCGTCTTGTGGGAGCTGTACTTCGGTACCGTCGAGCAGAAGCTCATGAGCCAGAGCAAGAGCATACTTTCAGACGCCGTCCCGGGTCCGAAGGTCGCGGGCAAACTTGTTGGCGTGTTGTTGGGTGCGCTTGGCGAAGACAAGTTTCAGCAGCGTTTGACCGTTTTGAACGAGCTGTTCTCAGAGGTTCTTGAAAAGGTGGCGAAGCACGCAATGGACGCCAACCAGCCAATCGGTGCAACCAAAATTGTGCTTTCCGAAGATCAGGTGCGCCAACTGGCCAACTTGCACGTCAAACGCATACTCGCCAAGACCAACATCGTCATGCCCACCACTGCGGAAATGGAAGAAATCGTGCGCGAAGCTGCTCGCCAATGGACGATGCACTCGACCTTCAAAAAAATGTCGGCCGCAATCGCGGCGCTAGGTTAACGCGACTCAAACTCAGTTCCGGATTCGGGAACTGCATGAACCCGCGCGGGGCTTCGAGCGCGCGCTTGCTTGCCGTGAGGCTTCACGCGCAAGCTGCGTGGCATGGGCAGCTTCGTGATGCGCCGCGCTGATCTCGCAACCCAACCCGTTCAAAAAAGTGCGATGCGCCTCATGGTCAACCGCGTCGCGCAAACCGCGCGAGGGGTGGTTTGCTACGAACTCAGCGAGCGTTCGTGCGACGCAAAGCGGATTGTCGTCAGCGGTGACTTACGTGTTGCGCGCTATTTTCCTGACTCAGGCATTTCGAAAATGTGAACTGCAGGAGCGGCTCCGCCGCGATCCCTCTCCGCAGTTCACAGCTGGTCGTGACCGAGCTGCGCTGACCGGTCAAAACTAATCCGTACCGCGCGCCCGATCGCGATGAAATCGCTCTCGCCATGCGACAAATCGTCGCTGCTCAATCGCCTCGCGCATTTGTCTTGTCAAATCGAGGTAGTAGTGCAGATTGTGAATCGTGTTCAACATCGCACCGAGGATTTCGCCGGTTTTGTTCAGATGATGCAGGTACGCGCGGCTGAAATTTCGGCAGGTATAGCAGCTGCAACTCTCATCAAGCGGGCGTTGATCGTCGCGATACTTTGCGTTCTTTAACTTGATGTCACCGAAGCGCGTGAACAACCAACCGTTGCGGGCGTTCCTCGTTGGCATCACGCAATCGAACATGTCGATGCCGCGCTCGACCGAGTAAACGAGATCTTCCGGTGTACCGACGCCCATCAAATAGTGCGGCTTGTCGGCGGGAAGTTTCGGACCGATAAAGTCGAGGATGCGATGCATGTCCTCTTTTGATTCGCCGACCGACAGGCCGCCCACGGCGATACCGTCAAAGCCAATATCCATAAGGCCTGCGAGCGATTCGGCACGAAGCGACTCGAATAGCGTGCCCTGAACAATTCCGAACAACGCGTTGTTGTTTTCGAGTCGCGCAAGCTCGTCTTTCGAGCGCCGCGCCCAGCGCAGACTCATCTGCAATGAGGCCTGCGCCTGCTCGAGTGTCGCGTCAGCTGCAGTGCATTCGTCGAGCTGCATCACGATATCGGAATTCAACGTGTGCTGAATTTGCATTGACACTTCGGGCGAAAGAAACAATTTGTCGCCGTTGATCGGGGAGGAAAAGTGAACGCCTTCCTCCTTGATCTTTCGCAGCTGCCCCAACGACCACACCTGAAAGCCACCGGAGTCGGTGAGGATCGGCCCCGTCCAGCCCATGAAGTCGTGAAGGCCTTTGAACTGGTCGATGATGGTGGTGCCCGGTCGCAACCACAAATGAAACGTGTTGCCGAGGATGATCTGCGAACCGATGTCGGTGAGCATCTGCGGCGTCATCGCCTTCACGGTGCCGTACGTGCCGACGGGCATAAAGATGGGTGTTTCGACGACGCCGTGGTTGAGGTGCACGCGACCTCGGCGGGCGTGGCCATCGGTGTTCAGGAGTTCAAACTTCATGGCGTATTTTTCTGCAGAAGCATGGCGTCGCCATAGCTGAAAAAGCGGTAACGTTGTTCAATAGCGTGCGCGTAGAGTTCGCGCATGTGTTCGTAACCCGCAAACGCGGACACGAGCATTAGTAGCGTCGACTTCGGCAAGTGAAAGTTCGTGAGCAGCATATCTACGACTTTGAATTCGTAGCCGGGCGTGATGAAAATGTCCGTTTCGCTCTCGTGCGCGCGCAACTCGCCACACTCCCGCACGCAGCCCTCCAGCGTGCGAACGCTCGTGGTTCCCACCGCGACGACTCGGCCGCCACGGGCACGGCACGCAGAAATTGCATCTGCCGTTTCCTGCGATAGGACATAGCGCTCGCGATGCATTTTGTGTTCCGCGATCGTTTCGGTTTTGACCGGTAGAAATGTGCCAGCGCCAACGTGCAAGGTGACATGCGTCATCTCAATTCCGCGTTCGCGACAGGCAGCCAGTGTTGCCTCATCGAAATGCAGTCCTGCAGTTGGCGCTGCTACTGCGCCTTCATGCTTGGCATAGACGGTCTGATAGCGCTCGGTATCGCCCTCTGCCGCAGCACGCTGCATATATGGCGGCAGCGGCAATTCGCCCGCTTCGCGCATGAGTGATTCGAAATCGCCTGAATCAAGTTGCACCTGAAAAAAGCGATCATCGCGACCCACAATTTCTGCTTGATGCTTACCGGCGATCACAATACGTGTCCCTGGCTTCGGCGCATGGCTTGCCCGCAACTGCGTCAGCGCAAGCGTGGGCGAAAGCAACCGTTCGACCAGCACTTCAACGAGGCCGCCAGTCGTTTTGACTGCACGCAGCCTGGCGTTGAGCACTTTCGTATTGTTGAAGACCAGCAGGTCACCGGGCTGCAATAAAGTGGGTAGATCGCTAAATGCTCTATCCCGCGACGACGCCGAGCGACCGTCCAGCAGGCGGCTCGCTGAGCGAACGGCCAGAGGAAACTGCGCAATCAGCTCTGGTGGCAGCGAGTAATCGAAATCGGAAAGGGTGTATGTGCGTAGGTGGGGCACTTGACTGGCGCTCCATAAATGAGATGAGATGTCATTTCCGCAAAAACGGAAGTCCAGCCCCGAAGCAACACCGGCAGCTTGGTTCAGCTGTCGGAAAGTGCGTCAGCACCGAGCCACCGACTTTGCCGGGACGACGTGTTACCTGAAAACGGATTGTATTCGGCAACAATCTCTCAACAACGGCGCGCTATTTTTTTCCGTCTGCTGGCGGCGGCGTTGGCATCGTCCGCACCGTCCCAATCTCCACTGAACTACTCTGATTGGTCACCGCTCGCAACGCGGAGGTTTCGACAAACCGCTCGACATGCGAGGCAAGCTGCTCGGGTGTAAACGCAGCCATGACGTCAAGCGCAGCCGATTCCTTGTTCACAATTTTTCGGAAGTCATAGCGCGATTCCGACTTGATGACTTTCAGTGTTTTGGCGTCAAGCGTGGTGACTTGTACATAGAAAAACGGCGCAACAAAACGGCGCGATTGTGTGCTCTCGCGATCAGTGTCCTCCACCGAATCCGACATCAGTCCGTCGTCAAAACCGTCCGACAACGGCCCCAGCGGCTGCACATAAATGCCAATGCCGGAAAGCTTGCTGCCCATGCCGCGCCGCTCGGACATCAGCCATTTCGGGACCACGACAATGATCTGATCCCAGTCTTTGCGGGCCGGGTTGGCTTCCATCAAATCGAGCACGCGTTTCATGGTCAATGCCTCACGATCCTGCGGCAATGCGGCCTGTATCGCCATGTCGCTGCGCACGGCGAGAAACACGCGATTGGAGTCGGGATACTCGGCGGCCACTGCGCGATCCAGACCGCGCAATACCGCGTGATTAAGTGCCTGATCGGGCACCGTCAATGATTGCCGCGTGAAATTTTCAAGATGCGAGCCCACCTGCTCTTTTTGGCGCACCATTTGAAACTGATCGCCGACGGCTGAGACCAGCGCGAAGGTTTTCCCGGCCGCAGCAGGCGCCGTCGTGACCGTAGAGGTCGTCGACGGGGCGGAAACGGCGATTGTCTGGGCGTTGGATACAGGGAGTGCAGCAAACGTGGCCAACAGGATGGCAGCGCTGACTACGCTGCGTGCGCGCTTCAATGTGTACGGAAAAGTTAAGGGCTTCATGGCATTCTCCTGTTGTGTGGCACTGTGCCGTATTCAATGGATGCGAGTGTCTGAGAAGCCGTCGTCAAATGCATCCTGCGTGCGACGAATGGCGGTTAAGACGTCGCCAGCCGCAGATTGGCTGCCGATTAGTCAGGGTTCGCGGGGTTTTCGCGGGCGGTTAGCTATACGTCGCTGCGCAAGCCAACCTTTACGGTTCGAAAGCTACCCGTGCGGCGCGCGAGTTCGACTTGCCTTCGACAGAGGGCCGAACATTCAGCTGCCAGCGCTGCATCGGCGTCGTTTTACTGAAGACCCGCTTGCGCATAGTCAATCTTTTAGTTACATTAAATAACCAATATGTAGGAAGAGTATTGCCATGACGTCCATTAAGGAGGAGGTCTCGGTTGAGCTTCGTGACACGATTGCAATCGTGAAGCTTGAGCGACCGGGTAAACGTAACGCGCTTTCCGATGGGCTGATGGCC
This sequence comes from Burkholderiales bacterium, assembly GCA_043777615.1. GTDB lineage: Bacteria > Pseudomonadota > Gammaproteobacteria > Burkholderiales > Casimicrobiaceae > Casimicrobium. Next base: position 6,338 of record JAYWHV010000216.1, on the reverse strand, counting down.
GAAATCGAGCAAGCGTTTACGCGTCTGCCGACGCACATCAATGCGGCGGTGTTGTGCGGCAGCGGCGATCACTTCTGCGCGGGGCTCGACTTGAGCGAGTTAAAAGACCGCGACGCGGTGGAAGGGCTGCACCACTCACGCAGCTGGCACCGAATTTTGAACACCCTAGAATTCGGCCGCATTCCAATTGTCGCGGCGCTGCACGGCGCGGTCGTTGGGGGTGGCCTTGAGCTCGCGAGCAGTTGCCACATCCGCGTTGCCGACGACACCGCATTTTTTGCGTTACCGGAAGGCTCGCGAGGAATATTCGTAGGCGGTGGCGGTTCGGTGCGGGTACCGAAGCTCATCGGCGCGCATCGCATGCTCGACATGATGCTGACAGGCCGGGTTTATAAAGCGGCGGAAGGCGTACCACTCGGCTTCGCGCAGTATCACGTGGCTGCGGGCGCTGCGCTAGACAAAGCCATCGAACTCGCAACAAAAATCGCTGGCAATGCGCCGATGACCAACTACTCACTGATGCACGGTCTGCCGCGTATTGCCGAGCAGACGGCTGATCACGGATTCTTTACCGAAGGCCTGCTCGCCGCCATCGCGCAAAGTGCGCCTGAGGCCAAAGAACGCGTGAGAGATTTTCTGGAAGGACGCGCGGCGAAGGTCAAGGCGTCATGAGCGCCCGATATCGCTCGCTGGATTTCGGGATTACGCGCGTCGCGCTCGAAGAACGCGATGGCAACAGTTACCTTCGCGCCGATCAGTCGCTTGAACCGTTCGCGCACAGGCTGATCGACAGGCTCCTGCATTGGGCAAGCGTGGCCCCGGACCGCACGTTCATTTCGCGCCGGACACTGAATGCGGATGGCACTCGCGGCGACTGGCAGCACGTCAATTATCGCGAGGCGTTGCATGCCGCTCGCAGCATCGGGCAGTGCCTGCTTGATCGCAAGACTTCCGCCGAACGCCCGATCGCGATCCTTTCGGAAAACAGCATTGAGCATGCGCTCATTGCGCTGGGAGCACTATACGTCGGCGTTCCCTACTGCTCGGTGTCGACCGCCTATTCGCTGGTCAGCAAAGACTTCGACAAGCTCAGGCATGTGATCAACGTGCTCACGCCCGGCGTGGTGTACGCGAGCGATATGACGCGGTATGGCGACGCCATTGATGCGGTCATCGCGGGCGATTGTGAAGTCGTCACCGATACGCTGACCGGACGCGGTCGCAAGCGGGGGCAGCTGTCAACGCTGGCGGAATGGCGCGGAACGGTCGCAACGGCAGCAGTAGACGCGGCAATGGAGCAAACCGGCCCCGACACCATAGCAAAGTTCTTGTTCACCAGCGGCTCGACCAAGTTGCCGAAAGCGGTGATCAATACGCAGCGGATGTGGTGCGCCAACCAGCAACAGATGCGGCAATCCATGCCTGTGCTCGCTGACGCAACAGTACCGCCGGTGCTGATCGACTGGCTGCCGTGGAATCACACCTTCGGCGGCAATCACAACTTTGGACTTACGGTATACAACGGCGGCACGCTCTACATTGACGATGGCAAGCCGACCCCCGCCTTGATCCACGAGACGCTGCGCAATTTGCGCGAAATCGCACCCACCGTTTACTTCAATGTGCCGACTGGATTTGAATCCATCGCGAGCGCGATGCAGACGGATGCAGCTCTGCGAAAAAATCTGCTCTCACGCGTGAGGATGTTCTTCTATGCTGGCGCCGCACTGGCGCAGCCGGTGTGGAACAGCCTCTTCGCTGCCGCTGAACAGGAAGTCGGCGAGCGCATCGTGATGACGACCGGCCTCGGCATGACGGAGTCCGGTCCGTTCGGAATTTTCGTGACGAGCCACAACGTGAAAGCGGGCGACCTTGGCGTGCCAACACCTGGTATGGAACTGAAGCTCGTGCCCTCTGGCGACAAGACCGAAGTGCGCTATCGCGGTCCCAACATCACGCGCGGTTACTGGCGAAATCCCGAAGCAACGGCGGAAGCGTTCGACGAAGAAGGGTTCTTCTGCACCGGTGATGCGGTCAAATGGATCGACCGCGATGACGTGCACAAAGGTCTCGCGTTTGACGGCCGGATCGCAGAGGATTTCAAACTCGGTACGGGCACATTTGTCAGCGTTGGACCGCTCCGCGCCAAGATCATCAGCGCCTGCGCCCCTTACGTACACGACGCGGTGATCACCGGCGTCAACATGCACGAAATCGGCGCGATGCTGTTTCCCAATATATCGGCAGTGAGAACGTTGAGCGGTTTGCCCGCGACCGAGTCGATGGCCGATGTATTGGCCGCGCCTTCGGTGCTTGCGCACTTTCAGACAGCGCTCAACAGTCTTGCCGCGGCTGCAACCGGCAGCGCCACGCGTGTCGCGCGCATGTGCCTGCTTGCCGATCCGCCCTCGCTCGACAAAGGCGAAATCACGGATAAAGGCTCCATTAATCAGCGCTCGGTGCTGACCCACCGCGCCCTGTTGGTCGATGAGTTTCACGCGGGAACGCTCGCAAATACCTTGCAACCGAAGTAGGCACTCACGGATAACAGCAGCACAGGTGATGGGGGCGCGTGGTTAGCTTTCAACTCTCCGTTCGCCACCCCAACAACAGACGAAGATGCCACGGCGCGACTGTGGCGCAACCAAAAAACCCCAAGGAGCCCATCATGACCACACGTCGCCAATTTCACAAAGCCGCGCTGTCGATCGCAGCGCTCGGCGCGCTTCGCCCGTTCGACGCCCTCGCGCAAGCGATTGACCAGATCAAGATCTATTACGGCTTCCCTGCCGGCAGCGCCGGTGATGGCGTCGCCCGTCGCGTTGGCGAAAAGCTCGCGAGCTCGCCCTACACAAAGAACGCAGGCGTCGTTGAAAACAAGCCTGGCGCAGGCGGACGCATCGCTCTGGAATCGCTGAAATCATCAACCGCGGACGGCAGCGCGCTGGCGCTGGCCCCGTGGTCGGCGCTGGCAATTTACCCGCACATTTACAGCAAGCTTTCGTACGATCCAGCACGCGACTTCACGCCCGTGTCCATCGCAGCGGTAATGCACCACGGCCTCGCAGTGGGCCCGCTTGTTCCAGCAAGCGTCAAGAACGTGAAGGACTACCTTGCGTGGGCAAAGGCCAATCCCAAAGACGCAAGTTATGGGTCGCCCGCTGCCGGCTCGACGCCGCATTTCATCGGCGCTCTGCTCGGTATCAACAACGGCGTCGATTTGAAGCATGTGCCGTATCGCGGCTCGGTGCCGGGTGTCACCGATGTCGTCGGCGGGCAGCTTGCCTCGATGGTCACGCCCAGTGGTGACTTTTTGCAGTATCACCGCGCCGGACGCCTGCGTCTGCTTGCCACGTCGGGCAAGGAGCGCTCACCGTTTTCGCCCGATGTTGCGACGTTTGCCGAGCAGGGATTTCCGGAACTGACGACCGAGGAATGGTTCGGCTTTTATGCGCCCGCAAAAACACCCGCGACGATTGTGTCCGCAGCCAACGCCGCAATCAACGCAGCGCTCAGGGACAAAAGCGTCATCGAGAGCCTCGCTACCAGCGGCCTCATCGCGCAGGGCTCGACGCAGGAAGAACAAGCGCGCTCGCAGCGTGCCGAGTTCGAGCGTTGGGGGCCACTGGTCAAGAAAATTGGGTTTTCGGCAGAGTCATAATGCTGCATGAGCCAACGTAAACCAAAACCTTCCGCAAGCGCATCGGTCGCCGCCAATAGCGAGGCCATGATTGATGCGTCTTTTCTTGAATCGCTGCTCGGTTACAACGCACGACGAACGGCGCTGATCATCATCGAGGCGTTCCTTGACCGTATGTCGGTTTATGGTTTGCGGCCTGTCGATTTCTCCACACTCTCGCTCGTCGCGCACAACCCTGGCATCACATCGCGGCAACTGTGCGCCGCGTTGGCCATCCTGCCGCCGAATCTGGTGCGCATTGTGGCTGACCTCGACAAGCGTGGATTGCTGCAGCGAAAGCCGCACCCGACCGATGGCCGGGCGATTGGTCTGCACCTTTCGGTGGAGGGTCGCAAGATGATGCGCGAGGCCGAAGCCACCGTGCTCGCGCTTGAAGATGCCGCGTCGTCGCGACTGACCGTTGACGAACGGCTGACGCTCATTTCACTACTGAAAAAAGTCTATAAGGCCTGACGCGCTCTAACGCGTTTGTAAATATCGATGAACCACAAAGACCTGATCGCCATTGACATCCACACGCACGCCGAGGTGAGTTGCTGGAACCCGTTCGATGCGTATGGCGAAGAGTACGACCGCGCGGCCGACAAGTACTTTCGCTCCAGCAATCGTCCGACCATCGCCGAGACGATCACGCATTACCGCGAGAAAAAAATCGGGCTGATCATGTTCACTGTTGACTCAGAATCGAACCTGGGCCGCACGCGTATTCCGAACGAAGAGATCGCCGCCGCCGCCAAGGAAAACAGCGACATGATGATGGCGTTTGCCAGCATCGATCCACACAAGGGCAAGATGGGTGCGCGCGAAGCCGAGCGGTTGATCAATGAGCACAACGTCAAGGGCTTCAAGTTTCATCCGACGGTGCAGGGCTTTCATCCGAACGACAAGATGGCGTGGCCGATTTATGAAGTGATCAACACGCACAAGTTGCCGGCGATTTTTCACACCGGGCACAGCGGCATTGGTTCGGGCATGTATTGCGGCGGCAAGCTGCGACTTGAGTATTCAAATCCGATGCATCTGGATGATGTCGCGGTGAACTTCGGCGACATGCAGATCGTCATGGCGCACCCGAGTTTTCCATGGCAGGACGAGGCGCTGTCGGTCGCCACGCACAAGCCGAACGTGTGGATTGATCTCTCTGGCTGGAGCCCGAAGTATTTCCCAAAACAGCTCATCCACTACGCCAATACGCTCCTGAAAGATCGCGTGCTGTTCGGATCGGACTATCCGCTCATTACGCCGGAGCGATGGATGAAAGATTTTGAAGAGGCAGGTTTCAAGCCCGAGGTGATGCCTGGAATTCTTAAAGGCAATGCGGTGCGGTTGCTAGGGTTGTAGCGCTCAAAAATACCCACAAAAATTGTCGTCATACTCGCCGCAGGCGGGTATCCAGCTCTCGGCGATGCTGCGATGTCGTTCAGCGCGATTGCGACGGCAAACAGTCTGGATTCCCATCCTTCGCCGGGCTCAGGATGAGAATGACGCCGCTCTGAGACTAGTAAAAAATCAGAAAGAAGTTCTTTGAAATGACCACACCCATCCGCACCCAGGTAGGCATCATCGGCGCAGGCCCGTCGGGTCTCCTGCTTTCTCACTTGCTGCATCTCAACGGTATCGACAGCGTGATCGTTGAAGCCCGTTCACGCGACTACTGCGAAGCCCGCGTGCGCGCTGGCGTGCTGGAACAAGGCTCCGTCGACATCCTGAACGATTCTGGCGTTGGCGAGCGCATGATGCGTGAAGGTTTGCGGCACACTGGTTTCGAGATGCATTTTCATGGTCAGCGCCATCGCATTGCGCTGGACGAATTGACGGGCGGCAAAGCGATCACCGTGTACGGCCAGCAAGAAGTGGTGAAGGACTTGATCGCGCGGCGACTCGCGGACAACGGGCAGGTGCTGTTCGAGGCCACCGACGTGAGCGTCCATGACGTAGAGTCGGAGCAGCCGCATATTCACTACACGCACGCCGGCGTTGCCTACGATTTGGCGTGCGATTACCTGGTGGCGTGCGACGGCTTTCACGGCATCTGTCGCGGGCAAATTCCAGCGAGCATTTTGAAGACGTATGACCGCATCTATCCGTTCTCGTGGCTTGGCATACTAGCCGAGGCCGCGCCGTCGCAGCATGAGCTGGTTTACGCCCACCATGAGCGGGGCTTTGCGCTGTTCTCCATGCGCTCGCCGAAGATCACGCGGCTTTACGTGCAGTGCGCGAATGACGACAGCGCCGACAACTGGTCGGATGATCGCCTGTGGAACGAGCTGACGATTCGCCTCGGTACCAAAGAAGGCTGGAAGCCCAACGTCGGCCCGATCCTGCAAAAGAGCATCACGCCAATGCGGAGTTACGTCTGTGCGCCGATGCGCCACGGCCACATGTTCCTCGCCGGCGACGCCGCCCACATCGTGCCGCCGACCGGCGCGAAAGGCATGAACCTCGCCGTCTCCGACGTGATCGTGCTGTCGCGGGCGCTGGAAATGTTCTACAAAAAAGGTAGCTCGCTCGGCCTTGAGCGCTACAGCGACATCGCGCTGCGCCGAGTCTGGAAAGGCGAGCGCTTCTCGTGGCACATGACGTCGATGCTGCACACCTTCCCCGAGCACGACCCGTTTCATGAGCAGATGCAACTGGC
>JAYWHV010000215.1:0-3167 GCA_043777615.1 Burkholderiales bacterium | reverse complement strand
GCTGAACTGCGCATGCTCTCCAGCAAAGAACTTCTGGTTTGCTGCTTTGTCCTGCCAGCGCAGGAACGCAGCGCTTTTCTCAAAAGCCTCACCCGTTTGCTTGACGTCGGCACCCATGATTTCGAAGCTCTTTTTAGCATCGGTCTTGATCATGTCGAGCGCGTCGAAGTACGCATTTGCCAGAGCTTGTGCAGCCTTCGGGTTCTCATTGAGGAACTTTGGCGTACAGCCAAACGTGTCCATGACCATTGGGTAGTCAAGCGTGGTCGCGATAATTTTGCCCGCTTCTGGTTTCGCGCGAACAGCGCTGAGATAGGGCTCGTAAGTCATCGCGGCGTCAACGCCGGCAGCACCCGAAATGATGGCATTCGCTGCGGCTTGTGGCTCAAGGTTCACGATTTTGACGTCCTTAAGCGTCATGCCATTTTTCTTGAGCATCCATGCCAATGCGAAATAAGGCGACGTACCCGGCGCACTGGCGGCAACCGTTTTTCCTTTTAAGTCGGTGATTTTGGCGATGCCGGGTTTGGTCACCATGCCGTCGGCACCGTAGCTTTTGTCAAGCTGGAAAATCTGCGTTGTTGTCACGCCAGCCGCGTTCCACGCAACCCAGGTTTCAACGGTCGTTGCCGCACATTGAATGTCGCCGGAGGCGATGGCCAGATGACGATCTTTTTGCGGAATTTTCTTGATGGAAACGTCGAGTCCCTGCTTCTTGAACAGACCAGCTTCTTTCGCCAGTGTCAGAGGCGCAAAGCCTGTCCAGCCGGAGATGCCAATGGCGACTTTGGATTCTTGTGCGAGCGACGGCTTCGCAGCCAGTGCGAATACTGAGAACAGCGAAAGGGCAATCAGTGTCTTTTTCATGGGTGTCTCCAAGGGGTGATAGTTAGAAATCAGGCTGGAATCCAGAGCGTCGGCAAATTGGCCGCAGGGGGAAGTGCGCGAAATACTTTTGACAGCGCACCATTGCGGATCAGGAGTGTCGCACGTTCGATCTCGGGCGCCATGTAGCGATCCAGTTCGATAGATTTGCATTCTGCACGTAGCAAGCTGTGTGCCTCTTCAAGCGCGACGGAGCTTCTCATGGGGCGCAAGAATTCGATTCCCTGCGCACTCGCGAGCAACTCGATTCCGAGAATGTGGGAGGTGTTGGTGATCATCGCCTGTAGACGCCGTGCTGCGAACGTCGCCATCGAAACGTGATCTTCCTGATTTGCGGATGTTGGCAGACTGTCGACGCTGGCGGGATGCGCGAGTGATTTGTTCTCGCTTGCCAAAGACGCGGCGGTGACGTGCGCGATCATGAAGCCGGAGTTGAGACCCGCATCGGCGGTCAAAAATGGCGGCAAGCGCGACACGCTACCGTCAATCAGCATGGCAATGCGACGCTCGGCAATTGCCCCGACCTCTGCAATCGCGACTGCCATTGCATCACACGCCAATGCCACAGGCTCGGCATGAAAATTGCCGCCGGAAATCATCTCTTGCGTGTCAGCAAAGACGAGCGGATTATCGGTGACGGCATTGGCTTCACGCAGCAGAACGAGCGCGGCGTGACGCAGTTGATCGAGGCACGCACCCACGACCTGCGGCTGACAGCGCAGGCAATACGGATCCTGTACCCGGTCGTCATCTTCTTCATGCGAATGACGAATCTCGCTCCCTGCCAGCAAAGCACGGTAATACTGTGCGACATCGATTTGACCAGGCTGCCCGCGCACCGCGTGAATGCGCGGGTCGAACGGGCCATCGCTGCCACGCGCCGCGTCGACTGTCATGGCGCCGACTACGAGCGCGGCTTCAAGTACGGGCTCGAAGGTGAGCAGCGCATGCACCGCTAGCGCAGTGGAAGTTTGCGTCCCGTTGATGAGGGCAAGGCCCTCTTTGGCTGCGAGCTTTAGCGGCGCAATGCCTGCTTTCGCGAGCGCGGCGTCCGCCGGAACGCGCAGCCCGTTCTCCAGCATTTCGCCTTCACCGATCAGCGCTAATGTCATATGCGAAAGCGGTGCGAGATCGCCAGACGCACCGACCGAGCCCTGGCTTGGCACGTAAGGAACGAGACCCGCGTTGTACACGGCGAGGAGCGTGTCAACCACGATCTCGCGGACGCCTGAGTACCCGCGTGCAAGGCTCGCCGCCTTGAGTGCCAGCATGAGCCGCACTACAGCAGGGGCGAGCGGTTCACCCACGCCCACTGAGTGTGAGCGAATGAGATTGACTTGCAGCGTTTCCAGATCCTCAGCGCTGATGCGTTTGTTTGCAAGCTTGCCGAAACCTGTATTCACGCCGTAGACTGCCGCGTCACCAGCTGCGGCTTTGGCAACGACGCTGTGGCTTAAGCGAATGGCCTCACGAACAGATTGTGTGATGTTTAGTTTGACGCCACCCCTATGGAGTGTCTGCAGATCATCGAGGGCCAGCGTGCCCACGTGTAGACTGATGTTTTTCAAAATTGTCGTCGCGCTCTGAGTTATGCAGCTTTCGGGATCATCGGCAGATTCAAACCCCACTCGCGCGAGCAGGCCCGCGCAATCTCGTAGCCTGCATCAGCGTGTCGCATTACGCCTGTCGCGGGATCATTCCACAGTACGCGCTCAATGCGTTTTGCAGCGGCATCGGTGCCATCGCAGACGATGACAACGCCAGAGTGCTGTGAGTAGCCCATACCGACGCCGCCACCGTGATGCAGAGACACCCACGTTGCTCCGCCAGCGGTATTCAGGAGCGCATTCAACAGCGGCCAGTCGGACACTGCGTCGGAGCCATCCATCATCGACTCGGTTTCGCGATTGGGTGAAGCGACAGAACCGGAATCGAGGTGATCTCGACCAATCACAATCGGCGCTTTCAGTTCGCCCGATTTCACCATTTCGTTAAATGCAAGCCCTGCGCGATGCCGCTCGCCGAGGCCGATCCAGCAAATGCGTGCAGGTAGTCCCTGAAACGCAATACGCTCGGCTGCCATGTCGAGCCAGCGGTGCAAGTGCGCGTTCTTGGGGAACAGCTCCTTCATCTTTGCATCGGTTTTGGCGATGTCATCCGGATCGCCGGACAGCGCAACCCAGCGGAACGGGCCGACACCGCGGCAGAACAGGGGCCGTACGTAAGCGGGGACGAAGCCCGGAATATCGAACGCGTTTATCACGCCTTTATCGAACGCGACC
>JAYWHV010000214.1:0-11043 GCA_043777615.1 Burkholderiales bacterium | reverse complement strand
GTAATCGGCATATATCGGCGCTTCGAGTACGTACATCTCGCCGTTGATTTCACGCAACTCCTTACCTTTCGCAAGATCAGTTCCGAACCCGACTTTGGTGAAGAAGCCCCCAATGCCTGCGCCAGCGGCGCGAATTCGCTCGGAGAGATTTCCTTGTGGCACCAGTTCCAGCTCGATTTTTCCGGCGCGGTAAAGCGCGTCAAAAACGTAGGAATCCGCCTGTCGTGGAAACGAGCAGATCACTTTTCGCACTTGGCCCGACTTAAGCAATGCGGCGAGACCGAACTCGGCGTTGCCGGCGTTGTTCGCCACAATCGTCAGGTCGCGTGCGCCCTGCTCAATCAGGCCATCGATCAGTTCGTTTGGCATGCCCGCACCACCAAAGCCGCCGACCATGATAGTTACGCCATCCTGAACCCCCGCGAGCGCATCTGCAATTGAGGAGACAATTTTGTTGATCACACGTGTGGGCTTCCGTTCAATTTCTACGTCGGCGCCTGCTCGTTGAGGCGCAAGGCAGAACACGGGCTAATGTTAGCGCTGACGACGACGCCCTCCGTGTATCGGGAGTCCAGTTTGTGCGCATAAACGCGGCAAACACGAACACGTTGAAGCTATAGTCGCCACCTTCGGTTCGCGATAAACGCCGTACTGCTGTTTCGAAGAGAACACGACGCGTTGCACGAACTCACATCGTCACGCAAAGGAGACCTTCATGAGCCACTCACCATCCCTGTCGTCCAGGTTTCGGCGGCGCCTGACGCTATTTGCCCTGCTCGGCACGGCATTCTTCAGCCAGATTCCGGCGGCGCATGCGCAAGCTTTGCCCTCGGCCAAACCGGAAACGGTCGGCATGTCCACCGAGCGCTTGAATCGCGTCGGAGACTGGATGCGCGCCGAGGTCACACAGAAGCGAATCCCCGGCGCGACAGTCATGGTTGTGCGCGGCGGCAAGGTCGTCTATGCCGAAACCGTTGGGCAGCGAGGCCCGGACGATGCCGCGCCGCTTAAATCCGACGACATATTCCGCATTTACTCGATGACCAAACCCATCGTTAGTGTGGCTGCGATGATGCTTGTTGAGGAAGGAAAACTGCTTCTCGAAGCGCCAGTGGCGCGCTACATTCCGTCGTTCGCGAATGTCAAAGTCGGGGTTGAAAAAACCGATGCACAGGGCGTCAAATCACTTGATCTCGTTGCGCCACGCCGCCCGATGACAGTGCAGGATTTGCTGCGCCATACCTCCGGCCTCACGTATGGGTTTTTTGGCGATGGATTGGTCAAGAAGGCATACCAGGACGGCAACGTCGGCACGGGCGGCAATGTCACCAACGCCGAGTTTGCAGAGCGTATTGCAAAAATGCCTCTCGCCTTTCAGCCAGGCAGCACGTGGGACTACAGCAATTCGACCGACGTGCTGGGGCGTGTGATCGAAGTTGTTTCCGGGCAGTCATTGTTGACGCATTTGAAGGAGCGCCTGCTGCTCCCGCTCGGCATGAAAGACACATCCTTCTACGTACCCGAAAAAGATCGTCAGTCGCGCATCGCTGAGCCGTTCAACGACGACCGCTCAATCGGCATCAACGCGCCCGTGTTCGACCCGCGCCAGATGCAGGCGATGGAGTCTGGTGGCGGCGGGCTGATGAGCACAGCGATGGACTACGCACGGTTTTTGATGATGCTCCGGAACGGCGGCCAGCTTGAAGGCCGTCGCTACATTAGCCCCGCCACGCTCGCATTCATGACAACGGACCAGCTCAACCCCGCGGTGATCCGGACGCCACTCTATCTGCCCGGCCCTGGGTACGGTTTCGGGCTTGGATTCGCGGTGCGGACGAGCGCCGGCGAGGCGGCGTATCCTGCTGCGCCCGGCGAGTATTACTGGGGCGGCGCAGGCGGCACCTACATGTGGGTTGATCCGGCGAATGATCTGTTCGTCGTGTTCATGATGCAGAGTCCGAAACAGCGGGTCCCGTCACGCTCAATTTTGCGCAACATGATTTACGGCGCAATCATTGAGGCAAAGGTTCCCGGCGGACGCTAAGCGGCGCGTCGCCTCATTCACTCATCGGGCCACCGCAACGTATGGCCGGTGCGCTCGATGAATTGCCGGATATCCTCTGGCGTGTCGATGTCAACGCGGTAATGCGTGTTTTCGCTGTCAAACCGTTGCACGCGCTTCGGGATGGCTTCGCGCCAGGTGCGGCCCATCACATTGGTGTCGCTGCGAAGCCATTCAGCCGCCAGCGTCGCATCAAGCATCACCGGATTTCCTGGCAAGCCGGACACGCTCGGCACAACCATTGATGATTCAGCGCTACGGCTTCTAAATGCTTCAACAAGCGCGAGTACATCCGCGGGCTCGACGAGCGGCTGATCAGCCAAAGCGACGATTACGGCGTCAAGTTTTGAAGACAGAGAACGTAGCCCGACTCGCACCGATGACGGTTGGCCATCGTCGGGGCTTGAATTAATGACGGTTTTTACTTTCGCCGACACCGGACAGGCACGCACCGACGCGTCAATCCTGACCGCATAATGCCCGAGCACAACCACAATCTCCGTAATCCCGGCGCTCGCTAGTGCGATGAGCTGGCGGTGGATTAGCGGCACTCCATCGAGCTCCAGGAGCGACTTGGGCTTGTTCCCGAGGCGAGTTCCCGCTCCCGCCGCAAGCAGCACAGCTCCGATCGTGAGAGGTTTCGCGTCACGGGATGGAAGGTCAGTGGTCATTGCAAAACCTGGTACTGCGATTTGATTTTCTCAAAGGGTCAGGAGCCGGTCGGACCGACTTTAAAACTGTCTGTTTGCCGGCGCATGTTCGTCGCTTCGGGATGATCAGCTTTTTTGTGTAACTCACACTATACGTGGGCTAAGCGCACGTTTATATTAAAGTCGACTAACGACGTTATTCTCCTATAGCCCCAACACAATCGACGTTTCACCAAAAAGCTGAATCTCATCAAACATCGTGCAAAGCAGGAGCCCGATGGCGCGTGAGACGTAACATTAGTTTATGACGACGAACGCTACTTCCCCCTCAGCTGGCCCGATAGACGCTGGCACCGACGACACCGCCCAGTTGGTGAAAGAAGCCAGACTCTGGCAGGACGATGGCTGGACGGCCAGGGTCGTCAAAAACGAAGACGACGAAGGCTGGGCTGTCGAAATGTACAAAGACGGGGAACGGGAGCCCGCTCTGGTCGGCCCGTGGACCATGGGTCGAAACAAAAAGGACCCAAAGCCGCTTGATGTCTCAGCGTTCCACACATTGATCAAAACCGCCTCCGAAATCATTACCCGGCACGAGCAATCGCAATACGCCCGGCTCAATAAATCCGTGACCATTGACGTCGGCGACACACGCTGGAAAGTAGCTCTGCAAATCGTACCGGATGACGACGATGCGCATGCGCTTTTGTCCGCGACAGATCAACTCGGGGAAGAAGTCGCAAAAGTGCGAGTACGAGCAGATTTTCGCTTGAACGTAGCGAGCGCTGCGGCTTGGGTTGAATCCGACTTTCGCAGGCCGGGATAGCGCTTACTTGTTGCGGGCCGGACCATGACTGAAAACAACAGAGACAAGACACGCATCGGCACAAGTGAAAATGCGTTTGCCACTCGAGTACAAGGGCTCCTGCGATTGGTAGTCTTTGCCTCAGCAGCGTTGTCGACCGCAGCGAGTGCCGCTATCGTACTGCCTCGCGAATCGCGCGTTCCAGGTGGTGTGGTGCTGATTGCCATTGCCCCAGCTGATGAGGCCAAACCGACCGTGACGCGTGACGGCGCGAACGTATGGACAGTAAAACGCGGCGCGTCCTGGATCGCCGTGGTGGGCCTGCCTTTGTCAACAGTGCCCGGCGAGCACTCAGTCAGCGTGAGCCGGGGCGGCGCGATGCAGTCGGTATCGTTTACGGTTCAAAACAAGCGCTATCCGGTGCAACACGTCACGCTCAAAGACAACGCGATGGTCGAGCCTCCACCCGAGGTGATCGCGCGCATCGAAACTGAGTCTGCGCACCTCAAGACCGTGCGCTCGAAGTGGCGCGAAGACGCGGCAACCAGCGCATCATTCACCCTGCCCGCCAAGGGTCGACTCTCCGGGCGATTCGGCGGTTCACGCGTACTCAACGGGAAACCGCGCGCCCCGCATGCCGGGCTCGACGTAGCGATAGGCACCGGCACGCCGGTACTCGCACCGAGCGATGGCATCGTGCTCGATATCGGTGACTATTACTTTTGCGGCAAGACGATGTTCATCGATCACGGCAACGGCCTACTGAGCCTGTTCTGTCATCTGAGCGAACACACCGCCAAGGTTGGCGACAGCGTGAGTAAAGGTCAAGCCGTCGCCCGGTCCGGCGCGACGGGGCGAGCGAGCGGGCCGCACCTGCACTGGTCGGTTTATTTGAACGGCGTGAGCGTTGAGCCTGAACTGTTCGTGAACGTCAAGAAGTAGAAAAGCAGCTGCTCTGGCATTCGTCTATGCACGGTGCCACGTGGAATGCGGTTTATCTGCGTTAACTCAATGCCCCTCTATTCTGAGTTGCGCGCTCCGGTCTTCATAAAAGGCGTGACGATCATACGACTGCGCTATTTGCTCAAACATCGCTGCAACATTGGGATGAGTGGCGTGGAACGGTTTGCCGAGGTCACGATATTTCTGGCTAAGAGTGCGCTCTTGCAGACCTCCATCATCGTAAGCACGAGACGTTATCCCGCGATTGTTCGCGATCCCAGTGGAGAAACCATCGCGAAGATTTTCAGCTCCGTTCTCATCCAAAAGATTAAGCACTGCAGCACATGGCCACGTACCATCGTCGTCTGATGGGCAATTAGAAAACCACTGGCCGATGACCGAGTCGACACACTCTGCCCGATCACGCACCTCTGCGAGATCGCGTGTTGCTTTTACCCATCGAGCGAAAGCCTCGACATCAAGCGTACCGTCTGGGGAAGTACCGGGCAGTCCTCGGCCCTCGTGGAGAACTCGCCAAGCCAGTTCGGCAGCAGGCTTCAGCGACGCGTCGGCTGGTTCAGGTTCACCAGTTCGCGGTTTGTAAACCAAGCAAATCAACTCCATAAAAAATTGCGAGTCAGAGAGCAATTCAGCGTAGAGATTTCGCGCACCGTGTTCGGTATGTTCTAGCGCCGAGAAATACGCAAATTCAAGCGTCGCAAGGTCGCGACGCGCAATTTGTCCCGAGTTGTGCAAATGAGCAAAGGCGTCACCGATATTCCAATGTTGCGCCGTCGGCCCATTTGGTTCACTGCCCTTCCGAATTTCATCAAGCATGTGAGCAAGAAGCGTCGCATCAACCTCTTTGAAGTGGTGCTCCAAAACTTGGAAAGCTGTCCTATGCCGCTTCGCTTCAAGTAAACGATCAACGAGATGCAACCGGTCGGCGCTGGCATCGTTGGGCATGAATCCTGGATTGACGGTATCCCAGTAAATTGTCCTTACGGCTGTTTCGAGAATCTCAACGAAATCCCATGTCTTCCGGTCGCAAGGGGCCGTGACTAACAAGGCAGCAACTTCCGCTGACTGTCCGATGCGCTCAGCGTAACCGTCAATCGCAGCTTCTAGAAACGTGATGCGCGCGTCCTCTTGCATTTCACGCAAAGCCCCACCGACAACAAGCTGATGGTTCGACGCGCCGCAATCCACAAATTGCTCCACAATCCAAGGCAAGAAAGCAGGTTCGTTCGACGCGAACTTTGCTATTTCCCGCCCAACAAGCCATCTATCTTCTGCAATGGCACCTAACGACTTCAACCCATCCCACCCGCGCACCTCGAAGATGGAGCGAATCCCGTCCGCGCGCAGTTGTGAACGCAATACGTCAGCTCTTTCGTAGTCGTCCTCCCTACCGTCAGGTAGCTCAACCCAGTGACTTTTGAATAGCCACGCGTGACGCTTGATCACGTCCCTCGCCGCCAGTACATCAAATACGGGACGGAGACGGTCTGCCATTTCTCGAATGCCCTTAGTGCCGTCCCGGTTGAACGAGTTATGCCAATTGAGATGCTTCCTAAGACTCGCGCGGATTAGCTCCCTGCCATCGTCGTCAAACTTGACAGCCTGTTCGATCAGCTCAGCCAAACGACTTCGATAATCACCGGCAAAGCGATCAATAGCGTCGGTGAGTTTCGCAATCCTGTCTGGGTAATCTTCAGCATGCTTGAGCAGCCGCGCACCTATCTCAGACGCGTACCAGCCAAAATCAGTCGCATCCCCGGCACTCCGAGCACCTGCATCGTCATCGCGCCAGCAGGGCTTCGCGTTTGCCGTCGCAAAGCCGTGGCGTCCAATGACCGATGCCAGTAAATTCCAAGTGACGCTATTCCGTGTTTGAAGCATGCGGTCAATCGACGCGATACGCTGCTCCGCGGTAGCTGTGGTTTGCGGCCACCACGGGCGGAATAGTGAAATCAGCGTGTTCTTCGGCGTATTGCTCCAGTTTCCTTTGATCGGTGTCGCGACAAGCCGACTCAAGATGTCTGCGACGCGAGTTAGACGCGCCGGGTACCATGCCAAGACTTCGAGTGCCCAAAGTAAGTCGGTATGCCATGCCCTGTTGAACAAACTACTAGATTCCGTCTCAGCTAGCAGCGATAGAACGGGTGCATCGTTGCTGTTGAGGCTTCGTTCTAACTCGCCGAGAAACACGTCGGGCGAAGCTTCTGCGAGCTCGCGCAGAAGGGACGACAAGGACAACCATCGTTGCGCGTCGGCGTCATGCAATAGATTGCGCACCAAGTTATCAACCGCAGACATAATTAAATTAGCGTGACCGTCATCGCGGTTACGCTCGGCATACACGCGCAGCTTGACGATCGAGTCCACGATTGAATTGATTGCGAGTCCTGACTCCTCTCGAACTTTGCCATAGATCGCGGCTGCCCATCGCTTGTCGGTTTCGAGTTCTAGCGACGGATCAGGCTTGGACAATACTGCCTCAGCCAACGTGAAAAACGCCCGCAACTCGGTCGACGTTATCTTGCTCGCAAATAGATACAAAAGCTCAAGCGGCGCTTTCGCTTTCCAAACTGCCCCGATTTGGAGAACGGGCGAGTCATTTACAGACGCCATGTGCCTGAGCTGCGCTTCAAGTTGAGCGTAGGTGCCATCAAAAATCGCTTCTAGACACGCGCGATCTCCAGCTTTGTCGCCACTCCAGCAACCAACAAGCGTGACTGCGCTAAGACATCGCGCTGCCGCATCAGTCATCCACGTCGGTCGGCTTATTGCAGGATTAGCAGCGCGCACTCGTCGATAAACAGACCACGAACGACCAACAGCGGAGGTCAACCTAGATGCGTCTGAATTTTCAACTCCTAGATCGACCAATGCCGCCTCAAAGTCCTGCGCGTTCAGCCGCGATAGCTCAATTCGTGACTTGTCGTTTGCGTCGCCGCCCCGGTCACGTGGATAGGCTGGTCTGTCGCCCAAGCTCATCGGGATGAGTAGCGTAAATCCTGCCGTAGGTGCGCGCGCCGTCGCAATTTCAACCGTCGTCGCAAGTGCGAATCGGAGCTGCGTATTGGCATCGACGAATCGCCAACCATCAGAGCTCGTTACGCACACCGCATGATCCGCTTGACCGATGTCAAGAAGCTGCGCGCAGGCAAATGAGACAGCCTCCTCCCGACTATCAGCTTCAATTACGACTAATGGCAGCGCGCTCGAAATCGCTTCTCGAAATGCTGATGCGGCAACGTCACGTTTAGAACATATTGCGGCTGATGTGAGCGCAGGACTTGATTGGCTCCGCCACGTCTCCCAGTAACGCGCAACCGATGAAACACCTGATCCACTCAAACCAAGCAGTTCACTGAACCACAAACTGACGCCGGGCGCGGTTTCAAGCCACGCCTCAAGATCGTCTGCATCGTACGCTTTCACGTCTAACCAGTGATTTGTATCTTTTGCTTCGGTCACCCACGCTTGCTTCCGTGCCCACCTTCTGGACGAAACGAAGACAAAAGACGTATTCGCAACGCTCTCCTTTGTCGAGGATTTACTACGCTTTTTGAAGTCGGATCGTGCTTTCTTGATCACATCTTCGCTACAGCCAGTCTCCCAAAGAGACAAACCAACTGGAACCCAGGCGTTACCCCGCGACGCCTGCACTACGCCGTCGTATCCCGGCAAACCAACAGAGTCGCCGCCAGGCATGGCCAAAGCGGTCGTTTCACATGTCGCGGAGATCAACCGGCGAACGAGAGTAGGCAAGGTGCTCTGTGCATCTCGCGTATCGGCCCATTGGGCAATCTGCGTCGCAGTAATTCGCATGGTCAAGTCGTTATTAAAAGGCGGCCTATCACCAGTGTAGGTTTTTCAACGATTGCGTTCATCACTGCGGGCAGCGGTGATTTCGCACATGTTCAGCCTCCGCCGTCCTCTAGCGCAAAGGCGAAACTGCCAGCGGCTTCGTACTACGCAATTCACCCGTTAACGCTATGCGGTGAGCGATGGCAATGATTGCGTCAGCCGCTGATTTTGCTGATGCCGTCGCGGGTGAGCCAGCCCTCGTGTAGAGCCCCAAATGAATCGGCAACAGCGGTTCCGCCAACACCAGTTCATCAAGCTGCCCAGACTTCATGCAGGCGCGCAGCAACGCGGGCGGCAACACGCCAACCATGTCAGTTGCTGCAATCAAATCAAGCGCAATAAAGTACGAACCGCAATGCACCGCAGGCAAGGGCACCGGCAAACCCGCGCCGATGAACGAGCGGCTGACGATATCGTCCGAACTGTCGTGCGCGGTCATGTACAGCCACGATGCGCCGACCAAATCGGTCAAATGCACTTTGCGCAACGCGAGCAACGGATGCCCTCGTCGCACTGCGATGCGCATGTTGATTTCGGCGAGCGGCCGATAGTCGAGGCCCGCATCGAGATTGATGCGTGTGCGCTGCGTCACCGCGAGATCCATCACCTCGTCGCGTACCAACGGCAACAGCGCGCTGGGCGTCGTTTCAAGAATACGAATGCGCGCTTTAGGCCGCGTTTGCCGCAGCGTGATGAACAACTCCGGCAGCAACAGACTCGCGCCAACCGGCGACAGACCGAGCGCCAACAGTCCGCTGCCGTCGTCGACCGTGCTTCGCGCCTCGTCTGCCGCTTTGCGCAACTCGGCTTCCGCCACACGTGCGCGCGACAGAAACGCGCTGCCCGCCGCTGTGAGCACCACGCCTCGCCCGCTGCGCAGCATCAGTTGCACGCCTAACTCTTCTTCAAGCTGCTGCAAGGCACGCGACAACGCGGGCTGCGACATACCAAGCTGACGCGCTGCGCCGCGAATGCTGCCTGCGTCGACTACGCTGATGAATTGCTCGATCCTTTGTAATCTCATCGCCAACTATGCCTTTTAACTGCGCAGAGTGATGCACTAAAAGCATCGGCTTGCTGCATCGCGCATCTTCCCATAGGCCGGGAGGTTCTGCAAACATCCACACCACTCCCTCCGCTCACAAAAAACTCAATGATCAACACATCAAACTCCCGACGCGATTTCCTTAATTTCGGTTGCGCCGCGACCGCGACGCTGCTCAGCGTCAGCTGGATCAAACCAGTCCGCGCGCAGGCATCAATCCCACCGCTGCGCATCCTCTGCTCCGGCCCTGCTGGCAGCATCCCTGACATCGTAGCGCGGCGCATCGCTGAACAGTTCAGCGCCAGCAGCGGGCGCGCCACGTTCGTCGAAAACCGGCCCGGTGCAGCTGGACAAATCGCGGTGAACGCGCTCAAAGCTGCCCCATCCGACGGCTCGACCGTGCTGCTCGCGCAAGGCGCGGTGGCCACCGTGTATCCCTACCTGTACGCCAAGCTCGCTTACGACCCCGTCCTCGATCTGCAACCGGTGTCGCTCGCGGGCGAGATGACACTGGGGCTGGCCGTCGGCCCGGCCGTACCGGCAAGCGTGACCAGCATTCGCGAACTGGTCGACTGGATGCGCGCCAACCCAAAACTCGCCAACGCGGGTTCCCCCGGCACTGGTACCCTGCCGCACTTGCTGGAGGCGATGCTGTTTCGCGAGGCCGACGTGTCTTGGCAACACGTGGTTTATGCGGGTGGCCCACCGGCGATGGTGGATTTGCTCGGCGGGCAGATTGCTGTGCTGGTGTTGCCTGAGGGCTTGCTGCGCCAACATAAAGCGGCGGGCAAGATTCGCGTGCTTGCCACGTCCGGGCCACAGCGCAGCGCTTATTTCGCCGATGTTCCGTCGCTGGTTGAGCAGGGATATCGCGATCTCGTGGTGCGAGAATGGTTCGCGTTTTTCATGCCCGCGAACGTGCCGACAAGCGTGATCGAATCCACCTCGCAGGCGCTACGCACCGCCATCGCACGACCTGAGTTAATCGCAGCGTTTTCGGAGTCTGGCATGGTGGCGGCATCAAGCACACCAGCGGCATTGACTACCCGCATCGCGGCCGAGCAACGCTACTGGCAACCGATCATCCGCAGCACCGGGATTCGCGCAGAATGACTGCGCTCGCCGAACGTGAAACAGCGCGTCATCCGTGGGATGACGCAGCCGCAGGCTGGAACGATCACACGCTGATAATCCGCGAATGGCTCCTTGGCGCGACGCAGATGATGCTCGATGCGGCGCACGTAACAACAGGTGCGCGAGTGCTCGACATCGCCGCTGGTTCTGGCGATCAAACGCTCGACATCGCGAGGCGAGTCGGTGAAACCGGCTACGTGCTCGCCACCGATATTTCCGCGCGCATACTTGAGTTGGCACAACGCAACGCACACGCAGAAGGCTTTTCGCAGGTTGAAACCCGATTGGCCGATGCGCAGTCACTTGGGCTTGACGGTGCCAAATTTGACGCTGCGGTGTGTCGGCTGGGATTGATGTTTTGCGAAGAACCCCTCGCTGCGTTAAAGGGCGCTCGTGCAGCGCTGAAAGCCGCCGGACGCTTCAGCGCGCTCGTATTCTCAGGCCCACAAAACAACCCCTGCCTCACGATCATGATGCGCACCGCGATTAAACATGCGGGATTGACGCCGGAGCCGTCGTCACCCTTCGC
>JAYWHV010000213.1:0-11048 GCA_043777615.1 Burkholderiales bacterium | reverse complement strand
GTTCGCGTCGTCGCTCCAACGGTCGATACTGCGACGCGCAATTCCATCGTTTACGTTGATCTCATGAACAACACAGCCGCGAAAGCCGGCATGTTTGCCAGCGGAGACTTTTCGGTGGGCTCGGCACGGGCCCTTTCGTTGCCGCAACAGGCGGTCGTGCTGCGCGACGGCATGACCTACGTCTACCAGCTGCTAGCCGAGAACAAAGTTTCGCAGCTCAAGGTGCAAACCGGTCGCCGCTTCAATGATCGCGTCGAGATTTCGTCTGGCCTGAAGGGCAACGAAACGGTCGTCGTCAACGGCGCAGCGTTTTTAGCGCAGGGCGACACGGTACGCGTCAATGACGCGCCGACGGCTGCGGCCGCACCCACCGCCAAACCCTGATCGACGACGGAGCCCATCATGAACGTTTCCGCCTGGTCGATACGAAACCCGATTCCTTCGCTGATGATCTTTGTTCTGCTGACTTTGGCAGGCATCTTGTCGTGGCAGTCAATGAAGGTGCAGAACTTCCCGGACCTTGATTTGCCTACGGTCACGGTCAGCGCGTCATTGCCCGGCGCGGCGCCAGGCCAGCTTGAAAACGAGGTCGCACGCAAGATCGAGAACTCGATCGCCACGTTGCAAGGGCTCAAACACATCTACACCAAAGTGCAGGACGGCGGGGCGACCATCACTGCCGAGTTCCGTCTGGAAAAGCCGGTGCAGGAAGCCGTCGACGACGTGCGCGCAGCTGTGTCCCGTGTGCGCGCCGACATGCCAGGCGATCTGCGCGACCCGATTGTCAGCAAGCTTGAGCTCGCAGGTTCGCCGGTGCTGGCGTTCACCGTTGCGTCGGACCAGATGGACGACGAAGCGCTCTCCTGGTTTGTCGACAACACGCTGACGCGCCGACTGCTCTCCGTGCGTGGTGTGGGTGCGATCAGCCGGGTTGGTGGCGCTGATCGTCAGGTTCAGGTGTTGCTCGATCCCGCCAAATTGCAGTCGCTCCGGGTGACGGCAGCTGATGTGTCGCGGCAGCTGCGTCTGGTGCAGACTGAGGCGACCGGCGGTCGCACTGATCTGGGCGGTGCTGAGCAGCCCATTCGCGTGCTCGCAACGGTTGCCACTGCGCAGGAGCTGGGACAACTACAACTGAGCTTGCCCGATGGTCGTCGCATTCGACTGGATGAAGTGGCCGCCGTTATCGACACGGTAGCCGAGCCCCGTTCGGCAGCATTGCTCAATGGCACGCCGGTGGTTGGTTTCGAGGTAGCGCGCAGTCGCGGGGCCAGCGAAATTGAAGTCGGCAAGGGCGCGTTGGCCGTACTCGAACAATTGAAGCTTGAAAACCCTAGCCTGAAGCTCACGCAGGCTTTCGATTTCGTGACGCCGGTGCAGGAGGAATACGACGCATCGGTTGAGCTGCTGCTCGAAGGCGCGTTTCTCGCCGTGCTGGTCGTGCTGCTGTTCCTTCGCGAATGGCGCGCAACGCTGGTTTCGGCGGTGGCTTTGCCGCTGTCGGCAATTCCAGCCTTCATCGGCATGAATTATTTTGGTTTCTCGATCAACGTGGTGACGCTGCTGGCGCTCTCGCTCGTTATCGGGCTTCTTGTTGATGACGCCATCGTGGAGGTTGAGAACATCGTGCGCCATCTGCGCATGGGAAAAACGCCGTATCAGGCCGCGATGGAAGCCGCAGACGAGATTGGCCTTGCGGTGATTGCGACGACGTTTGCGCTGATTGCCGTCTTCTTGCCCACCGCGTTTATGGCCGGTGTTCCCGGCAAGTTCTTCAAGCAATTTGGCTGGACGGCGTCGCTTGCGGTGTTCGCCTCGCTTGTCGTCGCGCGCATGCTGACGCCGATGATGGCGGCGTACCTGTTGAAGCCTATCGTCAAGCCCGAAAAAGAAGCGGGCTGGTTGAAGATTTACATGAAGTGGGCGGCGTGGTGCCTGCGTCATCGCTGGATCACGTTTGTCGGCGCGCTGGCGTTCTTCGCAGGCTCGATTTTTCTGGCAACGCAGCTTTCGTTCGCGTTCATTCCGCCGGACGACAATTCGCAAACGCAGGTGAAGCTTGAATTGCCGCCGGGTTCGACGCTGGCCGAAACCAAGCTTGCGGCCGAGCAGGCGCGTCAGCTGGTGTCAAAAGTGAAGTACGTGAAATCGGTGTACACCACGATTGGCGGCGGCTCGGCGGGCAGCGATCCGTTCGCGCCATCGGGCCTGGCTGAAGTACGCAAAGCGACGCTGACTATTCAGCTTGCCGCGCGCAATGAGCGAGACGTGCGCAAGCAGCCGATCGAGGCCGACATGCGCAAAGTGCTTGAAGCGATTCCCGGCGTTCGCAGCACCGTGGGGCTCGGCGGCTCCGGTGAAAAGTATGTCCTCGTGCTCAGTGGCGATGACGCCAACGCGCTGGCGCAAGCTGCGAGCAACGTCGAAAAAGACCTCCGCACTATCCCGAATCTCGGCACCATCACGTCGACAGCGAGCCTCGTGCGGCCTGAAATTGCGGTGCGCCCGATTGCCGGCCGCGCTGCCGAATTGGGCGTCAGTGCGACGTCAATGGCGGAGACGCTGCGCGTGGCGACTGTTGGCGACTACGACCAGGCGCTGGCGAAAATGAACCTGGCGCAACGACAAATCCCCATCGTCGTGCGACTCGCTTCCAGCGCGCGGCAGGACCTTGATTTGCTCGGCCGACTCACGGTTCCCGGCAACAAGGGGCCGGTTCCGTTGAACAGTGTCGCGACGCTCGAAATCGCCAGCGGCCCGGCCGTCATCGACCGCTACGACCGCTCGCGCAATATCAATTTCGAAATCGAATTATCGGGCGCGCCGCTCGGTGATGTGGTCAAGGCGGTGGCCGAGTTGCCTAGCGTAAAGTCGCTGCCACCGGGCGTCGAGGTACGCGAAGTCGGTGACGCGGAGGCGCTCGCGGAGTTGTCTTCAAGTTTCATCCTGGCGATGTTCACCGGCGTGCTCTGCATCTACATCGTGCTCGTGGTGTTGTTCAAGGACTTGCTGCATCCGTTCACAATTCTCGCGGCGCTACCGTTGTCGTTCGGTGGCGCGTTCCTTGGGTTGCTGGTCACCGGAAAGAGCCTGTCGATGCCGTCGTTCATCGGGCTCATCATGCTCATGGGTGTTGCCACCAAGAACTCGATCCTGCTGGTTGAATACGCCATCGTCGCGCGCCGCGATCACGGCATGACGAGGCTCGAAGCGCTGCTCGACGCATGCCACAAACGCGCACGACCGATCATCATGACCACGATTGCAATGGGCGCGGGCATGCTGCCGATTGCGATTGGTACCGGCACGTCCGACCCGAGTTTCCGCTCGCCGATGGCGGTGGCCGTAATCGGTGGATTGATTACGTCGACCTTCCTGTCTCTGTTGGTCATTCCGCCTGTGTTTACGCTGTTTGACGACATCGAACACGGAATCCGGCGAGGCGCGAAATGGGTTGGGGGGCGATTCAAGCGGAAGCCAAAGGGGCTGGCTGCTGCTGAATAGCTTTTCTATAGAACGACCGCTAAGCCTGGGCTAAACGCGATTTTATTTAGAAATCGACTATTGCACGTTTGGCCATCTAGCCCCAATAAAAAGGCAATCTGACAGGAAAGCTGTATCCTCGCAGGCCTTAACTCTTATATAAGACCTAAGGTTCGCGTAAGCATTCCTCTGGCACAATCCGCGTATTCGCTAAGCCGTCAGGTTTCGCAACATTCAAGGAGGATGTGATGGGTGCTTATCAGGAACACTTCGATCGGTCGATCAACGCACGTGACGCGTTTTGGGCGGAGGAGGCGAAACTCATTGACTGGCAGACGCCCTTCACTCAGGTCTGCGACTTTTCGCGCCCGCCGTTCGCCAAATGGTTCGTCGGCGGCACCACGAACCTCTGCCACAACGCTGTAGACCGCCACGTCGCGACGCGCGGGGACCAGGTCGCGCTGCACTTCATTTCCTCCGAGACCGACACCGAAACGAAGTACACGTATCGGCAGCTGCACGACGAGGTGAACCGCGCTGCGGCAATGCTGCAAAGCCTCGGCGTAACGAAGGGCGATCGCGTTCTGATCTACATGCCGATGATTCCAGAGGCGGTGTTTGCGATGCTGGCCACTGTGCGCATCGGCGCGATTCACTCGGTGGTGTTTGGCGGCTTTGCGTCCGCGTCGCTTGCGACCCGCATTGACGACGCGAAGCCGAAAGTGATCGTTTCGTCGGACGCGGGCATGCGGATGGGCAAGGTTGTGCCGTACAAGCCGCTCCTTGATGCGGCGATTGATCTCGCCGTGAACAAGCCCGAGAAGGTACTGCTGTTTGATCGCAAGCTTGAGCCCATGAAAACCACGCCGGGTCGCGATGTCGACTGGGCCGATTACAGCGCGGCTCAGGCGACCAAACAAGTGCCGTGCGAATGGGTCGAATCTTCACACCCAAGCTACATCCTCTACACCAGCGGCACGACGGGCAAACCGAAGGGCGTGCAGCGCGATACCGGTGGTTACGCCGTAACGCTGACCACCAGCATGTACAAGATTTTTGGCCTGAAAGCCGGCGAGACGATGTTCTGCACTTCCGACATTGGCTGGGTCGTGGGCCATTGCTACATCGTCTACGGACCGCTCCTCGCGGGCTGCACCACGATCATGTACGAAGGCGTTCCTCTTCGGCCCGATCCCGCGATCTGGTGGAAGATCTGCGCCGAGAACAATGTGAAAACGATGTCCTCGTCGCCGACCGCGATTCGCGTGCTCAAAAAGCAGGACCCGAAATTCATGCAGCAATACAAGCTGCCGAATTTGAAGTATCTGTTCCTTGCCGGTGAGCCGCTGGACGAACCTACCGCGCGCTGGGTATCGGACGCGCTGGGTGGCGTGAAAATCATCGACAACTACTGGCAAACCGAGAGCGGCTATCCGATCATCTCGGCGCAGATTGGCGTTGAAGACACCCCGCGCAAATTCGGCTCGCCCTCGTTCCCGGTGTACGGCTTCAACGTCAAATTGAAGGACGAAGTGACCGGAGGAACAACGAAGGCCGACGAGAAAGGTGTGTTGACAATCCTGCCGCCGCTGCCGCCGGGCGCGATGACCACCGTCTGGGGTGACGATGAGCGTTTTGTGAGCACGTATTTCGACACGTTCAAGGACGAGCAGGTTTACTCAAGCTTTGACTGGGCAACCCGCGACGCGGAGGGCTATTACTTCATTCTGGGCCGAACGGACGACGTGATCAACGTTGCGGGCCATCGTCTGGGGACGCGCGAAATTGAAGAGGCGCTGCAGGCGAATCCGATGGTCGCGGAATGTGCGGTGGTGGGCGTGGCCGACGCGCTGAAAGGCCAGATTCCCGTGGCATTCGTGGTGTTGAAGGACCCAGCTAACGCGTCCGAAGCAACGAAGACGGCCATCGCACAGACGGTCGATAAAGAGATCGGCGCAATCGCTCGTCCGGGTGCAGTGCATTTAGTGACGGTGTTGCCGAAAACGCGTTCCGGCAAGCTGCTGCGGCGCACGATTCAGGCGATTGCCGAAGGCCGTGATCCCGGCGATATGACGACGATCGAAGACCCGGCGGCCCTCGTGCAAATCAGGGCGGCGCTGGGTAAGTAGCGCGTCAAGCGTGGACTACGGCGCGGTTAGTCATAATTGCGCCATGAAATTTTTCTTAAAGCGCTTCACCGCGCTCCTGCCTGGTACGCTCGGCGCAGCGCTGTTGTGCAGCTGCGCGGTTGTCGATACCGGCGCTAACGTGGTCAAGGCCGGCGCGTCATTGGTGGGGACGACGGCAGGTGCGGCGGCGACAGTTGCGGGTGTTGCCGTGACAACGGCTGGCGTAGCCGTCACAACCGCAGGCGCAGCAAAGACCGTTGCGGTCACCACGGCCAGTGTGGCAGTGGCAGGAGCGAGCACGGTAGTTGCCGCTGGAACGCTCGTGGTCAGTTCAGCAAGCGCCGCCGCTGCGTCCCGTCGAGCTGATGACATATCTACAGCAACTGTCGTTGCTATTGCTCCGGATCGATTTAGTACTTCGGAAGGGCGTATCTGGATTACCCAAAATTGCGCCGATGTCGCCGCAGGCCGTCCGGGTCTTTGGGTGGCGATGCGCTCGGGGCAAAGCGAAATTCGCATGACGGAAGGCAGCAGTTGCCGCGTCATTGCGTTGCAGTGATTTTTTGAGTTCCTGACCATGTCCACCGCGAACCCTGATCTGCTCAAGTGGTTGAACGAATGCCTTGCACGCGGGCACTCGGCCGAAAGCCTCACCGCCTCCGCCCTGAAAACAGGCTGGCATCCCGACGTCGTGCGCGCCGCAGTAGCCGAAGCGCTGGGTCGTGAGCTGATCGCCAACCGTGATGGTGCACGCGCGTCCGGCAGCGCCGTGCCGGAGCCCAATCTAGCTCAGGCCCCCACCTTCATTCAAACCTCAGATCGTAAGGTCGACATCGTGACGGTGGTCAAGTTTCCACGCGTGGTGGTGTTCGGAAATCTTCTCTCGGACGAGGAATGTGATTCTCTGATTGAGCTCGCGCAGCCGAAGCTCGCGCGCTCGCTGACAGTCGATAACCAGACCGGCGGCGAAGAGGTGAACAGTGCCCGCACGAGCGACGGCATGTTCTTCGGTCGCGCTGAAAATCCGGTCTGTGAGCGTGTAGAGCGGCGGCTGGCGGAGCTGTTGCACTGGCCGTTCGAAAATGGTGAAGGGCTGCAGGTGCTGCGCTACCGGACTGGTGCGCAATACGTGCCGCATTACGACTACTTCGACCCGGCGCAACCGGGCACCGCACGCATCGTGCAGCGCGGTGGCCAGCGCGTCGCGACCATCGTCATGTACCTGCGCACGCCGGAACGCGGCGGTGCGACGGTGTTCCCCGACATCGGTTTAGAGGTTCAGCCCGTCAAGGGCTCGGCCGTATTCTTCAGCTACGACCGACCGCATCCGGACACGAAGACTCTACATGGCGGCACGCCCGTGACGTTGGGCGAGAAATACGTGGCGACGAAGTGGTTGCGCGAGAGAGAGTTCATTTAGGCGCTCGTCTGCGTCGCTGGAACGGCGCGGTTTGCCAACGGAAAATTGGTTGGAAAGTGGCGATCGCGCAGTTTCATAAATGGCGTTTCCACCAGGCGAAAGAGCAACCACCCGACCAGCACGCATGCAACCGTAATTGCCGCCAGCAACAGCAATGAATTTGCAGCGATTCCCGCCTTCGCCAGCTGCCCTTGCACAATGAAGGCCACCGCCTTGTGCGAAAGGTAAATCGCGTAAGACCAGGCCGCCAGCTGAGCAGCGCCGGGAACGCGGATTTTGTGCAGTAATGAGTTTGGGCTCAGCGCCGCAACGGTCAGAATCGCGAAACAAATTGCGACCAGCGAGTAGCCAAACGCAGTCATAAAAAATCCATAACCATAGTCTTCAATTTCATAGAAGTTGAGCAGCAGCCACACGAGCAATCCGAAAGCTACAACGCCGCCGATGAGGATCGTCTGGCCCCATTGCATCAGTCTCTGCCAAGCACGCACGTGGACGTTCTTGACCATTGCGACAGCGACGCCCGGAAGAAACTCATCGCCCCGGCAAAAGGATGAGTAGTAAATATTTGGGTGGTAGCCGCTGATCGCACCGTCCGCCTCTCGTCCAAACTGCGTCCAAAGTACCGCTCGAGTGACAATCGCCGCGCTGATGGTCGCAGCAAGAAGCACCCACGCGAGCGTGATCGATCGCTTCAGGCGAACTGCAATCAACACCAGAGCAGGCAGAAGTAGGTAGAACTGCTCCTCGATACAAAGCGACCAAGCGTGAGAAAACGCTGTGCCGGGCGGCAGCTGGTAGTTCTGGGTAAAGGTCAAAAAGCGCCACAACGCCGGTGGCTCGCGCCCTCCCATCACGACGGGAAACAAAAAATAAAGTGCGAGCACAACGTAGTAATTCGGCAACGTGCGTAGCGCCCGCCGTACGTAAAACGCTTTGAGTGACAGCGCCTGACCCTTGACTATTCCGGCAAAAATCTGATTGGCAATCAAATAGCCACTCAACACAAAAAACAGGTCGACGCCGATCCAGCCGATCGTGCTCGCCCAGGCAAAAGTCGGCTCGCGGCTCACAAACACCATGTAGTGATACATGAATACCAACAAAATCGCGAGGGCACGGAGCGTGTTCAAGCCGTCTACGCGGCTCACGTCTTTATGGTCGTGGGGCATCTGTTGCGCGCGGGAGTTTACGGGAGCTTTTAGTCGCGATTCGTTTTGTGAATATGCCAGGCGAATGTAGCGCATTGATGCGACGACTCTGCATCGGTTTGGGTGAATGGGGCCCGGCTACTCTGCTGCCGGACCTATGCGGCAGCTACGCGCGCGAACGGCCTTCATCTAGCGCGCCGTGCTCGCCTTGCCAACTATGGACTCGCGTCGGGTAACCGGTCAACCGGCATGCGGTCCTTCCGCGATACCTGCAAGCACAGCGGGCGCGATGATGCGGTGAGCCGGCGTAACCGGCAGCATGTAAAAGCGACCGAGCAGGTTCTTTACGTGAACGACGGTTGTAAGCGTGACCTCCACGGTGTGGCCTCCCGGAAGCAGCTTCCGGTGGACGCTCAGAACAACATTCAGGTGTTTGTCCGGGTCGCCGAGTAGCACCTCGTCGAACGAGTCCTCAAACAGGGTGAAGATTCCGACACGGTCGCCCGGTTTGTAGGATGTTGGCGCGCGTGCGGCGTCGAGATCGTCGAGCGCGCCCAGATGCTTCAAGCCAACGAACCGAACGATCCGGTTGCGGGCGGTCATGGCCACATTCACCCATCTAGGCGTCTTCTCAGCTGCGGCCAGGAAGTGCTCGAGCGCAGATCGATTCACTTTGCCCGAGGTAACGCGCCAAGCGTCGTGGAAGCTGGCGCCAGCAACCAGCTGAGCAGCCCGACTGTTCAACGGCACTTCGCATTCGCGAGGAGCTGTGTTCATGCGCGCTGAAAGCTTGAAAGTAGGGCTGACATCATGAGAAGCCGGGCAGAGAGCCGAGCTGCCCGCCTTAGCGCGTCTGCGCACGCCACGTGCTACGCATCCGTCGCTCGCTCTTCGCTCCAGCCAGAGCGAACAGCCCAGTCATTGGCCGCTTGCCACACGAGGTCATAGACCGGGTCTTTCACTGCATAGTATGCGTCGGCATCGTTGCCATGCAGCCGGGCCAGCTCCCGCTTGATGAGTTCTACGGTTAGCCGTGCCTGTTCGTGCGCGCGCAGGTAGTCCCGGAAGATCAGCGCATATCGGTGGTTTGGATTGCCGACGACTCTGACATGGATATGACAAGGATGGACCCGCGAAGACCGACGAAAGTAAAGCTTTTTCCAGCCTTCTGGAGGGTTGGTGTCTCCCTGCGGAACGTGATCGCTCCCGTGCTTGGCAACAAACTCATATCCGCCGTCCACGAGTTTTGAGACCAGGTCATCGTTCAATGCGTCAACTCCGATTTGTATGTCAACGATGTCCTTCGCCGCAAGGCCCGGAATCGCCGTAGAGCCAATGTGCGCAATGCGCTTAGCGTGCGGCTCAACGGTACGGAAAAGGTCCTCCCTCAGCGAGGAGAACGCGGCCTTCCAACTGGGGGTATAGGGACGAATGAGGATGGAGGGCAATTGGGGTTCCTAACTTTTGAATCAGGCAGCGCTCCGCGCGTGCTCGAAGGACTGCCTTGATTGAATCATGTAGACGGCGGGACCATATGGCGTGGTGATGATCTTTTGTTGTACAAAGCCAGCCTTCTCGTAACAGCGGATGGCTCGATAGTTGTTGGGAGCCGGGTCAGTTTGGACTTTTGTCACGGCAGGGTCACAGAACAGCATTTCAACGAGAACTTGAACAAGCTTTGTTCCAAGACCCTTGTTCAACTGTGTAGGGACTGCGAGGCACTGATCAATGCCTCGCACGCCAGGATCAGTTTCGTCATCCCACCATCCATCGCCGCTGCCGAGCGCGATGTATGACTGCGCATAGCCTATTGGTTCCACGCCTAGCATTGCGATGTATGGAGTGACCTGCTCCTCACCCAGTACTCGCGGCAGGTAGTGTTCCACCACTTCATCAAGTGTTGTGCGCTCACGCCCATCGCCCCACCATTCAACAATGTGAGGTCGATTAAGCCAGTCGTGCAGCATCGGCAGGTCGCCGACGGTCATGAGGCGCAAGGTTAGTACGGTGTGAAGCGCGCACATGAAATAGTGGTTCTGTGCCGCCAACGTTCGACGTAACGAGCGGCCCGCTTGCGGGGCGTCCTATTGACGGCGGCGTTAGGTTTCATTGTTGTTCAGCCGCTTTGCTCGCCAAAGAGCCTGCCGCTCGATGACGGACCTGAAACGTAGTTCCTGCTCTGGCGACAGGTTGGCACGCCTGACTATGCGCACGATCTGGCTGAACATGTATCCGGAGCGGAAGAAGTACGGCCGTACCTCAAGAAAGCAGATTGCCGCCTCAATCGAGAATTGATCTCCGTCCAAGATGCGTTCAATGGCACCCTCGTAGCCGCCGGGAAAGGCGAGAGTTGAGTACCTTGAATGAAATTCTGAACAGGCTCTTTTCCACGAGTCACGCTGCTGAGGGCTGGCATCCCGAAAACGAACGGTCTCGTGAATGCGTGCGTGTAACCGCGCGATTTCAGCTGCGGCGTCGGCAATGGTTTCCTTGATTGCAGAAGACTTCATGCAAGCTAAGGTTCTAGTCAGGCACTAACGCGCTGAAAGTTCATGATCCAGTTCACCTCCCAGGTCGAGCCCCCATCAACCGAGAACGCTTGCTCCCAGCGCGGTTCCGAACCAGAGTTTGGGTACCAGAGAAACCGAACCCGGATGGGCTTTCCGTCGAGAACGTCGTTGGCGTAAAACGAACCGATCCCTTTTGTGAACTGGCCAACAACCGGGACATCGAGATGATGCGGACTACGTCCGTCCAGCCACCATATGGCCCAGGTCGTGCTCTTTGGGTCAAAGGATCTGACTGCAGCCGCGTGGACCGAACCTTCCGGGAAGTGGAGAACGTTGTCTTCTACATTGCCGAACC
>JAYWHV010000212.1:0-11170 GCA_043777615.1 Burkholderiales bacterium | reverse complement strand
CAATGCGCCCGGCCGCCGCCAGTGCGAGGCCGTAGTGGTAGCGTGCAGGTGGTGCCAATGGATCGAGCGAAAACACATGTGCGTAGGTTTGTACGGATTGCTCAAACCGCCCTAGACAATACTGGATAAACGCGAGGCGACCGTTGACGCCGCCATGGTGTGGTGCGAACGAGACCGCCTGTTGCGCGCGCTTCAGCGCCTCAGACCACTGCAGCGACTCGCTGACCAACAGGTAGGCCGATAGCGAAATCGCCTGTGCATTGCGGTCATCGAGGCTGAGCGCACGTTGCAATGCATCCGCAGCCGAGCCAGCGCTGGCATGAGTCGCCATGGCAGCGAAGGCAGCGCTGCGCGAATAGCGCACCATTGCCAGTACGAACCACGCGTCGGCATGCTCGGGCGCGAGCTCGGTGGCGCGCCGGGCAAGTGTCTCTGCATAAGTGAGGTTGTCTGGTACTTGCGTGACGTTGAGGCCGCGCGCCTGATCGATCAGGCTTTGCGCCTGTGTGCTGATCCCCGGGGCAGACGTTGATGCAGGCGCGAGTACCGGTACCCCAGGCTTCAACGATCGCAGCATGATGTCGATCAGCGCATCCTGCAATTCGCGTCGCTCGGTGCTTGCGAACGTAAACGCGTGGCTCCAGAGGTGCGTGCCGTCGCTGCCAAGAATAAGCTGTGCGGTCACGCGCAAGCGATCACCCACAAGCTGTACGCTGCCCTCCAGCAGCGCGTCGACCGAAAGCTCGCTCGCGATACTGCGCACATCGAGCGCCATGCCCTTGAAACGAAAACTGGACGTGCGGGCAATCACGCGAACCTCGGGAACCCGCGTCATAGCGTCGATGATGTCTTCAGTCAGACCATCGCACAGTGCCTCGTTGCGATCTTCACCGGTGAAATTGGCGAGCGGCAACACGGCGATTCTCGGAAAATCGGGCAAACCGGCAGGCGTTGACCTTCGTATGATGGGCATGTAACCGCCGCGCTGAATTTCAAATCTGAGCCCACTATTGCGGCCCTCGTCGGCGTAGTAGCGATCCAGGACTTCACGCAAACGATTGACCGACACTCGCACGATGCCGTCGGTGGCAGAGTCGTACGTCGCCGCATCACGACCGAATACATCCAGCGCAATGGCGCTTTCTTTCAAGCGCCCGGCGTGCCCCGAACCCCTGCGGTCCATCAGATAGCGCAACAGGTCGCGAGCTCGGGCTGAACGCGCGAACGTCCGGCTCTCGAGCGCACGATCAAGCTCTGCGGCAATCAGCGATTCGCTGGGAACCATGGGTCTCCGGTACTGCGCTTTTGCAATATTGCAAAATTATTCTGTTATGACCGGATTTTCCTTCTTTTTCGCTTTCACCTGGCAAAGTCGACACACCGCTCCAGCGCTAGCGCAACGAGAGGCTCAGGTGGCCGTGCTCGTTCGCCCATGCCGCGAGCTGATAGTCGGGATCGACGACTACCGGCGTGTTGACGGCCCCGAGCAACGGCACATCGTTGATCGAATCGCTGTAGGCAGTACTCGCATAATCGGCGAGCGTTGTGCCTCGCTCTGCCAGCCACGCTGTCAGACGCACCAGTTTTCCTTCGCGCATATTGACGGTGCCGTGGGTTCGTCCTGTGAACTTGCCATCGATCAATTCGGGATCGGTGGCGAGCAAATTTTCGATATTCAGGTAGCGCGCCGTTAGCTCCGTAATGAAGCGATTGGTCGCCGTGGTCAAAATGACGAGATCGCCGTTTTTCAGGTGATGCTGCACCAGTGCCTGGGCTACAAACGGGATTCGGGGAATAATCTCGCTCGCGAGAAACTCCTGTCGCAAAGGCTCCCAATCCTCAGGAGTGCGCCCGGCCAGCGTGCTGACGTAAAACTCGCTGAACGCCTGCGTGGACACTGTTCCCGCCCGATAGCGCGCGTCCATCTCGGCATTACGCGCAGAGAATGATGCGCTCTCGATTACACGCCGCTGAATCAGGTAGTTGCACCACAACACATCGCTGTCGCCACTGAGAAGCGTATTGTCGAGGTCGAACAGCGTGAGCTTCGGCAGCTTGCCGGTCGCCGTCATGGGCTGCGCAAATGCCAGGCCTTCGGACGACAGAATGTCTGAACGCCATATGTGGAAAGCGTGAGTCCAATTCCCGAGTCACCGAACCCGCTCCAGGGTAACCGCGGACTCACGCGGTCGCAACAGTTCCAGTAAACGCTGCCCGCATTCACGCGCGACAGGATCGATCTCGCGCGCGTCTCGTCGGGGGAGAAGACACCGGCGGTCAAGCCGTAACGGGTGTCGTTCATCAACGCGATGGCCTCCTCGTCGGAGCTGACTTTCTGAATGCCTATGATCGGACCAAAGCTTTCTTCACGCATCAATTCCATTGTGTGATCGGCGTTCGAGAAAACCGTGGGCACATACCAGTTGCCAGGGCCAGGCAGGCGATGCCCGCCCAATTGAAGCGTTGCGCCTTTGCGGGTGGCATCCTGAACTTGAGTATCGAGTACATCCAATTGCGCAGCGCGCGTCATAGCGCCGATGTAGGTGTCTTCGCTCATCGGATCACCGACTTTGAACGTCTTCACTTCGTCAATGAAGTGCTGCAAAAACTCATCGTGAATTGATTCGTGAACATAGATGCGCTCCACTGAGCAGCAACTCTGGCCGGCGTTGTACATGGCACCATCAGCAAGTGAGAGCGCCGCGTTTCTGGCATTCGCGTCCGGACAAACGTAGGTCGGGTCTTTGCCTCCCAGCTCCAGTTGCAGCTTGATCATGCGGGGACCGACGGCCCGTGCAATGCTCGCACCGGTGGCGTACGAGCCGGTGAAGAAGAGCCCGTCGATGCGTTCACCGAGCAGGGCGGCGCCAACCTCGCCTTTGCCTGCCAGCGGAATAAATACGTCTTGCGGGATGCCAGCCTCGTGCAGTAGTTGCGCAATGGCGAGTCCAGTAATCGTCGCAAATTCGGAAGGTTTATAGAGTACCGCGTTGCCCGTGAGCAGTGCGGGGACAAACACATTGCCACCGACAAACCATGGATAGTTCCAGGCTGAGATATTGGCGACGACACCGAGCGGAATCTGCTCAATCTGCTCGCACATGCCGCCTTCGTTGAAGACTGTGGCGGTCTGAGTCGAAGCATCTACTGCGCCAAGGAAAAAATCGATACGACCCAGAAGGCCATTCAACTCGTTCCTCGATTGCTTGATCGGCTTGCCGGTTTCCTGCGTCAAAGTGCGCGCAAGAGATTCCATATCTCGCACAACAAGCGCACGAAAACGCTCGATACATGCTTTGCGTTCGGCAAGTGGCGTGGCTTGCCAGGCAGGCTGCGCCGCACGTGCCTGAGCGGATTTCGACGCTACGGTTCCCGCATCGTCACACGGGACGTCGGTGATTCGCGTGCCGGTAGCAGGATTGATGATACTTAGGGTATTCATGAGCTACATCGCGGCCAAAAATAAGCGTTCAAAGTCTGCGTTGGTACAGGGACGCGGGTTGGTTTGATGGCAAATATCCTTCGTTGCGATGTCTACAAGCCGCGGTATATCCGCTGGCGTCACGCCGCGTGCGGCAAGGCCACCTGCAATGCCGACTTGGGCTTTGAGCCCTTTAAGCCATGGCACAAACGCGGTCCCACCGCCCGACACCTTGCATACATGTGCCAACTCGTCGAACTTGGCAGGAACCGCCTCAAAGTTCCATGCCAAAACGGTGTCGATCATCAGCGCGTTCGCGAGGCCGTGATGCAAATCTCGCACCGCGCCCAAAGCGTGCGCACAGGAATGCACCGCGCCCAAATCTTTCTGAAAAGCAATCGCTCCCATCATCGACGCCATCATCATGTCACTGCGCGCCTGAAGGTTGCCAGGGTCAGTGACTGCCGTGACCAGCGCAGCAGCGGCGATCCGCGTGCCTTCCAGCGCG
This sequence comes from Burkholderiales bacterium, assembly GCA_043777615.1. GTDB lineage: Bacteria > Pseudomonadota > Gammaproteobacteria > Burkholderiales > Casimicrobiaceae > Casimicrobium. The sequence goes on along the minus strand of JAYWHV010000212.1, from coordinate 7,241 downwards.
ATACCGTCACACAGCGGGTGGTAGGCGGGCGAGAGATAGCTTTCGATGTTGTGCGTCAACGCATCCATGCCTGTGGCTGCGGTGACCGACGGCGGCAGTCCAACGGTGAGCTCAGGATCGGCAAACACGCATTTCGCGAGAATTTTTGGACTGAAAACGACGCGCTTCAGGTGGGTGTCGTTTTCACTCACCACTGACGATCGACCCACCTCTGAGCCGGTGCCCGATGTGGTGGGCAGCGCCACGAAGTAGGGCAACGCATTGGTAATGGGGCGAACCTGCGGATGATCCCAAACGTATTCGAGAATGTCGCCTTCGTGCGTTGCCGCAACACCGACGATTTTCGCGACGTCGAGCGCAGCACCACCGCCAAAACCGATGACGCAGTCTGCGTTGTGCGACTTGAACGCCGCCGCACCATCCATCACCTGCGAGCAAGTGGGATTTCCAAATACGCCTGAATAGACGGCGACGTCAAGGCTGGTCAAGAGTGAGCGAAATTCAGCCAGTAAAGGCAATTTGGCCAGCGCAATGTCCGTCACGATCAGCGGACGCTTTAAGCCTTGTTCACGCAAGTGATCGGCCACCAGTTTGCGTGCGCCAACACCGAACTTGATAGCGGTCGGAAAAGAAATGGAAGTAATAGTCATGGTCTAGATAATTTCAAAGTAGCGTTTTAGTTCCCAATCGGTCACAGCATCCTGCCATTGCCGCGACTCCCAATCGCGCGTTGCGGCGAAGTGGTCCACAAAGGTATCGCCCAGCCAGTCACGAGCAACGTTAGAAGCGTAAAAATTTGCGGTGGTCTCAATCAGCGTTCGCGGAGCGCGGGGAATGTTCTCTGCGCCCTGATTGGTGCCGGTGATCGGAGGTGCCGTGAGCTTCAAGCCTTTTTCGACGCCATGCAGGCCCGCGGCAATGACCGCCGCCATAGCCAGGTAGGGATTCACGTCTGCGCCGGGGCAGCGTGTCTCAAGACGAGTGGCTTTGGGCGAGCCCGCGATAACACGGAAACTGGCGGTGCGATTGTCCAGGCCCCATGTCGGTTTCACGGGTGCCCAGAAGCCGTCGACCAGCCGCTTGTAGCTGTTGATCGTCGGCCAGAACATCGGCGCGAATTCCATCAGACACGCGACCTGCCCGGCTAGATAACTCTCAAAGACTTTGCTCATTGAGCGCGAATTTTTCGCGTCAAAGAAAAGGTTCTTCTTGCCGTCAGACAGGCTTTGATGAATGTGGCCGCTACAACCCGGTAGCTGTTGACTCCACTTCGCCATAAAGCTCGGCATGATGCCGTATCGTTTGCCGATTTCGCGCGCGCCGGTCTTAAACAGGATTGCCCGATCAGCCTGTTCAAGCGCAGAGCCGAACGCAATGGCGACTTCATAAACGCCGGGGCCCGTCTCCGTATGCAGACCTTCAATTGGCACGCCAAAGGCGAGCATGTCGTCCATGAGCGCGTTGAAAAATTCACGGTTGTCCGCCATGCGGAGCAACGAATAACCGAACATGCCAGGCGTCAAATTTGTCGGCCCAACGCCCTTTTTCTCCGCCCAGGTTTGCGGGGTTTCGAGAAAGTTAAACCACTCGAACTCCATGCCGGCCATCGGCTGCACACCCAGCTTTTCGGCGCGCCTGAGTACACGCTTCAAAATTTGTCGTGGGCAAATTGGCGAAGGCGAACCGTCCGGGTTGACGAAATCACCCAGAAAGAAATCAACGTTGTTATCCCACGGCACTTTGCGGTGAGTGCCCAGATCGAGGCGCGCCAGCGCATCCGGGAAGCCGTGCTGCCAGCCGGTGACGGTCGTGTTGTCGTAGCAAACGTCCTGCGAGTCCCAGCCGAACACGACGTCGCAGAACCCGAACCCACCGTTGGGGTGCGGCTGCGCTGCACCAAGGAATTTGTCCTTGTGCAGATACTTGCCACGCAACACGCCGTCGATATCGCTAACCGCGACTTTGACCTTGTTTGCACCGGACTTGCGGATGGCGGCTACCGCCGCATGTTCTGTACCCGACTTTGATGCCATAACAATTTCTCCGCGTGACGTTTCGTGCTAGGCGGGAGCCGCTGGCGCGCCAGACGGTATGCCCAGGTCTTGCAGCGCGAGTGAAACCGCGTGTACTGCCTGCTCGATCTCAACCGATGTGATCGCCCCGATACAGCCAACCCGGAACGTTTCTATCTGTGTCAATTTGCCGGGATAGAGAATAAACCCACGCGCTTTCGCAGCGTCGTAGAAGCGCTTGAAGTCGTAGGCCGGATGCGCGGGCGCATGAAACGTGACGATGATCGGAGCCTGAATTGTCGGATCGAGAAAAGGTTTGAAGCCGAGTGCTGTCATGCCGCGAACGAGCGTCTCGTAGTTGTTAGTGTAGCGAGCGAGCCGCGCAGGCTGTCCGCCTTCAGCTTCGAATTGTGAGATCGCTTCAGCCAGCGCGACGACGACATGGGTTGGTGGAGTGAAACGCCATTGCCCGGTCTTTTCCATGTAGATGTACTGATCGTGCAAGTCCATCGCGAGCGACTGGCTCTGGCCCGCACAGCCGTCAAGCACGGCTTTACGAATGAATACAAAGCCCATACCCGGCACGCCTTCGAGGCACTTGCCGCTGGCCGCGATCAGCGCATCGAATCGGGTCGTTCGCGCATCAATTTCGATGGCGGCGAACGAGCTCATTGCATCAACGATGAGGCCCTTGTTGAACTCCGCGCAAACGTCTGCCACCGCTTGAAGTGGATTCAGGACGCCAGCGCCCGTCTCACAGTGAATGAGCACAACGTGGGTGATCAAATCGTCGTCAATAAGCTGCTCTCGCAACGCCGATGGCGAAACAGCCTCGTCATCAGCGAACGGCATCAGTGTGCAGCGACGCCCCATGAGTGATGTCAGCTTTGCCGCACGTTTGCAATAAGCGCCGTTGTCGAGCACCAGCACACGTCCGTTGGCAGGCACCAGTGTCGCGACGGCAGCTTCGATACTGAACGTGCCGCTGCCTTGCAGGGGAACGACGACATGGCTATCTTCCCCGTGCACGATCTTGAGCAGACTTTTGCGCACGCTCGCAGTGACGTCGTTGAATTCGACGTCCCATGAGCCCCAGTCGCGCAACATCGCGAGCTTGGTTCGCAGACTGGTAGTGAGCGGGCCGGGAGTCAAAAGTATTCTGTCATTTGCCATTGATTCGTCTACCTTGGTCCGCGCCACGCCTGAGTGCGGCGATCGACCCAGCCTGCTAGCAGCATGAAGAGTGCCGTGGCCACGGCAGAGATACCAGCGATCATTACCGCCATAGCGGCCGCAGCGCCGATTTCACCCGCTTCATCGAGATTGAGAATGGCGATTGAAGCCACTTTTGTTTCGGGTGAGTAAAGAAAAACCACAGCTGAAATCGTGGTCATCGCGTTAATAAAAAAGTAGCGAGCGATGTCCACCAATGCTGGAGTGCAGATCGGCAGCGTCACGCGCCAGAAGGTTTTGTACCAAGGCACTTTAAGCGATGCGCTGACGGCTTCGAATTCGCCGTCCAAACTCTTGAGCGCCGTCACCGCGGTGAGGTGCCCGGTCGTGTAGAAGTGAATGATGGTGCAAAGCGTCAAGAGCGCTGTCGTGTGATAGAGCACGTTAAGCGGATTTGCAGCAGCGTTGAAGAAAAAAATGTAGCCTAGACCCAGTACCAGCCCCGGTACGGCCATCGGCATCATGGTGAGCATTCGAACCGGTGCACGCAGCCAGGTTGCGCCTCTGGTTTTCTCAAGTAAATAGGCAGAAAAGAAGACGAGCGCTGTGCCGAAGAACGCCGTGCCGGCAGCCATTTTCAGGCTGTTTATGAAGCCGTCTGCTACCTCGCCATCAACCAGACCGAGCACATAGTGGCGCGTACTCGGCGTGAGGTTGTAGGGCCAAAAACTTGCGAATGACGCGAAAATTGCCATGCCCAGCATGGCAAGCATCAAGAGCGAAATCACTACGCAATATGCCATCATTGCGCGGTCATAGCCGGGCGCTGACGACGGCTTGTACGGTACCGCCCTCGCCGTGAGCATGGCCGTCTGCTTGCGGCTCACGTAGTGGTCTACAGCGAAGGTCAGCACGGCTGGCAACAATAAAAGAATTGCCACCACCGCCCCTTTTGCAAAGTCCTGCTGTCCGATTACGAGTTTGAAAACATCGGTAGCGAGTACGTTGAAATTACCGCCGATGACCTTCGGGATTCCAAAATCCGTCATGACCAGAGTGAAAGTCACCAGCGCCGCCGAGAGTAAACCGTATTTCGCGCCAGGTAGCGTAATGGTGAAAAACTTGCGCGATGCGCTGGTGCCCATCGCGGCCGCGGCTTCATAAAGTCGGGCATCCGCCAGAGTGAGGGCGGTGATCAAGATCATCAGCGCATGAGGGAAAACTGCGAAGCACTCAGCAACCACAATGCCCGGCGCTCCATAAATTTGTGTGATGCCAACGCTTTGCATCGCGCCCTTAAGAACGCCTTGATTGCCAAACCAGTAAATGAGCGAAATGGCTGACAGTAGCGAGGGTGCGAGGATGGGGATCAAACTGATCCCGCGGAACAGTGCTTTGAAGCGCATGCATGAACGTGTAAGAGCGTACGCAAAAACGAACGCAAGCGGCACTGCAATCAGCGTCACGAGGAGCGAGACCCATACGCTGTTCCACAGGCTCGTCAGCAGCGCCGGTGTTTTGGCGTATGCAACAAAGTTGGCGAGCCCCGCGAATTCGCCATTTTTGCCTTCAAACGACTGCAACAGGATTGCCGCCAGCGGCATCGCAAGAAACGCAATCAGAACAACAAAAATCAACAGCATTCCCAAGTGTGCAAGCCGATCCGTCCAGTGCGTTGTTTGACGCACGGGCGACGGGGCCCCCGTAGGTGAGTGCGTGTAGGTTAGTGCTGCGGCCATCGCTAGAAAATGCGCAAGCGCTCAGGCAGCAACTTCAAGCGAAGCGACGAATTCACCGCCAGCGATTGCTCCGTCAAAAAGTTGAGCGAAAGATACACCGTCAGCTTGTGTGGAGTGAACGCGGGTGTGTTGACATGAACGTGACAGAACGAGCCGAGAAACTCGATTTTCTCGATGACAGCGTCGAACACATGCGGATCGTCTGTCGGGAACCCCGCAGCGCCACCTGCAACCGAGCGCGCCAGCACATCTTCAGGGCGCAAATAGACTTTGACATCTTTCGCTGGGGCGGCATTGGTTGACAGCTGTGGCGGCAAGAGCGAGAAAGTGCCCACATCAAGCCTTGAGCCGTTGACACGACCGGGTATCACATTGACTTTGCCAACGAAATCCGCAACGAAAGGCGACGCTGGTTCACGATAGATGTCCATCGCGGATCCGACTTGCTCAATGGCACCATGATTCATTACTACAATGCGGTCAGCGAGCGAAAGGGCCTCTTCCTGATCGTGCGTAACCATGATAGTGGTGACGCCCAGCTTCTGTTGCAAGGCGCGAATTTCCTGGCGCAAGCGCACTCGCTCGAGCGCATCAAGGGCAGACAGCGGCTCATCGAGCAGCAGCAGTCCCGGTGACGTAGCGAGTGCGCGAGCCAGCGCAATGCGTTGTTGCTGTCCGCCAGAAAGTTGCGCGGGGAATTTTTCTTCGCTTCCAGGCAGCCCAACGAGCTTCACCAGTTCGCGAACGCGCTCATTAATTTGCGCCCTGGGTGTGCGCCGATTGACCAGACCATAAGCTACGTTGTCCGCTACGCTCAGGTTCGGGAAAAGAGCGTAGCTTTGAAAAACGATACCGTAGTCGCGCTCTGCGGGCGGCCGCCGGGTAATGTCGTTACCGCCCTGGAAAATAGTTCCCGAGGTAGGTACTTCGAGTCCAGCGATGATCCGTAGCAGCGTTGTCTTGCCACATCCAGATGGGCCGAGAAAACAGACGAATTCTCCCTTTGCGACGTCGAGATCAATGTTCGACAAGGCAGCGAATGTACCGAACGCTTTGTGGATGCCCCGAAGTCGCAGGTAAGGCTGTTCAGTCATTGGCATTTTGGATTCAGTGAACCGGGCTCACCGCTGGGGCCCCATTTTGAAGGGGGAGAGCGACATTATTTTCGCGATCGACTCTCGGAGGCGACGCGATAGCCCGGCGAACCGATTTGGCAGTTTGGCTGCAATTGACCCCCTCCCCACCCGTGCCCTCTTCCCGAAAGGGGGAGGTGGGTTGACTACCTTTTTTCGCTTTTCGAGTCGTAACGCTTCGTCCATTCCGCCAGGATGCGCTCGCGATTTTCCGCAGCCCAGGTGAAGTCCATTTTCACCAGACGCGCCTCGTAATCGGCGGGCACATTCGGCAGTGGAGATGCGATGCCGGGAACCGCTGTGATCGCGAAGTTCTTGCCGTAAAGCGCCATCGCTTCCTTGCTTGAGGCCCAATCGGCGAGCTTTCTGGCAGCGTCCAGTTTCTTTGTACCTTTGTGAATGGCAAAAGCTTCGAGGTCCCAACCGAGTCCCTCTTTAGGGAATACAAGGTCAATAGGCGCGCCCTTGGCTTTGTTGCTATTGGCGCGGTATTCAAACGAAATGCCAACAACAAATTCCCCGGATCCTGCCATGTTGCAGGGCTTCGATCCGGAGTGCGTGTACTGAGCGATATTTTCGTGCAGCGCGTTCATAAATGTCCATCCCCCGCCCTTGCCGCCATCGTCGCCAAATAGCGTCAGCCAGGCGGTAACGTCGAAGAATCCTGTGCCGCTCGACGCGGGATTAGGCATTACGACCTGCCCTTTGTAGATTGGCTTGGTGAGGTCTTTCCATGTCTCGGGTTTCGGGATGTTTTTCTTGGCCGCTTCAACCGTGTTGAAGCAAATCGTTGCGCCCCACACATCCATTCCGAACCACGCTGGTGGGGTCTTCTTGTCACGATATTGACTCGCAATCGCCGCAAGGCCCGCAGGCGCGTAAGGCTCGAGCATGCCCTGTTTATCAAGCAGAGCAAGGCTTGAAGCGGCGACGCCCATTACCGCGTCAGCCTGCGGATTGCCTTTTTCGGCGAGCAGCTTTGCAGTAATGACTCCGGTGGAGTCACGTACCCATTTGATATCAATGTCAGGGTGCGTTCTGTTAAAGCCTTCCTGATAAGCCTTCAGCTGATCGGTCTCAAGCGCGGTGTAGACGAGCAACTGCGCCTTTTGCGCAAATGCCACGGAAGGTAGCCACAATGCGAGTGACAATCCCGCAACAGTCGACCAGCGAAACACGGAAGA
>JAYWHV010000211.1:0-3220 GCA_043777615.1 Burkholderiales bacterium | reverse complement strand
GAAATAATCTTCCAGCGAGAACGGCACGTCAGCGGCAGACGCGCTGCTCGCGCCCACCACGACATTCAAAGCCAGGGCGAAGCCCAGCAAAAATTTCATCATATTCACTCCAAAAAAGCAGGTTCGTTTCAGTGTGCAGAAGCATAGTGGATAAGGCGTGGAATCGAATCGTCGCTGGTCGCAACCCCTCGTCATTTGTCCCAATGCCGACGCGAGCGACTGCTAGATCGCGAGCACTCCCCATCGTCGCGGCGCAGCGAATTGTGTCGCCAACGGTGTTGCAAGTATGCAACGACTAAAGATCAGCTTTTTTGCTAAACCGCCAATTTGCTTGGGGTAAAGCCGCTATTTATAAAAAGTCGACTTTAGTTGTAAATGGCCGTCAGCCCAAACAAAATGGCGGTTGTAACAAAAAGCTGATGACCTCAAATACCGCGAAATTTGCCCCGTTTCAAACCGCTCGCGCTATCAAGAACTGCTGTCAAGAGACAGAACAGCCCAATAAATCAAGTACTTGCGGCAATTTTTTTGGTTGGTAGCGATATTAGGAATTTCCTTGGCAACGCTTCCACGTGTTGACAACAAGCTGACAGCACACAACGGCTAATGCAGAATCATGAAGTCATACATTTGTCATTTTTCGGGGAGCTTTATGGAAAACATGCTTATCAAGCGAAAGCACATTGCGCTTGCGGTTATCAACGCAATGGCAGCAATGGCGATATCGAGCGTCGCGTACGCACAAGCCGATCCGCAAAAAGTAGAGCGCGTGGAAATTACGGGCTCAAACATCAAGCGATCTATCGCTGACGAATCAGCGTTGCCGATCACCGTAATCAACGCCAAAGAATTGCGTGAAGCTGGCGTGACGAGCGCCGAAGGCGTAGTTCAACGCATCGCGTCCAGCCAATCTGCAACCGGATCCAGCCAGGTCATCGGTAGTGGTACTCAGGGCAAAGCCAACGCCAACGTTCGCGGCCTCGGCGCTAACAAAACGCTCGTGTTGCTTAACGGCCGTCGAATCGCGTCATTCGCGTTTGATTCTGCTGCGGTTGACCTGAACGCCATCCCCTTCGCTGCCATCGAGCGCATCGAAGTGCTACGTGATGGCGCATCCGCTATTTACGGTACCGACGCCATCGGCGGTGTGATCAACTTCATCACCCGCACCGACTATCAAGGCGGCTCAGTTTCTGCCGAGTACCAATCTCCACAACATACCGGCGGTACCGACAAGCGCGCCACGATCTCCGGCGGCTTCGGTGACCTGAACAAAAACAACTACAACGTTTTTGGCGTGCTCGACTGGCGTCAGGCCGACAACATTCGCGCGCTTGACCGCTCGTTTGCTGCAACCGGTGTAATCACTGCGCGCGGCGTTGACCGCACTTCGGGCACATCTTTCCCGGCGAACTTTACGCAGAACGCCGGTGCGTTCAGCGGCAACCCAACGCGCGCAACCGGTTGCGTGCCGCCCGCATCGTTGCCGCTCGCAGCGCGCACCTGCCGCTATGACTTCTCCTCTGCAATCGACATTCAACCAGACGTCCAGCAGCTAACCTTTTTGACCCGCGGAACAATGAATTTGGGCGGCGGCCACAAAGTGTCGCTTGAATACTATCGCGCTGAGACGGAGACGATTGCTCGTGTTGCACCGGACCCCGTCACCGGTCTGGTGATGACACCAAGCAGCCCGTTTTTCCCCCGAGCGTTCCCGGGTATCAATCAAAATGCAAACATCACCGTTGGCTGGCGTCTGGTGCCCGCCGGCCAGCGCGAGAACACGTCAAACACCCTTGGTCAGCGCGCAGTCGCCGACATCTCAGGGGCGGTGGCTGGATGGGATTACCGCGGCGGACTGTTCTGGACGGAAAGTAGTGGTGATGACGGCCCCACCAACGGTTATGTCAGCAAACCACTGATTCAGGCTGGGATCACCAGCGGTCTGCTGAATCCGTTTGGTGTGCAGACGGCCGCGGGCGACGCCGCCATCTTAGCGGCGAAGGTCATCGGCACCGGACAAGTTGCAAAGGGCGGCACCAAAGGATTCGACCTGCGTGCATCGCGTGACTTGTTTTCGATGGCGGGCGGCGCTGCCGCCGTGTCGTTCGGTGGCGAGTACCGCAAAGAAACCTATCGCAACGACACGATCGATGCCGTCGTCACCGCAGTACCATCACTCGGTCGGGATCCGTACCATGTGTCGGGCGACCGTAACGTGTCGGCGCTTTCTGCTGAAATGATTCTTCCGATATCCAAAGCGCTCGAAGTGCAACTCGCTGCGCGCTACGACCGCTACAGCGACTTCGGTAGCACCTTCAATCCGAAGATTGGCTTCTTATTTAAGCCTGTAAGCAACGCATTTGCGCGCGGCTCGTACAACACCGGCTTCCGCGCTCCCGCGCTCGACGAACTCTACGGGCCGCAATCGGTGACCTTTAGCGCTGATGCTTACGATGATCCGCTGTTGTGTCCGGGTGGACGCCCCGCTGCCGGCGGTGTCGAATCACGCGACTGCAACCAACAGGTGCAGTTGCAGCAAGGCGGTAACCGTAACCTCAAACCAGAGAAATCGAAGACCTTCACGATAGGCGTAGGGTTTGAGCCAGCTAAGGGCGTCGTGCTGACAGCGGACTACTGGAATATCAAGCTCGAAAACCAGATTCTGGCGTTCCCTGAGCAGGCAGTTTTTGCCGATCCAGTTCGTTACGCGTCGCGGATTCTTCGCTGCCGTCAACTGTCAGCAGCGGCTCAGTCCACGCTTGATCGTTGCCAGAACGAATTCGCAAACAGCAACGCAATCGGCTACGCGATCGTGTTGCAGGACAACCTCGGCGGCGTTAAAACCGACGGCGTGGACCTTTCTGCGGCTTACGCATGGACATCCGGAACGCTCGGTAATTTCACTGCGTCGTTGAACAGCACCTGGGTTCACACGTACGACTACCAGCGCACTCCAACTGATGCGTTCGTGCCAAACGTGGGCCGCTACGTTGACGCGTTGCCCGTGTTCCGTTGGCAGCATGTGCTCGGTTTCGGTTGGAACCGTGGGGCATTTGCAGGTCAACTGAACATTCGTCACAAGACGGGTTACACCGATCAGAACGCGGTTGAGCCGGAATTCTTCAACCAGGTCAAGGCCTACACATTGGTCGACATGTCCGGCACTTGGACTGGCGTGAAAAATCTAGCGGTCACACTCGGCGTCAAGAATCTCTTC
>JAYWHV010000210.1:0-11191 GCA_043777615.1 Burkholderiales bacterium | reverse complement strand
TCAAAAGGGCGGCCGCGTGACTTACACGAAGATGGCACCGACCAACCTCAAGAACCCACCGGCGCTGCCGCAAGGGAAAGGCTGGTGGTTCGAAACCTCATTGGGCGTCGACATCGCCTGGACCGGCACGGGATCGTATGAAACATTCATGCGTCCCGTCTTGTTCACGGGCGGCGTGATGGCGGGAGTCTGGAACAATGCGGAGCCGTTAGTGGCAGCAAAGCTCTGAGCGGTAACCACCCTGAATCGGCGTGACGTTGTCGCTCTACCCTCCGATTGGCGCCACGCCTGCGCTGTGCGCGACCGCGGAAATGCGCTATTCTTTTGGTCTCGCTGCACCGCAGCATCACAACATTTTTAACCAAGGCAATCATGTCCCTGCCCCTTCAAGTCGGCCTCGTAGGCTGGCGCGGCATGGTCGGCTCCGTTCTCATGCAACGTATGAGCGCAGAGCGCGACTTTGACGCAATCGAAACCACTTTTTTCAGTACGTCATCCGCCGGTAAACCCGCGCCGAAGATTGACGGCTGCACAGTGTTTGATCCGATTTTGAAAGATGGCAACGACATTACCTCGCTCAAGGCAATGGACGTGATCATTACGTGCCAGGGCGGCGACTACACGAAGGCGGTGTACGCGCCGCTGCGCGCGGCGGGCTGGACGGGCCACTGGATCGATGCTTCGAAGATCCTTCGCATGGCCGACGACGCGATCATCATTCTCGACCCCATCAACATGCCTGTCATCCAGACCGCGCTGTCGAAGGGCCTCAAGAACTGGATTGGCGGTAACTGCACCGTGAGCTGCATGCTGATGGGTGTCGGCGCGCTCTACAAGGCTGGCCTCGTCGAATGGATGCAGACGTCGACCTATCAGGCGGCCTCAGGTGGCGGCGCCCCGAACATGCGAGAACTGTTGACGCAGTACGGCGCGCTCTACGGTGAAGTAGCTGATTTGCTGGCGGATCCGGCTAGCGCAATTCTTGAAATTGATCGCAAAGTCACGGCGAAACAACGCGCATTTACTCCTGAAGAAACGGCCAATTTCCGGGGCATTCCGCTCGGCGGCAACCTGATTCCGTGGATTGACTCGGACAACGGCGACGGCACCAGTCTTGAGGACTGGAAGGGCGGTGCGGAGACCAACAAAATCATGGGCATCGCCAACAAATTACTCGGATCTAGCGCGGCGCCGATCCCGATTGATTCAACCTGCGTGCGCATCGGCTCCATGCGCTGCCACTCACAATCGCTCACGTTCAAACTGACCAGAGACGTCCCGCTCGGCGACATCGAAGCGATGATCGCCAATGACAACGAATGGGTGAGGTTCGTGCCCAACGAACGCGTCGCGACCGAGAAAAACCTCACGGCGATGAACGCTGCGGGAACGATGAACATCCCCGTCGGCCGCGTACGAAAACTTGCTATGGGCCCGCAATATCTCGGCGCGTTCACGATTGGCGATCAACTGCTGTGGGGTGCAGCAGAGCCATTGCGACGGATGTTGCGGATCATTCAGGGCCATATCGCCTGACGGCGCAAGAACGGGCCTGAGCGAAACGGAGTTGAGTTTCGCCGGTTCTTTTTTCCTCGCTCAATCGCGGCTATTAATTGCTGCGTTGAGCGCTGATCACACCTTTCAGCTTTTTCGTAAAATTACCGCTGCATTAGGGCTAGACGGTCAATATCGACCAAGTCGACATTTGATCAAAGTTCGTTGTATCTCATATTCGGCGGTTGTTTCAGACGAAAGCTGATATGTCGGAAAACGATTCGACAGTCGCCTGCGCGCCGTCGCGAAACAACTGATTGACCCAGCGCCTGACGGGTGCCGCAAACAACGGATTGCGGCCCAGCGCGCCGAACACGGGCTCGATGCGCAACACGGCGTCGGCAAACGACAGTGCGTCGTACGGGTGCCTCAAAGCAATCGCGGCGAGCTCGGCGGCGAGCGGGTCGGAAATCGTGATCGCCATGTCCATTTCGTCCTTGCCGTAGACGTAGCGAATCCAGCCCGCGGTGGCTAGCGTCAACGCGTTGACATCCAGGCCTTTGGCGATGCGGTCGTTGGCAACCGCGATCCAGCGCTGCGGAATTTTTTGCGAGCCGTCGGTGGCGATTTGGGCGCAGCGGTGGCCGTTGGCGGGGTTGCCGAAGCGCGCGATGAGTTGTTCGCGGTAGGCTGCGAAATCGACGCCGGGAATGGGTTCCAGCGTGGCCTCGGCTTCGCGCATCAGCGCGCGCACCAGCCGCTCGAACGCGGGGTCGATGACGGTCTCAGCAATGGTCTCGAAGCCCGCAACATAGCCTAGATACGCCATCAGCGAATGCGAGCCGTTGAGCAGTCTCAGCTTCATTTTTTCGAAGGGACGCACGTCGGCGACGAGTTGCGCGCCGACTTGCTGCCACGAGGGGCGATCCGAAGCGAAATTGTCCTCGATCACCCATTGGGAGAATGGCTCGGCACGCACCACGCCTTCATCGTCGTATCCCAGCGCACGCGCTGCCTCGACACGATCCTCAGCTCGTGTGGCAGGCACGATACGATCCACCATTGACGAAGGAAAGCGCACGTTGTCGCGCAACCACGGCATGACCTGCGGATACAGTCGTTCAACAAATTGATGCACGAGTGATTCAAGCAAGGCGCCGTTTTCGGGCAGGTTGTCACAGCACAGAATAGTGAGCGCTGCGCCCCGTTTGCGGAAACGCTCATGGAGGCCCGCAGCGAGCACCCCGAGCACGCTGCGTGGGTCGTCGGCATGCTGCAAATCATGCGCAATGTCTGCGTGATCCCACAACGGCTCGCGCTTTGCAACATTGGCGCAGTAGCCTTTTTCGGTCACGGTCAGGGTGATGATTCTTGTTTCGGCTTGGGCGATTCGAGCGATGACTTCCGCCATTTGATCCGGCGCGAACAGCACCTCGCGTACGCTGCCCACGACGCGCCATGCGTCGCCCGCAGAGGAGACGGTTCGCACGCTGTAGAGACCGTCCTGCGGTACGAGTTGATCGCGCGCCGTCGGTGTCTTAAGGCTCACCGCAGAAATGCCCCAATCACCCCCGTTCGCCGCGATCGCATCGTCAGTGTAGACGGCTTGGTGGGCGCGGTGAAATGCGCCGAGTCCCAGGTGAACAATGCCGATACCGAGCCTGGATGGATCGTATTTGGGACGCTGAATTGCATCAGGCAGGGTCGCGAGTGCGCGCAGATTCAGTCGCATAGTCACGCTGCTTTCCAGCGCGAATTTGGCACCAGCGGATACCACTCGGGTCGCGACGGATCTCGGTCATAGGTGTAGCCGCCTTTTTCCCTGAACAGCTCGTGATATTCGGCGAGTTTGGCGCGGTCGAGCTGCACGCCAAGCCCCGGTCCGGCAGGCACCTTTATGCGCCCGTTCACATACTTCATCTTGCCGCCGACGATGATGTCGTCGACGAGGTGGTGATAGTGCGCATCCGCCGCATAACCAAGATTCGGCACGACTGCACCCATGTGCAGCATGGTGGCTAGCTGAATGCCGAGTTCGCCTGAAGAATGCACGGCAACACCCAGGCCAAAGGTGTCACAGATTGCAGCGGCTTTGATGCAGGGTCGAATGCCGCCCCAGAAAGTGGTGTCGAGCAGCACCACGTCGACGGCGCGCGGCTGCGTTGTGATGTTCATCGCGAGCTGTTCGAAGTTCACGACGACCGTGTTGGTGGCAATCGGAATGCGCACAAATTCACGCAGCCGCGAGAGTTGTGGCATGCCGAACACCGGGTCCTCGTAGTAGTCGTTGTTGATGTGCTCGATGCCCTGGCCAAAGCGAATCGCGTCGGCAAGCGAGAACGCTGAATTCGGGTCATAGCGGAAGCGATCCTCGGGCAATGCGGCGGCCAATGCCTGATAAGCGTTCAACTCGTAGTCGGGCGCATAGACGCCGCCCTTCAGTTTGTGTGCGGTGAACCCGTGTTCAGCCTGCAAAGCCTTTGCGTGCGCAACCAGCTGCTCCGCAGTGCGTACCTCGCCCTCCCCTGTCTTTTCATTCGGTAGCCGGAAAAACAGATAGCTCGCAAACTCGACTGACTCTCGCAGACGTCCACCAAGAAGCTCTGCCACCGGCACGCCGAGCCTTTGCCCCATGACATCAAGGCAGGCAAATTCGATGGCGGCGTGCAGCTGCGTCCGGTTGTTGTAAAGACTCGCAGTCGGATTACAAATGGCGAAACGCAAGGCCTCCAGCTCGAAGACGTTATGTCCTTTCAGGTAGCCGATCAGGCTCTCTATGCCTGCGCTCGCCACCTCGCCTCCGCCGCCGAACTCACCCAGCCCGACGTAACCATCATCGGTTTCTACCTCGACAATAGTTCGCACGAAGCGGCCCCAGTGCGCCCCGTTACTGTGCAGAAGCGGCGCTTCAAGCGGCACCGTGACCGGCGTGGCGCGTATGTGGGTAATCCTGCTTGGTTTCACTTTGTCCCTGTTGTACGATGACTTTGGTTGTGATCGCTTATGCTATCCACACCGACGCGAAATCGTGACCGCAAGAGTTCGAATCGCGAACAACGCCACTGACTTTCCGGATCTTCACGAATGCCGCAAATCGTGAAGATCACCCCAGCAAAAACACAAGGAGGCCCCCGTGAAATTCCGCACACTCATTACATCTGCGCTCGTTGCAGCCACACTCGTTTCACCCGCGCTCACGTTCGCGCAAACCAAGCTCAAGTGGGCGCACGTCTACGAAACCTCGGAGCCGTATCACACTGAATCGGTGTGGGCCGCCGCCGAAATCAAGAAGCGCACCAACGGCAAATTCGACATCCAGGTGTTCCCTGCGTCATCGCTCGGCAAAGAGACCGACATCAATCAGGGCCTGACGCTCGGCACCGTCGACATGATCATCAGCGGACCGTCGTTCGCGGCGCGCAGCTACCCTCGCCTGGGTATCGCTTATTACCCCTTCATCTTCCGCGATGCGGCGCATCAGGCGGCGTATTCGAAGAGCGACGTATTCAAGGAAATGGTCGACGGCTATCGCGCGAAGACCGGCATCCAGATGACGGCCTACACCTACTACGGCGCGCGGCACACAACATCGAATCGCCCGTTCACCGATTGCGCTGGTATGAAGGGTTTGAAGATTCGCGTGCCGGACGTGCCGGTGTACATGGCCACCCCCAAATCGTGCGGTGCGAACCCGACTCCGATTGCCTTTGCCGAGGTGTATCTCGCGCTGCAAAACGGTACGGTCGAAGCGCAGGAAAATCCGCTGACCACGATTGAGGCGAAGAAATTCTTCGAGGTACAAAAGAACATCATGCTGACCGGTCACATCGTGGACGGTCTCGTGACGCAAATCGGACCGCACGTATGGACGAAATTGACGGACGCAGAGAAGACAATCTTCACCGACGTCACGCGCGAAGCGGCCGCCCGCGCCACGGCACAAATCATCAAGCGTGAAGGCGAGCTGGTGGAAGAGTTCAAGAAAAAAGGCCTGAACATCGTCACCGTGGATCGTGCAGGATTTCAGCAGGCGGTGCTTAAAGGTGCGACGCTTGAATCGCTCGGCTTCGACAAGAAAGACTTTGATCGCATTGTTGCGCTGAAGTAGCGGTCGTAGTCGTAGGGCAGGCATTGCCTGCCGCTGGTCAACAAGGCGGGCAGTGCCCGCCCTATTCTTTCTACTGATTCGAAAGTAAACATGGATCTAGACTCCGGCCCCAAAGTCATGGGTGACGATGGCGAATTTCACGCCGTTGACGAGGAAGTCGTTTTCGACGGAATCCCGTTTGAAGGCTGGATCGCGCTGGGTCTCTTCTGGGCGTTGGGCGTGGTGGTTTTGATCCAGTTTGTCACGCGCTATGTGCTGAACGATTCTGCCGCCTGGACTGAAGAAATAGCGCGCTATTTTTTAATCGGAATGGTGTTCGTCGGCGCGACGATCGGCGTGGTCAAGAACAATCACATTCAGGTCGACCTGCTCTATCGCTACTTGCCCAAGACGGCGGGGCGCGTTTTGTCAACGGCGGTAGACATCGGGCGCATCGCGTTCTTCGGCGGAACGTCGGTATTTACCGTCCAGATGATGCTGAAACTGCAGAGCGCAAATATGACCATCATCGATTTGCCAATGAACATTGTTTACGGCGTTTGCCTGTTTGGATTCGTCGCGATGACCGTGCGCTCGATCCTCGTTGCCCGCATTCACTGGCAGCGCGGGTACAGCGTGCTCGAGCGCCCCGAGTCCACGATGGCTGATCGCTAGGACACCCGTACATGTTGAAAATTCTCTTCCTCTTCATGATGTCGAGTGGCCTGCCAGTGGCCATCGCGATGGCGGGCGCGTCGCTCATCTACATCCTCATCAGCGGTGATCTGCCGGGCTTTGCAGTCGTGCACCGCATGATTGGCGGCATCGACAGCTTTCCGCTGCTCGCCGTGCCGTTTTTCATCCTCGCCGGCAACCTGATGAACAACGCGGGCATCACCAACCGCATCTACAACTTTGCGTTGTCGCTCGTGGGCTGGATGAAGGGCGGACTGGGGCACGTCAACGTGCTTGGCTCGGTGATTTTTGCGGGTATGAGCGGGACAGCAATCGCGGACGCGGCGGGCCTGGGCACCATCGAAATCAAGGCGATGAAGGATCATGGTTACGATCTTGAATTCGCGGTGGGCGTTACGGCGGCATCGGCCACATTGGGCCCGATCATTCCACCGTCGTTGCCGTTCGTGATTTACGCGATGATGGCCAACGTTTCGGTCGGTGCGCTCTTTCTTGCGGGTATCCTGCCGGGCGTGTTGATGGCGCTTTTAATGATGCTCACGGTCGCGTATTTTGCGCACAAAAATGGCTGGGGCGGGGACATCAAATTCTCGTTCAAACGGTTTGGCAGCGCGATCATCGAAACGCTCGTCGTGATCATCTGGCCCGCAGCGATTTATTACGCCGTGCAGTGGGGTGCAAACGCGCAAATCACCGTCGGCGTTGCGCTGTTAGTCCTGTTTCTTGCGGACTGGAAGTTGAAATTTCAGGCTGTGTTGCCAATCATGACCCCGGTGCTCTTGATTGGTGGCATGACGACGGGATTGTTCACGCCGACCGAGGGTGCGATTGCGGCCTGTGTGTGGGCGATGGTGCTCGGGCTCTTCTGGTACAAAACGTTGTCATGGCGCATGTTCGTGAAGGTGTGCCTCGACACCGTGGAGACGACCTCGACGGTGATGTTCATCGTGGCGGCGGCGTCGATTTTTGGCTGGATGTTGACAGCAACGGGCGTGACCGCAGCGATTGCCGATTGGGTGCTTGGCTTCACGAAACAGCCGTGGCTATTTCTGTTGCTCGCCAACGTGTTGATGCTGTTCGTCGGGTGCTTTCTGGAGCCGACGGCGGCGATCACGATTCTCGTACCAATCCTATTGCCGATTGCACGGCAGCTCGGCATTGACCCGGTTCACTTCGGCCTGGTGATGGTGCTGAATCTCATGATCGGCCTGCTGCATCCGCCGATGGGCATGGTGCTGTTCGTGCTGGCGCGGGTGGCGAAATTAAGCGTTGAGCGAACGACGGCGGCGATCCTGCCGTGGCTCGCGCCTCTGCTGCTGAGTCTCGTGATCCTGACCTACATTCCGGCGATCAGTTTGTGGTTACCCAAGTACATGGGCATGTAGCGCCGACATGCCGCGAATCGTCAAGGTTGAACTCTGGCAGGTAAATCTCGCACCGCCGGTGCCAAGGTCGGACGCCATTCAGTCGTTTGTGACCCAGGAAACGCCGATGTTGCGCGTCACGTGCGACGACGGTTCGCAGGGCACGGGGTACAGCTACACGATTGGCACTGGCGGCTCGTCCGTGATGGCACTGCTGGAGCATCATCTCGCACCGAAGCTCATCGGGCGCGACGCCGACGACATTGAGGCGATCTGGAAGGATTTGTTCTTTCACACGCATGCCACCGCCGTCGGCGCGATTACGGCTTTGGCGCTGGCCACGATTGATACAGCGCTGTGGGATTTGCGTTGCAAACGCACAAACCTGCCGCTCCACAAAGCCGCTGGCGGCGCACAAAAGCGCGTGCCGATGTATTCAACCGAAGGCGGCTGGCTGCATTTATCGCCCGAACAATTGGTCACACAATCGCTCGAAGCAAAAGCCGACGGCTTCAAGGGCGTCAAGATCAAGGTCGGGCGTCCACATGTGAGCGAGGACATGGCGCGGCTGTCGGCGGTGCGCGAAGCCGTGGGTGACGCGTTCGAAATCATGATTGATGCCAATCAGTGCTTCACGGTCGGCGAGGCGATTCGCCGTGCCCACCACTACGAAACGCTGGACATCGCGTGGTTTGAAGAGCCGTTGCCCGCCGAGGATTTGGGCGGCCACGAACGGCTGGCGCAGAGTACGAGTCTGCCGATAGCGGTGGGCGAATCGATCTACAGCCTGCAACACTTTCGCGAGTATTTGCAGCGCGGCGCGTGCTCAATCGTGCAGGCCGACGTCGCACGAATCGGTGGCATTACGCCGTGGCTCAAGGTTGCGCATCTTGCGGAGAGCTTCAATGTGCCGATCTGCCCACATTTTTTGATGGAGCTGCATGTGAGCTTGTGCGCCGCGGTGCCGAACGCGCCGTGGGTGGAATACATCCCGCAGCTTGATTCGATCACGACGCAGGGGATGGCGCCCGACGGCGGTTATGCCATCCCGTCTGACGCGCCCGGTTTGGGCATTGCGTGGAATTGGCCCGCGATTGAAAAGCAGGCAATTCGGCGCGCGATCATCGGGACTAGCGGACTGGCTTCGGGCTGAGATCACCATTGCGGTGGGGCTAGGAACGCAAATCGCACAAAGTCGACTATCGTCAAAAAGCGTCGTTAGTCCCAATGAAGCAGCGCTTTCAGCGAAAAGCTGTTACTGCGTAGCGGCAAAAACCATCGCTAAACCGGTGAATTAATGTCGATGAACTGGTAGGTGATGCCGAACTGCTGCACGAGGTTTCCGGCGAGCGCCGCCACGCCGTCACGCTCGGTGGCATGATGGCCCGCCGCGATTAGCGTGACGCCCGACTCGCGGGCTTGATGGACGTGCTGTTCGCTGATTTCACCGGTAATGAAGGCGTCCGCCCCTGCCTCAATAGCATCCTTGAGCAAGCCGCCCCCCGCCCCGGTGCACCAGGCAATCGTGCGAATCATGCGATCTGGATGGGTAAACAGCGTCACCCGGCGACCATAGTGACGCGCGCAATACGCCGCGAGCACGGTACAGCGCAGCGCTACGTTCACCCCAAGCTTCCCCAGCATCACGAGCCCGGTCTCGCCTGCTGTGCCCATCGGCGACAGGCCCAGACGGCGCCCCATGCAGGCGTTGTTGCCAACCTCGGCATGCGCGTCCAGCGGCAGGTGATAGGCGTAGAGATTGATGTTGGCGGCCAGCAACGCGGCGATTCGCTCGCGGTGATACCCGACAATCGACGGATCGTCACCTTTCCAGAAAAGGCCGTGATGAACAATCACGGCGTCGGCCTTGGCGGCAATTGCGGCGTCGATCAGGGCCTTGTTTGCGGTGACGCCCACCACAATATTTGAGATAGAGTCCCGGCCTGATACTTGCAAGCCGTTGACGGCAACATCCTTAAAGCGACGGACTTCGAGGAATTGACTTAGGTGGCGCGTCAGCGCGTCGCGGGACACGGAGCCCCTGGTTTGAGTGTTCAAGGTCTGATTCTCGAGGTCTTGAATAAAATTGTGAAGATCAACGGTACGCAAGCAATATCCCCCGGGCTATGTCTTTTTATTTGCGGTGAATCGGCGAATCATCCCCACCTGACGATTCTGCGCCTTAACGATAGCCACCGAAACCTGCATATGAAGCGTTCATTCTTCTCAACGTCCACCACCGGAACTGACATCATCCCAATGCTGGCAACCTCAACATGCTGACGCGATTATGGCTTGTCTTCGCACAGGTCTGCACGATCTGTGTCGCTATTCTGTTCACCGTCAGCACGCTGCGGCCGGAGTGGCTCGCGCGCGCAGCTCCGACGGCGCCCGTGGCACCGGCCATCTCTGGCAATCTGGGCACTGCAACAACGGTTAACACCACGATTTCCGCCAATAAGCCCATCTCGCCGCAGCACGCCAGCACGTTCAGCGAAGCGGCCAAGCGGGCTCTGCCGTCAGTCGTAAAGATTGCCACCAGCGCACAGCGCCGGGCGCGGCATCCGCTGATGGATGACCCGAACTTTCAGCGTTTTTTTGGGCGCCAGGGTGCCGACGAAAACACGCAGCAGAAGCAGCAGTCGCAACAACTCCTGGGCGAAGGCTCGGGCGTGATCGTGCGCGCCGATGGGTACATCCTGACCAACAACCACGTGGTCGACGGTGCGCAGCAAATTCAGGTCGAGTTGACCGACAAGCGCGTATTGCCCGCGAAAGTCATTGGCGTTGACCCCGACACCGATCTCGCGGTGATCAAAATTGAAGGCGCAGATTTTCCGGCAATTACTTTTGCGGATTCGCGCGAGCTGCAGGTCGCCGACGTGGTGCTCGCCATCGGCAACCCGTTTGGCGTGTTTGGCAATACGGTCACCATGGGCATCGTGAGCGCGCTGGGCCGCACGCAGGTTTCTGAGTCGAACCCGTTTGAGAGCTTCATTCAGACCGATGCTGCGATCAACCAGGGCAATTCGGGGGGGGCGCTGGTCAACTCCAACGGCGACCTGATCGGTATTAACTCAAGTATCTTCACTCGTACCGGCGATTTTTCGGGCATTGGGTTCGCGATTCCAACGGCGCTTGCGCGACCCATCATGGAGCAGTTGATCGCGACCGGGGAAGTCAAACGCGGCTACCTCGGCGTGAACCTGGGCTCCATTACCGCTGAACTGGCGCAACGCCTGGCCTTGAAAGACCAGAAGGGCGCTTTCGTTGGAGCAGTCCTCGACGGCGCACCCGGTAGTCGCGCGGGCCTGCGCGTGAACGACGTAATTGTGGAAATCAACGGCCAGACCACTGCGGATCGCACTGACGCGGTGAACACGATTGCCATGACCGCGCCCGAGCAGACGATTCCGCTCAAGGTGATGCGTCAGGGCGAGATTGTTGAGCTGAAAGTCACGCTGGGCAAAAGGCCCGCGACGAAACGCTAGGCCGTCGCGTCCTCGGACGCTCGTGATCTTGGCGTGATGAAGCGGCTCACTATGATGCC
>JAYWHV010000209.1:0-3225 GCA_043777615.1 Burkholderiales bacterium | reverse complement strand
CGCTGTGCAAAAAACGCTTGGCTTTCCGACCGTGATTCGCCCGAGTTTCACCATGGGCGGCAGCGGCGGCGGTATCGCCTACAACCATGAAGAATTCGTTACCATCTGCAAGAACGGGCTAGAGCTTTCACCCACCACCGAGCTGCTGATCGAAGAATCGCTGCTTGGCTGGAAAGAGTTCGAGATGGAGGTGGTGCGCGACAAAAAAGACAACTGCATCATCATCTGCTCGATTGAAAATCTTGATCCGATGGGCGTGCACACTGGCGACTCGATCACCGTCGCGCCCGCGCAAACGCTGACCGACAAGGAATACCAGATCATGCGCAACGCGTCGATCGCGGTGTTGCGTGAAATCGGCGTCGATACCGGCGGCTCGAACGTGCAGTTTTCGATCAACCCGAAAGACGGTCGCATGATCGTGATCGAGATGAATCCGCGCGTGTCGCGTTCGTCGGCGCTGGCGTCAAAAGCGACGGGTTTTCCGATTGCCAAAGTCGCGGCGAAGCTCGCGGTCGGCTACACGCTCGACGAATTGCGCAACGAGATTACCGGCGGCGCAACGCCCGCGTCGTTCGAGCCAAGTATCGATTACGTTGTGACGAAAATTCCACGTTTCGCCTTCGAGAAATTCAAGGAAGCAGACCCGCATCTGACCACGCAAATGAAGAGCGTGGGTGAGGTGATGGCGATTGGTCGTACCTTCCAGGAATCGCTGCAAAAAGCATTGCGCGGACTGGAAGTCGGCGTGGACGGCTTCAATCTGAAATCAGTCGATCCCGACAAAATCAGCGAACAATTATCGAATCCGACGCCGGATCGGCTCTGGTACGTGGCGGACGCGTTTGGTGTTGGCATGACGGTCGAAGAAGTGTTTGAAGACACCGCGATTGACCCGTGGTTCCTGACACAGATTAAAGAGATCGTTGATCTCGAACTGGCGATAGAAAAGCGCACGCTCGATTCGATAACCGCAGAAGAGATGCGCCACCTCAAGCGCAAGGGTTTCGCGGATCGTCGGCTGGCCTACTTACTGAAGACCGATCAGGATGCCGTGCGCGCGTTGCGTCACGCACAGGGCGTGCGCCCCGTGTACAAGCGCGTGGACACCTGCGCGGCCGAGTTCGCGACCAAGACGGCCTATATGTATTCGACCTACGAGGACGAATGCGAGGCCGATCCGTCGGACAAGAAAAAGATCATGGTGCTCGGTGGTGGGCCGAACCGCATCGGGCAAGGGATTGAGTTTGATTATTGCTGCGTGCATGCCGCGATGGCGTTGCGCGAAGACGGCTACGAGACCATCATGGTCAACTGCAATCCTGAAACGGTCTCGACCGATTACGACACGTCCGATCGCTTGTACTTTGAGCCCGTAACGCTCGAAGACGTGCTGGAAATTGTTCACGTCGAAAAACCGGTCGGCGTGATCGTGCAGTATGGTGGACAGACGCCACTGAAATTGGCGCGTGAACTGGAACGTCTCGGTGTGCCGATCATCGGCACCACGCCGGACGCTATTGATGTGGCCGAAGATCGCGAGCGTTTCCAGAAATTGCTGGTCGAAATTGGCCTCAAGCAGCCACCAAATCGCACCGCACGCGACGAAGCCAGCGCGCTGCGTCTCGCAGCGGAAATCGGCTATCCGCTGGTCGTTCGCCCAAGCTACGTGCTCGGTGGCCGTGCCATGGAAATCGTGCACGCGCCAGAAGACCTGGAGCGCTACATGCGCGAAGCGGTTAAGGTGTCGAACGATTCACCGGTGCTGCTGGATCGTTATCTGAACGACGCGATTGAAGTCGATGTGGATGCGCTGTGCGACGGCACCGATGTGGTGATCGGCGGCATCATGGAACACATCGAGCAGGCGGGCGTCCACTCCGGCGATTCGGCATGCTCATTGCCGCCGTATTCGCTATCGAACGCGTTACAGGATGAGCTGCGTCGGCAGACGGTCTTGATGGCGATGGCGCTCAAGGTCGTTGGACTGATGAACGTGCAGTTCGCGGTCAAACAGGAAGAGGGCGTGGACGTTGTGTACGTTCTCGAAGTGAACCCTCGCGCATCACGCACTGTGCCGTTTGTGTCCAAAGCTACGGGTCGTTCGCTCGCTAAGATTGCTGCACGCTGTATGGCGGGCCAGTCGCTCAAATCGCAGGGCATTGTTGGCGAAGCGATGCCGCCGTATTTCTCGGTGAAAGAAGCGGTATTCCCGTTCAACAAATTCCCCGGCGTCGACACCATTCTCGGCCCGGAAATGAAGAGCACGGGCGAGGTGATGGGCGTCGGTTACACCTTCGCCGAAGCGTTCGAAAAGTCACAACTCGCGGCGGGCACGCATCTGCCAACCTCCGGCAAGGTGTTCCTCTCAGTCAAGAGCGGCGACAAGCCGAAAGTCGCCGAAGTCGCGCGAATCCTCCATGAAGTTGGCTTCATCCTGACCGCCACTAAAGGCACCGCCAGCGCTATCACCGCTGCGGGGTTGCCGGTTGAAATTGTCAAAAAAGTGCAGGAAGGTCGGCCGAATATCGTCGACATGATCAAGGACGGGCAGATTGCGCTGGTGATCAACACGGTCGAAGAGAAGCGCGGCGCAGTGGCCGACAGCTCCTACATTCGCCGCGCTGCGCTGGCCGCCAGAATGCCCATGTACACCACAATGGCCGGGGCCAAAGCCGCCGCCATGGGCATTCAGGACGGCCCCGAGTTAACCCCCTATTCGCTACAGTCACTTTTGAAAGAAGTTGTAGTACAGTAGAACCGTTAACGCAGTTACATACTTTGGCCCGCCGTGAGCGAAACCGGCGGGCTTTGTTTTTTCTCCTCGCCTTGCGCGCCTACTTACAAGCGCCGGGGCAGACCGCAAATTGAGATCGCTATGGCACTATTTCCCCTCACCAAAATCGGCGCAGAGCAGCTCAAAGCCGAACTGCATCGCCTGAAAACGGTTGACCGTATCGAGACCTCGCGCGCCATCGGCGAGGCGCGGCTGCAAGGCGACATCAGCGAGAACGCAGAGTACGAGGCCGCCAAAGAAAAGCAGTCGTTCATCGAAGGCCGCATTCAGGAGATTGAAGGCAAGCTCGGCAACGCACAGATCATCGATCCGACCACCACCAACGCTGACGGCAAAGTGGTTTTCGGCGCGACGGTTGAATACGAAGACCTCGATACCGAGAAAAAATCAACCTATCAAATCGTCGGCGAAGACGAAGCCGATTTCAA
>JAYWHV010000208.1:0-11205 GCA_043777615.1 Burkholderiales bacterium | reverse complement strand
GTCACGAGCAGCCTCAAGCGCACCGATTTGAATCAGCGCATCAATCGATTGCACAGTACTGTCAATTAGACGCATCGTCACTCGCTTCATGACGAAATCCTGATCATTATCGCGACATCCTGGACATTTCGGGCGGCGGCGCGGGCAAACGGCCTAATTGGAAAAGCCGCCAGGGCCGAACGTCGTAAATAGCGACTGATACTTGCTGTGAGCCAGTTCGCGGTTGAATTGTGCGGCAATCTGCAAAGTCAGCGCTTTCGGGCTACCGAACTCTGGTTCGAGCACCAGTGTTTTACCTGTGTCGTAGTAGTTCAACTTGAACGGCAAGCCTTGAATGGTCAACCCTGTGACGTGGGGCATTTGTCTTGATTCATCTACGGATGCGTCGAAGTGATCGGTCAAAAATTTCATCAGTGCTACCTGCATCTCGGGCCCAACCGGTTTCAGGTTGTAGTTGAAATTTCCGGGTGACGCCGCATTCAGACTGCCGATCCACGGCAGGGGCTTCTGATCCTTTTTCAGAGTCAGTTTCTCGCCGCTCCACTGAAAATAATGGTTCATCCATGCGGGTGTAATGTCGCCAAGGGCGGTAAGTCGCGTACTGTTCAGATCAAACGGCACGAGATACGCCGAGTCGGTTTTCAGATCAACCAGCTCCAGCGCAAATGATTTGGCATCGCCGGCGTACGTGTAGCGAACCAGTGCGAACTGCTGGCGGCTGGGCCACCAGACGCGAGCCTGTCCGGTCGGCGATGGATCGAAACTAAAGCCGCCGAAGTCCGGATCGTTGTGTACCCATTGGTGCGATTTCAGCACCGCGTATGTCTGAAATTTAAGCGTCGCCAGATCGAGAATGCCGTTGAGTTCAGGCAATATCATGAGCGTGCCCGCCTTGCCCAGGTCGCGGCTCATCGCCTCGACACTTGAGCCCGCGTTGAGTTGTTGCAAATCACCGGGTTGTCCGGCGACACTGTCAAGAAATTGAAAGCGCGTTGCCGGAAATGCGTGCAAGCGCTGCACCACCGGTTTTCCGGCCTGATCGTTGACCAGATACGTGCCTGTTTCGGTGCAAACGAGCACGACCGGTGCACCGTTCGAATACAGAAAGTGTGCTTCCAGCAAGTCCCCGGCAAACCATTCGCGCTTGCCGCCGTTCGTTAAATTCGAGCTGAAACCCACTGCGCGACCGTTGTGCAGCAGTTTGTAACGGGCGTGCTTGTGAGAAGCTAGCGGGTTCATGCTCGGCCCGCCACCCCACGTGCGCTCGGAGCGAAATTCGATCTCAAAGGGGCCTGCTTTGATCCCCGTTCCTGCCGCTAAATGGGGGTAGACACCGACGGCGAGGAGAGCTACGAAGGCGAGTCGTCGCAGGCGCGCCACTGCCAAAGACGCGATGCTTGAAATCGAATCACTCACAGTCGACAAGTTCATGGCTAATGGACGTGCAGATTAAGCGGCCAACTGTTGAGCGGGCTTCGCAGCTTCCGACCTCATCGTGCCCGCAAGGACCCCGTACACATCAATCCAGGCCGCTTTTACCTCTGGTGTGAACGCGTCGCCTAACCCACCCTGCAACGTGTCGAGCAGGGCTTGGGCCACTGTGTCGTAGTGATGATCTTTCACGCCGTAACCGCCATGCCGGGAGCCCAATCCTTTGAGCACAGGCATGAGCGTTTCTGGCCGATCCAGATTGGTCACGGCGACACCAATCATCGTCATCAATTTGCTGCCCTGCTCTTTCATGTTGCCTTTGAACAACGTCTTGAGCGAAGGATCAAGCGCAAATAGTCTTGCGTAAAACAGCTCTGCAGCGATGTCTTTGATCGGGAGTACTTGCTGCCAGGAGCGCTGGACGATCGGAGTGGATGCGTTCATTGAAATCTTGCTTTCATTTTGATTAGATAAGGCGTTTGTCGGAAATCGCGCAAGCCCAAATCAGATCGCTGTGTGTCGCGTCCGTTGGCTTTTTGCTTCAACTCGCTGGCGTAAATGGCGGTGCTGTTGAAGCCAAAGCGACACGTTAGTTGGCACCACCCTACAAAACCCCTACAGCCAAAGGCGGATGTATTCCGCCATTTCGCTCACGTGACTCGCGAGCGTTGTGCATACAAGGGGAGCGTAGGGAGGTCGCGTCTAGCGTCGGTCACCACGCGCAACGACAAAGTGAGACGAGAGTGACCGTTCGATTTAACGCAAAGCGCAGACGGACTTTGATCGGTTTTGCAGCGACATGTTTGAGCTCGCTCTGCATCCTTGCGGCCGCAAGCGAAACGATAGTTGCACGACCGCATCAGGTCGCATGGCCGACCGGGTGGGAGGTTAGCGATCAGCGATCGCCCGCGACCAACAGCGATAAAAATTTGGGTGGTGAGGGGCTGCGTGTGTTGCGCAACGTCGACAAAATGAGCACCGCAAACCACGCAACCCGGAGCCTTGCCACTGTTCTACAGATAGGCTGCCCGAGGCGTGATTTGACTTCACGGCCGGATCTCTTTTAGAACCTGCGGCGATTAAAGCCGGGCGATACACGCCCCAGCAGCCCCAGCATCAGCGCAAGCAACGCGATCATCGCAGGATGCAGCGTCGGTACGGTAATGGGAGCGGCGATCACCACAGGCGCGACCGACGGTCCGCCCTGATCCACGATAGTGCCGTTGGCGCTCAGGTCATCATCGCCCAACGCGCCGTCGGTGATCGTGAATGTCACTGTGCTGCCCGCCACGGTGGATGGCAGTACGTACCAGGCGGCTGCCGCGTTCGACGGCGTTGGGCCGTATTTGTAGTACTGCGTTCCTGCTGCGAGTGCCGCAGGGTAGGTGATGGTCAGCGTGACCGCGCTTCCCGGTGTGCAGTCCTTTAGCGTGAAGTCAAACAGGCCGTGCGGGAAGGCGGTGCCGGCGGGTGGTGCAACCGGCGGTGAAGCGGCGTTGCCGGAGACCGGGATGAACTGCCGTGTGCCAAAGCCACAGCTCGCGCCACCACCAGAAATCGCAACGGATATCGTACCGCTCGCCGTTGCCGAGGCCGCGCTGTAGCTCGTCTGCGGTAGAACTGTGATCGCCAGCGTGCCAGCCGCTGCAGACAGTCCATCCACGTCGGAGCATTTGATCGATACGTTCGCCGTACCCACCGCGGTCGGTGTACCCGAGATGACGCCCGACGTACCGTTCAATGTGATGCCGGATGGCAGCGTTCCACTCGCCAATGTGTAGCCCGTGATCGGGTCGCCGTCAGTGGCTGTACAGGCAGACGCCACACTGAAGCTGAACGCGGTGTTGACGGTGCCTGTCTGTGCGGGCAGGTTAGCCATGGTGGGTGGCGTTTTTGCGACGACATCGTCGTCCGTGAGCGTCACGGCGACGCTTGTTTGCGCGCCCAGGGTCGCGCCACCGGTTGGGTTGCTCAAAGCTACCGAGAATGCTTTCGTGGCTTCCGGGATGGCGTCATTGATGATCGGCACGTTGCACAATTTCGTCGTACTGTCGCCATCAGCCCACGACAGCGTGAGACTGGTCGCGGTGAAGTCGAGGCCCGTTGTAGCCGTGCCGTTCACCGCAGCGCAAGTCACGCTGACGGCGCCGTCCGTACCGCCCGTGCGATCAACCGACAACGCGAGCGCGCCTCCGTTTTCCGCGATGGTGCGGGTTGCCGCTCCGGCAATGGTGAGCGCGCCGGGAGTCATTGCGCTGATCGTGATTTTGAGCGCGCCTGCCGGGTTCGATGTGCCATCGATATCGCTGCATGCGATCGTCACGTTTGACACGACAGCAACGGTCGGCGTGCCCGAGATCAGACCGGTCGTTGCGTTCAGCGTGACGTTCGCGGGCAAGGTCCCGGATACGACGGTGTAGCCCGTAATCGGGTCGCCATCGGTGGCTGCACAGGCGGTGGCCGTGTTGAAGCTGAACGCGGCTCCCACTTTTCCGGTCTGGTTCGCCATGTTCGCCATCGTAGGTGGTGTTTTTGCGACGGCGTCATCATCGGTCAGTGTGACTGCGATGCTGGTCTGTGCGCCCAATGTTGCGCCACCGGTCGGGCTCGTAAGAGCGACGGAGAAAGCCTTGGTCGGCTCCGGGATCGCATCGTTGATGACCGGTACGTTGCACGATTTGGCGGCGCTATCGCCGTCGGCCCATGACAGCGTGAGACCGGTCGCGGTGAAGTCGGTGCCCGCCGTGGCCGTGCCGTTCACGGCCGCACAGTTCACGCTGATCGCGCCATCAGTGCCGCCTGCGCGATTAACGCTGAGCGCCAGCGATCCGCCGTTTTCGGCGATTGTTCGCGTGGCCGCGCCGTTGAACGAAAGCACGCCAGGCACCAGCGCGCTTATGGTGATTTGCAGAGATCCCGCAGGGTTTGAACTGCCGTCAATGTCGCTACATGCGATGGTGACGTTCGAGACTACAGCGGCTGTTGGCGTGCCCGAAATCAAACCGGTCGTCGGGTTCAAAGTCACATTCGCGGGCAGCGTGCCCGATGCGACCGTGTAGCCCGTGATCGGATCGCCATCGGTCGCCGAGCAACTCGTCGCCGTGTTGAAACTGAACGGCGTGCCAATTTTGCCGACTTGAGCTGCCATATTCGCCATGGTGGGCGGCGTTTTTGCCACAACGTCATCATCGGTCAGCGTCACTGCGATGCTGGTCTGCGTGCCTAGTGTTGCGCCACCGGTCGGGTTGCTCAGTGCGACGGAGAAAGCTTTGGTCGACTCAGGGATTGCGTCGTTGATGATCGGCACGTTGCACGATTTGGTCGCGCTGTCGCCGTCTGCCCATGACAGCGTGAGGCTGGTGGCTGTGAAATCCAGACCCGCCGTCGCCGTGCCGTTCACCGCCGCGCAGGTAACGCCGACCGCCCCATCCGTGCCGCCAATCCGATCGACCGTCAGCGCAAGCGTGCCGCCGTTTTCAGCAATCGTGCGCGTCGCCGCACCAGAGAGCGACAGCGCACCGGGTGTCAGCGGATTGATGGTGATTTGCAGGTTGCCAGCGGGCACCGACGGGCCGTCGATGTCGCTGCAACTGATGGTGACATTGGCGACTGCGGCTACCGTCGGCGTGCCGGAAATCAAGCCGGTTGTTGGGTTCAACGTGACGTTTGCTGGCAGCGTGCCCGACGCCACCGCGTAGCCGAGAATTGGGTCGCCTTCGGTGGCGGTGCAGGACGCTGCCGCGTTGAACGAAAACGCAGTCCCGACTTTGCCCACTTGCGCCGGCATATTCGCCATCACGGGCGGTGTTTTGACGGGCGCCGGGTCATCATCGTTCAGCGTGACGGTGACAGTTGTGATCGCGCCAAGCGTGACGCCATTGGTCGGGTTCGTCAACGTCACGGTGAATGTCTTTGTCGGCTCGAAAATCGCATCATTGGTGATCGGTATGTTGCACATCACGCTGCCGTTCACGCCATCAGCCCAATTGAGTGTCGCGGCGGTCGCGGTGAAATCGGTGCCCGCGGTGGCCGTGCCGTTGACCGCCGTGCAGGTGACGCTCACCGCACCGATGCCACCAGTCGCGTTCGACGTGCGTGCGACAGGAATGGCGAGCGTGCCGACGTTCTCGCTGATCGTTTGCGTTGCCGAGGCAAACGAGATCACGCCTGCGTTGCCGATCGTCAGGCTGAAAGCTTTCGGCGTTGAATCACCGAAGGCATTGGTCGCGCTCACTTTGAGGCTCACCGAGCCTTCAACGTTGCTGCTGCCAGTGATCTTGCCGTTGGAATTGTTGAACGTCAAACCTGCTGGCAGTACCCCGGTGAGGGTGTAGCTGGTCACACCCAGCGTGACCGCCAGAAACGTCGACAGATCAAAGTTGACCGCCTGCCCGGCAAGCGCGCTTTGAACGGGAATGTTCGACCAGACCGGAAGATTTGGCACCGTCGGGCCGAGTGTCGAGATCGGAATCGGCGTCCACTTGGGCCCCGGAAATGTCAGGTTGCCGCCCGAAATTACCGGGCCCTGCACGAAGGGCGGGGCAACCGCAAAGCGATGCACTTCGTTGGCGTCATCGTCCGCCACGATGATCTCGCCGGTAGCCGTCAGTACGTTGAAACTATTGATGTTGCTGCCGATAACCAGTGTGTTGACAACGACGTGCGTGATCGTATCGACGATGGAGATGCTCTTGTCGGACAGATTGAGCACATAGAGCAGGGTGCCGGACACGACCGCCATTTGCGGCACCGCGCCCACGTTGATGAAGGTCGGGGCGGCATTCGTCGCCGTGTTGATCACGGCGATCTTGCCGTTGGTCAGCGTCACGTAGGCCTCGGTGCCGGTCAGGTTGAACGTCACGAACGTCGGCCCGCTGCTGGCGCCTGTGTCAATCAGTTTGACCCATTGTTTCGTCGTCAGATTGAGTACACCGACGCTGCGGATACCGAGCGGGATGTAGGCAAACGTCCCCGCCGGATTGATGGCAACGGAATACGCGTTGCCCGGGTCGTCAATCGAGAGGTTGCCGTCGTAGTCGAAGCGGCGATCAATATTGGACGCAGCCGCGCAGCTTGCGGGTGTCAACGGCAACGTAAAAATCTGTACGTCTTTGCCTGAGGTCGTCTCCGACTCGTTGGTCACGATGATCTTGTCGCCGAGTGGCGTGATGGCCACGCCGCGCGATGTGGAGGTGAGCGTGCCGGTCTTGCAGCGACCCGTGACGAGCCCGGTCAACAAATTGAATGTCATCAACTCGTCGGTGTTGTGATTGGTGATGTAAATCTCGTCGGGGATCGGGCCAGGCCGCACGACCGCGCCGCGCATGAAGCCGACGACGCCTGCGCTCCCGAAGCCGTCCGGTACGGCGTAGCGAGATACCGCGACACCCGCACCAAGGTCGAATACGGTCAGCTTGTCGGAGACGATGTCCGGCACGTACGCGTACGGCGCCGCCGTTGCGCTGCCGGTCAGCAATACGCCAGCGATTGCCAGGCATGCGAGCGAAGCGCGGCCGAGTTTTTTCAGTGCCAGCGCGCAGCGTGAGCGAGCCGGGACTAAGGGGTGAGAAAGATTCATGTGCGTTCTCCGATGCAGTGACGCGAAGCGGGACACAGATCCCGCAAAACCACACGTTAGGCGGCACGACCCTACATTTCCCCTACATCGGCTGGCGCGTTATCTCGACGCACTCCGTCTGAACGGACATCCTGCGCGCTGCAGGGAAACTGTAAGTTGACGAGCGCTATCGTTCAGCGAACGTTCAGCCCGACGTTTGAAAATCTCAAAGGAGACACATCATGTTGAAACATTTGTTCACGCTCGTTTGTGCGCTCGGCCTCATCATCGCAGCCGGTTCAGGCACCGCGACTGCGGCGACGCCAGCCGCCGAAAAAGCGTTTGTTGATGCCTATAAGAAGGCCATCGAAACCAGTAACAAGAAGGCCCTGTTGGGCTTTTTGCACACCGAAGGCGCGAACCCGATGGCGCTGGATTTTTACAAGGAAATGGTCGTTGAAAGCGCAGGGGCCAAGATCGAAGAAATCGGGCTCAAGGATCTGACCGCCGAGGACAAGCAAAAAATCGCCACCAGCCCGGGCCCCGACGGCAAGCCCATGAAAACGAATATTCCGATCGTGAAAAAACTCACGATGAAACTTGAGAAAAAGTACCCCGGCGGCACCTCAACGAGCACCAGCAGCGTCTTCATCGGCGAAGTCAACGGCAAGCTCATGATCGCAGTGCCGGGAAAATAGCGGCGGGGTAAACGGACGGCGAGGGTTTGCTTGTGAAGAGTCAGCTTTTCGCTGTAAGGCAGCTTACACTTGGGGTGCCAGCCGAATAAGCAAATAGTTGATAAGCGCAATTAAGCACTTATAGCCCCAATGCAGTGGGCATTTCAGCAAAAAGCTGTTACTTCGTTTGCGCTTCCAGCACGGTCAAATATTTCATCGCGTGAATGTGCGTCGCCGAGACGTTTTCGTCAATTCCACACATCTCGACCGACGCCCGCAAACTACCGCAAACGGCGGGCCGTCGAGGGTCGCCGAAGATCATGCAGCGGTTGCCTTCATCCAGCTGCGCGCATCGCACGCCTGCCGGTTTGCCCGTCGGCATCCCCGGAATGGGAGATGAGATCGACGGCGCAATGCAGCACGCGCCGCAGCCTGGGCGGCAGTTCACGTGCGCTTCAGCAACCCGTCAATCACCGTGGCAAATCGACGATCCGAATGCGGGTGAGCATGGGAGAAATCGGTCGCCATCGGATGCCAGAAATAGTCGAAGATCAGCCCATCTTCTTCGGGGCTGCCAGTGGCGGTGTGTGACCAGTGCTCGGGCAGCGTCTCAACGGCGTCAAAGCGAAAGATGAACCAGCGCTGCTGCGTCGGAGGCCGCTCGGGAAACGCCTTGTTCGGTGAACCCGTAAATTTCATCTCGGCGATGAGCTTCGGCGTCGCTGACAACATGAGCCCGGACTCCTCCGCGAGCTCACGCATCACCGCGGCCACAGGCGCCTCACCGGGTTCAATCGTTCCCTTGGGCAATTGCACGCCCGCAATGGTGTGCGGGTGACGAAACACCAGTACTCTGCCGCGCTGCACCACGCAGGCGCAGGCTTTTTCGATCACCTGATTCAACGGGCTACAGCGAGCCCACAGCGCCAGCGGCCATTACGGTGCGAGCCGCTCAATGTGCCAGCCGCCGAACTGCCGCTGAAACACCAGGCGATCATGCAGGCGCGAGCGACGCCCCTGCCAAAACTCCACCATCTCCGGGACGATCACATAGCCGCCCCAATGCGCAGGACGCGGCGGGTTGTCGCCCAGCCGGGATTGCGCTTCGGCAAAGCGCGCCTCCAGCGCTTCGCGGCTGTCGATCTTTTCGCTTTGCGGCGACGCGTGCGCGCCAATGCGTGACAAGAGCGGACGCGAATTGAAATATTCATCGGAAATCGCGTCGTCCACTTTCACCACGTGACCCTCGATGCGAACCTGACGCTCAAGCTCCACCCAGTGAAAGGTCAGCGCCGCCCACTGCGCCTCGGCCAGCTCATGCCCTTTGCGGCTCTCGTAATTGGTGAAAAAAACAAAGCCGTTTTCGTCGAAACTCTTGAGCAAAACGATGCGCGCTGAGGGTCGCCCGTTAGTGCCTACGGTCGCCAGATTCATCGCCGTCGGCTCCGGCAGCTCCGCCTTGATCGCGTCGTTCATCCACTGACCAAATTGGGTGAACGGATCCGCGGCCAGATCGCGCTTGCCCAGCGAGGCGAGCTTGTAGTCTTTGCGGAGGTCGGCGAGGGGGGTAGGGATCGTAGTCATGCGCCGTATCATACGAGCTTCAACGTCCGTCTGCCTTGATCGGTCGCAAGCCGCTCGGGGATTGGCGCGGGCCTCTGTGCAACTGTATTCTGCAACCTTATTCGAGACCACCGCTGTGACCGTCAAATTCCAGGGCACCCAGTCCTACATTACGACCCCAGACCTTCTTCTTGCCGTCAATGCCGCCATCACGCTCAAGCGCCCGCTCCTGATCAAAGGCGAGCCGGGCACCGGCAAGACCATGCTCGCCGAAGAAGTCGCCGCCGCGCTCGGCTGGCCGCTTTTGCAATGGCACATCAAGAGCACGACGAAAGCGCAGCAGGGCCTGTACGAATACGACGCCGTGAGCCGCCTACGCGATTCGCAGCTTGGCGAAGAAAAGGTCAAGGACATTGCCAACTACATCAAGCATGGCGTGCTGTGGGAAGCGTTCGAGAGTGATGTGCCGACCGTCGTGCTGATCGACGAAATCGACAAGGCCGACATTGAATTCCCGAACGACCTTTTGCGCGAGCTCGACCGCATGAGTTTCGACGTCTACGAAACACACAGCACTATCACCGCCAAACACCGCCCGCTGTTCATCATCACCAGCAACAACGAAAAAGACCTGCCCGACGCGTTCCTGCGCCGCTGCTTCTTCCACTACATCAAGTTCCCAAGCAAAGAGACGATGAAACAGATCGTTGACGTGCATTATCCCGACATTAAAAAAGACCTTGTCAGCGCGGCGCTCGAAGCCTTCTTCGATCTGCGCGAAATGCCGGGGCTCAAGAAAAAGCCGTCCACTTCAGAGCTGATTGACTGGATTAAATTGCTGCTCGCCGAGGACGTTGATCCGGCGGTTCTGCGAGAGAAAGATCAGCGGAAGGTGTTGGCACCGCTGTATGGCGCGGTGCTCAAGAATGAGCAGGATACGGAGTTGTTTACGAAGCTTTTGTTTATGGCGCGGCGGGGATAGCGCAAATGCGAGAGCTCCCGATTGTCGTGGAGCCTGTGGGCGAGGAGGAATCCGAACCCTGCGTGTGCTGTCAGCGTCCATGTTATTGGGGACAAGGCTGGCTCATGTCGGAGTCGCGATCGCTGGCAGCGTTCTGGTACCGATGGGCCGACGGACACGCAAACGTATTTCATTTGGCGGTTGCGCGGTTTGACGACAAGGATCATTTGATTCCCGGAGTTGCGTGCATCAAGGGCACGATTACCTCAGAGGACATTGTCTACAAGGTTCTCGAATCGGACGCATCGCCTTGGAGCGAGTTTGGTCACTTCGGCGGAATTGCGCCACGTGAGGCAGTGCTTTTGGACAGCGCGCAGGTGTTCGCCCTCGTTGATCTGATTGCAGCGCGCGAAGGCCGCCTGTCGGATCGCATCATGGCAACCATCCAAAGTGCCTAGGCCTCGGTCAGCGATGTAGCCAGCGTAGCGTCGATGCAGCTACAGCGGAATCGAGGATCGTGGCAAGAATCTCCTCGATTCCGCAAGCTGCATCGAGGTTACGCCATCATTTGCACCACTGACGCTCACACGGAATGCCGTTGCCCCTGCCGTGGTTGTCCATTTTCGCGCCGGGGCAATTGGCGAGGAAGAATTTCGCTTCATCGCACGATGTCATCTGCGAACAATATGTCCGACCATCGCAAACGAACTTCGGCTGTACGTTCGTCACGGCGGGCGATTGCACACTCGGCGACGCCAATGTCTGACTCCCCGGGGGATGGCCGTACCAACTAGGTGGCGTAACTACCCGAACTTCTGGCCTGGTTTCGACCAGTTCGACAACCGGCTTTGGCGCGTGATAGCGCTGATAGCTCAACCAGCCTGTCAGCGCGACGATTCCGATGAGTATGTACTTCAGCATGGCTCAGGTGCGGCAAAACTTCAAGCGCATTCTGCACGTGTTTCCTGCTATTGCGTAGCCTTGATGCAGCTACAGCGGAATCGAGGATCGTGGCG
>JAYWHV010000207.1:0-11263 GCA_043777615.1 Burkholderiales bacterium | reverse complement strand
AAGTGCGCGCTGGCGTTTACGTTTTTCATGATCTTGTAATGGTGAATGTAGGTGTGGCAGGTACGGAGGATGTCGCGCTCTCGGTGTTGACCACCGTGATTGGGCATCAGAGAGAAAAGGGCTGGGCACTCGTCGACGCGGGCTGGATGGCCATGAGTCGTGATCGCGGAACACAGAAGCAAACGCGTGACTATGGCTACGGCCAGGTGTGCGATGCGGAAGGTCGGGTTATCGACGGTTACACACTCACGAGCGCCAACCAGGAGCACGGGATTTTGTCGCGCACGCTTGGAGTAGATGGCGACATTGCAAAGCGTTTTCCAGTAGGCACCGTGTTGCGAATATTGCCGAATCATGCGTGCGCCACCGCAGCGCAGTTCCCGGAATATGTTGCGGTCGGCGCGGGCGGTTCGGAAACCTGGTCGCGCTTCTACGGCTGGTGACATGGTTGAGCGCAAGTGCCCTGCGCTATCACAACGGCTGAGACCTCATTGGGTGCGGCCTGCCTTAGCGGTGACCTGGGCCGCCGCAATATCGCCACAGAGGCTCGATGTAGGGATATGCTGTCGGCATGTTCTGCCTACGACTTTCTGATACTGGACGCGCGCGCATGCTTGCGCGTAGTGCGGCGCTCGTCGCAACCGGAGTTCTTGCTGCTGCGGCGCAAGCTGGACCCTCCATCGGCGGCTGTCCGATCTTTCCGGCAAACAACATCTGGAATGTCCCGGTAAATACACTGCCTTTGCACGCCAGTTCAGCGACGTTTGTTGCAACGATTGGAGCAACGGCACGTACACACATGGACTTTGGTTCGGGGTTGCATCAGAGCCGCCCGATTGGAATTCCGTTTGTCACCGTCAACGCATCGCAGCCGAAAGTCCCGATCACGTTTGGCTACGTTGACGAGAGCGATCCGGGGCCGTATCCGATACCGTCCAACGTTCCGATTGAGGGCGGTGCAGCCTTTCCCGACGGTGATCGTCACGCACTGGTGCTCGACACAACCGCTTGCAAACTCTACGAGGTGTATCGCGCGTTTCAGGTGTCGCCGAACGTCTGGCAGGGCGACAGTGGTTCGGTGTTTGATCTCAACTCACATGCGCTGCGCCCGGACACGTGGACGTCGGCTGATGCCGCTGGTTTGCCGATTTTGCCAGGCTTGCTTCGCTACGACGAAGTGAACTCCGGGGAGATCACGCATGCGCTGCGCTTCACCGTACCGCAAACAAGAAACACCTATGTCTGGCCTGCGCGGCATCAGGCCTCATCGTTGACTGGGTCTCAATATCCGCCAATGGGTCAGCGTTTTCGTTTGCGGGCCGACTATCCCGAGGTCAAAACACTGCCATTTTCGCCGCACGCACTCACCATCATTCGTGCTCTTAAAAAGTACGGAATGATGCTCGCTGACAATGGAAGCGCGTGGTACATCTCGGGCGCTCCCGATGATCGTTGGGACAACGATGTGCTGCATCAACTCGACATCATCGTCGGCAGCGACTACGAGGCAGTTGATGTTTCATCGTTGCAAGTCAGCGCCAACTCGGGACAGGCCGCAGTCGGGCCGATGACGATTTCCGGCGTGGTGAACGGGCCGGGTGGTCCGCTGGCGGGAGTCAGCTTCTGCACGGCCAGTGGCGTGGCCAACGTGACATGCGGCAATAGCGACAATAGCGGACTCTTCAGTTGCGCCGTTCCGTATGGTTTTACGGGACGCATCTATCCGCGATTGGTGAACACGATTTTTAGCCCGGCGTTATCGTTGTCCTCTGTCACTGCGAATCTCGCAAACGTTGCCTTCGCGGGACGACAGCCCTCAAGCTGCGATCTTGATGCAGACGCTAACTCGAGCGTCAAGGCAACCACCGACGGTATTCTCGCGCTGCGCTGGATGCTAGGCATGACTGGGGCTGCAGCGACGCAGGGCGCGATAGGCGCTTCGCCGGGCCGCACGCTGGCGGCGAACATTGCAACGCACCTCAACTTGCAACGCATGGACATTGATGGTGATTCCAGCGTCGATGCCGCGACTGATGGCGTGTTGCTGCTACGCGCCCTGTTGGGCTTGAACGGGAGCACAGTCACCATTGGCGCGGTATCGCCGTGTGCGACGCGTGCGACGTGGGCCGATATTCGAACGCACCTCGCGGGGACGTGTGGTTTGACGCTGGCACCCTAGCCGGTCTATGCGCCCAGCTTTTCCGCATACGCCGGCCACGCGAAGAGGCTCGCGTGAACACGTGGCGTGTAGAAACGCAATCCTTCAATGCCATGGTGGGTTAGTTGCGCCTCAACGTCGACCGCGCTCATTCGTGATGGATTGCCGAGCACTGATGCGCACGCCATACCCCATTCGGTTCCGTACAGCGGCATAAATGCTTTGTAGGGCGCTACCTCGGGGAACACGTTGCGCAGCTCAAGCAGCGTGCGACGAAAACGCTCTGGATGGTAGAACGCGCTGCCAATGTGCAACGTCACAAGTCCGCGCGGCGAAAGCCGCGAACGAATGAGGGCATAGGTCTCAGGGCTATACAGCGCATTGGCCGGACTGCTTTGGTCGTCACCCGGATCAGTGAGGTCCATCACAATCAGGTCGTACCGCTCGTCGCTGGCGCGCAGGGTTGCGAGTGCATCGCCAATGCGGACATCGACGCGAGGATCATCGAGTGCTCCGTCATTAACTTCTGCGAAGTGTTGCCGACAACTTGCGACGACGGCTGCATCAAGCTCGGCCACCACGATGCGCTTGATCCCGGCGTAGCGAAGCAGTTCTCGCGCGGAACAACCATCGCCGCCACCCATCACAAATGCTGATTGCGGCGCGCCGTTCGTGAGCGCGGGCACATGCACCATGCACTCGTGATAAATGAACTCGTCGCCTTCGCTCGCCATGAAGGCGTCATCGAGTGAAAACACTTTGCCGAGCGCTCGCGTGTCGTGCCATTCGAGGCGCTGGATTAGCGTCTGCGTGACGGCAGACGGACACCGACGGGCAAACCCGTGGACGACGTCTGGTGTTAACCATTCCAGCGCTAAGTGGTTACGATCTGGCGAATCGGGCGCACCGGGCGAGCCGCGTTGAAGACTGTTGCGGTTGGCGCGCTCGGGCTGGAATACGTTGACCAAAGAGTCAGCCAATGCCTTCGCCTTGCTTGTGTTGTCCTCACGGAAATTGCAGACGTATACGTCCAGCGTGACAGCGTTCAGCTCTGGCCACGTATGAACTGCAAGATGTGATTCGGCCAGCAGTACGAGACCTGTGACGCCACTTGCGTCCCCTGAAGTATCTGAGAACTGGTGGAAGTCGTCGCCAACGACAGTCAGACCAGCAAGCCTTACGAGGCGAATGCAAGTCTCCTGCAGAGCGCCGCGATCGGTGAGGAGGTTGATCGGGCACGCGCATTCGAAGAGGTCAGCGGTTAGGTGAATGCCTTGCATGCTTTTGCCTAGCTCGCCTTGCGAGTAGAGGGTGATCGTCGCGTTATCAGAGTTCGTAGTAGAGGCCACGACACCTCGCACGCCCGTGACTGCTTTCTCAGGCGCGGCTCTTCTGGGTGCTGATAAAGCGAAGAGCGAACGCAGACGAAAACACTACGGCTTGATGTACGCGTAGTTTTCCCGCGCCTGCAACTGTGCAATGCGAACCACGCCGGAGGGCGTGTAATCCGCATCAAGCACGAACTGGTCTTTCTTGAGATTGCGATTCTTGAGTGTGATTTCGCAAATCTCGAAGCGCACACCGCGCGCCTTGAGTGCGGAGACGAGCGGTGCGTATTCGGTCTTGCTCTTCTCTTCCTTCGCGCCTTCCATCAGCATGTCAACGCCCTCTGCATGCGTGACCACGATGATTTTTGTATCGGGCGCGGTGTCGAGGTGGTTGCGAATATTGCGCAGGCCTTTGAGCCCCTGTGTGGCGGCCTGGTCTATGTGATAGACCACCTTGTCCTGCGCCATCGCAAGGCTCGCGGTGCCCGCCAGAATTAACGCGGTGAAAACTTTGATGAGGCGATTCATAATCCTGCTCGAGTAAAACTTAAGAGCCGCAGTTTATCGCGTGAGCTCGCCAAACTAGAGACGCAGTATCAAGGGTGAGCCGCCAAGCCTCGCCCTGGTGAGCCAGGCGAACATCGAGTCCACAGTCACTGTTTCAATCCGATCCGAAAAACGTTTGTCGTTTGGATGGTCATCGAAGGCTACATTTGCAGCGCTCATGCGTCCACCAAGCCGGGTGAGCAGGTCAATTTTTAGTGTTGTTGGCAAGTAGCCTTTGTACTTGAGCCACGCTTGCGCCTGCTCTCGCGTGCTAACGTCCGGCTCCATCGCGGCCGCCAGCGTTTCCAGTGCCCATTGATTGGACTGCTGATATTTCGTTGCCCATGCGTAGCTAACGATGCTGTAAGGCCTCGCATGCAGAGTGACCACGCGGCGATCATCCTTTAGCAGTGCACTCAAGCGCCCCTGAACTTCCGCTGTCGGCACGACCCACGCTGTTTCAAAGCGATACGGGTCATCAAGAAAAAACTCGCCCAGTCCCTGCCGATAGATTGATGCCTCTGCGGTGCCGCAAGTATTCAATTTGTGAACGACCAGCCACTGTCCCGACGACGACCGGTAAGCCCAGCCGAGATGCGAATAGTTGAGTCCGTACTTACTCAAGTCCTGACCCGCGCGGGCGAGCAACACAACGTCAGCGCCGCTCGCGTTGAGTGCCGAGTTCGTACGCTCAGCGAGCGTCAGCCCCTGCGCGATACGTGTTGCGTCGGGTGGTTTGTTCTCGCAGGAACGCCCCGCGTGTGCCGGATGCACGATCAGCATTGCGGCAACCGTA
Source organism: Burkholderiales bacterium (assembly GCA_043777615.1). Classification (GTDB taxonomy): domain Bacteria; phylum Pseudomonadota; class Gammaproteobacteria; order Burkholderiales; family Casimicrobiaceae; genus Casimicrobium. Next base: position 6,435 of record JAYWHV010000207.1, on the reverse strand, counting down.
GCGGCGGCAAGTTTCAACAGGCGAATTAGCAATGAATTCATGAAATCAGTCCTCAGTTGCCGATGCGCTCGTTATGCAGGAGCGCCCGACCGAGTTCGTTGGGCACAAACGCAACCGCAGCACCCGCCAGCGAGAGTACTGCGCCTGCGCCAATGACACTGATCTGTACCGCTTGCCCAGTCCGGAGCATCATCCGGTCGGCCATGCGTCCGGCGATTTCTACGGTTGCAACTGCGCCGTCGGAGGCGCGCTCCAGCACGCAGATGGTGCCGCGCGCGCTGACTTCTACGCTTTTCACAACGAGCACTGTGCCGCTAGCCGCAAGCGCAACCGGCAGCGCCACAGCGGCGACGCTCGCACCGGCCGCCGAGGTTCCCACCGCGCCGCCCGCAACCAGAACGGAGGCAACAGGAAGCGCCGAGAGCGCGCTGATCGCTGAAAGACCGTCGCCGTTGTGCGCGACGCTTGGCGTGCTGTATGAACCCGCGCTCAGTGCGATTGAAACCGCGGTTAACGTGAGGCAAAAGTTTCGGTAGATCGTATTCATGGTGTTTCCTTTGAGAATTTACTGACAGTTGAATTAATGGGAGCCGGGCGCAGCAACGCTTGTCGACTCATGCCTGACTGTGGCGAAAGAGCCTCGCGCATTCAGCCGTGCTTCCAGCGTGTTGGCATCATGCGCATCACGAATTGCTTTCGCGAGCGTGAATGTCGACGTCATCAGGAAGAGCCAACTGACGAACAGAAACGCCTTGTACGTTTCGTTGATCCCCATGCGCAACAGGCCCCAGCCGGTGAGCACCATGGCGAAGCCGAATGCACCGAACACGACCCAGCGCCACATTGGTGTATCGACCTTGGCAGTGTGGTTGTCGCGAACAAATTTTGAGAGCACAAACGTGGCGGAGAGGCAGAACAAATAGCCCATCACCATAAACGCGCGATCAATGTCTTGGCCGGGTAAAAAATAGAGGCCTGTCGCGCAGAGAAATGTTGCGGCGGCGAAAGAAGCCCAGACCTGAAAGCGCCAGGCGGTGGTGTCACGGTGAACGATCATGTGCATTTGAAATCCCTTCTTTTTCAGCACAACTGCGCTGATGGGATGAACTATTTCACTGCTCGGCACGCAAAGCGATGTCCACGCAACGGGTTGCATCGGGGCATTCAGCCGGTATCGCCTTCCGATACCGAGCTCGATGCGGCCGACGGCGACAAGTGGACGAAACCGCTGGGCGAGGGCGCAAGCTCAGGTATGGTTCCTGTCATGACTCTCCCTGCGCCGCCCGAACACATCGCTATCCTCGCCGGATGCGCTTTTCTTGCTGGGCTGATTCGCGGTTTCTCGGGGTTTGGACTGTCGGCAGTGTTAGTGGCGAGTGCCGCATTTGTCGTCTCGCCAAAGCTCATCATCCCTACCGCGCAAGTGATGGAGGTCGTGGCGAGCATCGCGCTGATTCCCACCGTGTGGCGCGACGTGAACTGGAAGTGGTTGACGCCGATGGGCGCGGCTTACGTGATCTCAATTCCCCTTGGCGTAGCCGCACTCGCTTACATGCCTGCGGCTGCCTTGCGTGTAATCGGCTGCTTGGTTTTGTTGGTGGCGAGCGTTTGCTTGTTGCTCAACCGGAGACCGAAATTGCCGGACGGTTTGCCGCTGCGGTTTGGGACGGGAATCGCTGCCGGCTTCTTTGCCGGCTCAACCTCGCTGGGTGGGATGGTCGCGTCAACAATGCTTTTTGCGGCGTCACTTCCAGCCAAAAATCTGCGCGCTACGCTAATCGTTTTGTTCTTTGGTAGCGCGTTGTATTCGCTACCGTGGGGCGTTTGGCATGGCGTGGTGACGACCGAAACTTTTTATCGCGCTGCGTGGCTCGCAGTGCCGCTCCTGCTTGGAATCGCGGTCGGTACGCGCGGCTTCAAAAGCGTGAACGAAACAGTGTTCAGGCAATGCGTGTTGGCGCTTCTGGCGACGCTGGCTATGGCGGGCATCGTGAGCGTCATTATCTAGGCAGCTTTTACGTGTATTTCCGATTGCATATGGGCTGAAAGCGATTATTTGCCGAAGTCGACTTTTGCAAAAGTAGGCATATAGCCCATATTTAACATCGCGTTCAGAGAAAAGCTGATGGTCGATGACGATTGTTGAAGCAGACTCAAGCTTCGCGCACTTGGCGTTCGAAGGGCAGACTATCGAACCACACTCGCAGCCGTTGCCACTGGCAATTTCCATCCTTTCGCCGCGGTGTTGCTGTAGTCGACCAATTGCGTCAGTGCGCGCAACTGCTCCGTCGCCGGGGCGCCGTTGCCGATGGTGAAACGATCCTGCAGGTAGTACGGCGGGATCGATTGGTAGTTGAGCACGGCGCGGACATTGTTTACGTTTGCGGCTATCGCTGGCGGGATCACATACGTCACGAGATCGCTGCCGGTGCCGTTGAAGTAGCCGGGACTTTGTGTCGCGTTTACTGCGACCGGCGCGGTCCAGGAGGCATACGGCCCGATACTCGACCAGCCTGTGGGCGTCAGGCGATTGTCTTTCACTGGTTTCGCGAGGGCAAGGAAACTCGTGGTTAATAGGCCCTGCAAATCCTGCGTGCGCACCTCGTAAATCTGCACACGCTTGCTACTGTTGATTGCGCGCCAATGCGGTTGCCAGGCGGTTTTGCTGAATTCGGTGGCAAGTGGTTGCCCGTTGTCGTCAATCAATACGCCACGATCGGTGCTGCGGCCCGATGACCACAGCACTTTGCCGGCAGCGTCGCTCGCGGTGAACTCGATGTAGGCACGGCGGAAGCCCACACCCGAAGGAAATTTGTGTCCCGTTTTGTTGAACACTTGCACGTCGACTTCAAGCCCGATTGAGCTGCGGCGCTGGCCGCGAATTGCGATCGACGCGGTCTTACTCTGCACCTGTTGCGTGGTCTCGGTGATCGCCAAATCAAGCCGTGGCACAAACTTGAACGTGGACGTGTCGTAGTTCGGGTCACCTTGTGTGAGGCCAAGCAGCCCGCCAAATTGCTTGAACATTTCGAGCACAAACACGTTCGCCCCGACGAAGGTGTGACGTCCGTACTCGCTGCGCGGCGTCATCGTGATGTCCTTCACGGGAGCCGTGTTGGCGAACACTTTTCCTTCGGCGTCGACATAGGTCTCGTCCTCAATGTTCGCGATCTTCGTCGTGATCGGCGCGCCATCCATCGTGCGCGGCATATGACATTGCTGGCAGGTCTGCGGCGTGGCGTTCGGCCGAATGGGCGCCTTGGTCTGAAAGCTGCTGTTCAACCATTCGAGATAAGTCGTTTGCTCGTGCGATTTGCGTTGCGCTTCGAAGGACTTTTGGTTGTAGGTTTTCTTTGCATCAAGAATCGGTGTTTCGACCACATGACATGAACCACACATGGCGGGATCGGAAATCGCGTCGCCATGCTTTGGTGTCAAACCTACCGAATTTTGCATCGGGTATTCCACCACTTTTTGGTAAGGCCCGAACACCGTTTTCGGATCGGTGACTTTGAATTGTCCGGTGAAGCTTGCCTGCGTGCCGAGACCCTCCGGTGTCATGCGATGACAGGCGAGGCAAGAGATGCCGTCGCGTGCCAGGCCGCCGTATTTCGCATCTGGCCCGGTGCTCGCGAGGAAGTTTTGATGGGTGAACAGCGCGCCCGGTTTGTCGGTACTCAACTGCCGTTTGCCCATGACGCCGTGGCAGGTGTAGCACGCGTTATCGATCTCGTCTCTGACGGATGGATAAAGAATCGTTTCCGATTCGCGCTGCGCCTGGAATACCGGGTCGCGGCCCGCAAGTCCCATCATCGATGCGCCCCATTCACCGAACGGTGAGAAGTTCTTAAGGGGTGTGGTCTGAAACTTTGACGGCGGCAAATTTTGCGGCCACGTCATGTGCGCCTGCACGCCGAACGCGAGGTTGCTGCCGTCGTGACAACCCGCGCACACGTCCGAGGTTACGAACCCAGTTGGCCCTTGCGGCCCGACGATCACCTTGCTCTCCGCTTGCGAGGGAATGTTGTACGAGCCAAGCGCTGGAGGAATCGTTGCTTTCGCTGGCATGGCAGCGGGCGGCGTGCCAAGAGAAAGCTTGCCGAGTTTGGCATGTAACGATCCTCCCATGAGCCCATTCGCTGCCGGCATCGCGGTGCCGCCAAACGTGGTTGCGATGTTGGTCAACGAGGCAAACGTCAGCTCACGCGTGTTGGCCGAGCCGTGGCATCCGACGCAGTTAGGATCGTAGAACTGACCACCGAATGCGCCGTCGCCACCGTTCGGTTTCGTCGGGTCGGCATAGCCCCAGTACCAGCCATCAAACGACGCGCTCTTTTGCTTGACGATCAGCGCCCAGCCGCTAACTTCCCCGATCACGCCGCCGTTGTCCTTGTACATCTGCTTTATGATCGCCGCCCCGTCGGGAATGGTGTTGGGCGGTTGTCCTGCCTTTAACCATGCATGCACGGAGGGTGCGTAATAATTGAGCACATAGCCGTGTACAGATTTCGTTCCCGAAGGCAGTGGTCCGGTCATGCGCGGCGCAGCGTCGTGCGGCCAATTAAGCAGCTGAGGACAGCCCGCCCAGATGAAGTTCGCCACGCCCTGCATGTTGCTCGCCGAAAGCGGCATCGAGCAGACACCCGGAATCGCCACGGGTGCGTTGGTGGAAGTGGGAACGGAAGTTGGCGGTGCCAACTGGGCACCGCAGATGCCAACGGCTAACGACATGCTGAACCCGACGCCCCGCGCCAGTCGACGACGCTCAGTCGCGTACGTCCAGTGCTTGCGAAAGACATTAATTGCGACAGTTAATACGTTTAAGGCAAGTTTCACGGGGCACTCCTTGCGCCACGTCTGGCGCACTGAATAAATCAATTTATGACGATGGAATTACTTGACGATGCTTCACTCGGGTAAATGCTTTACTGCAACCAACAAAAAGTTTTGCCGAAATCAGACCACGACATTCAGCGCTCACAACTAGCTAGAAACGACACCGAACAAGGAAAAGATGCACCGGCATTTTGTGTCTATGAAATCGAAATGTGCTTGCGCGCATTCCGAACTCAGCATAAGATCAATCCTGCTGTTTTGTCTAGTTATACAAAACATATGACATTGCGATGCGAACCGAGTCATTGTTTTTTCAGGTTCCTCGCCGCAAAAAAATGGGTCGGGGGATTGCATGAAATCAGGCGTATTTGTCCGTATTGGCGATGCCGCGAAGGCGGTGCGTAGCGGGAGCATCGAGTACTTAGATATCGGCCAATTGGCCGTTACCGCCAGATGGAAAACATTGGCGCGCTTGGTATCCGTGGCAGTCGTCGCCTCGACTGCAATGGTCGCCTCGGTGGCGTTTGGCGCCACCCTGACGGTTAACACGCTGATTGATGCCGACAACAACGCTGGCACGGGTTGTTCTGTCAGCACCGCCAATGGCGCATTCGCAGGCGTCGATCGAGTCCTCAATACGACAGTCCTGACCGAGACTGCGGGCTACCGGATCCGTTCGATCACGATGCAGTCCTGCTCCGGCGGTAGCCTTGGTGCACCGGTCGTCATCGATGCGTCGTCCACACCTCTGGCGCGCGGCAACGGTACCAATGGCGCCACGGCTGTTGAAACCTACATTCCGAACTCATTTCTGCCGGCCACGGGGCAAAAGATGCGCATCGGCGTCACTACGCTGGGATCGGACGGACTGTCTGGAGCCGATGCGCTGACGGTCAATGGCGCTGGGCCAATATTGGTGGATGGTCCGCCTCTGGTCGTAGTGCCGACGATGGCCAAACTGTCGCTCGCGCTCACCGCTTTGCTTCTGGCGCTTTCCGTTTGGTACGCCCGTCGTCGCGGATGGCATGGTTTGCAGTTAGTCGTCGTTGCAGCATTTGCGATTTCGATGTCGGGCCAGCTGATCGCTGCCATCGTTCGCGATGGTTTTATCGGCGACTGGAGCGGTATCGTCCCTGTCGCAACGGATCCCTCAGGTGATGCGCCGGTGGGCACCGACATCACAAATGTCTACAGCACGGTTGACGGCGGTAACGTTTACTTCCGCATTGATACGACGCTCAATGCTCCGCCAGCGGCCAATGCGCAAAGACTGACTTCTATCGTAGGTCAGCCGCTTTTGATCACATTGACCGGCTCTGACTACGAGTCGTCCCCGCTTACTTTCTCAGTGGTGACGCAACCGACAGAGGGCGTGCTGAGCGGTACGGCGCCAAATTTAACGTACACCCCCAACGCCAACGCCGCTGCAAGTGATAGCTTTACCTTCAAGGCAAACGATGGGTCGCTCGACTCGGCACCGGCAACTGTGACCATTGGTACCACTCGTGCGCCGGCAATTACAAGTGCCAACAGCGTCACATTCGTTCCAACGCAGGCCAACACATTTACTGTCGTTGCTAATGGACTTCCCGTTCCTAC
>JAYWHV010000206.1:0-11279 GCA_043777615.1 Burkholderiales bacterium | reverse complement strand
CGACCGCAAAAGAGGAAGGCAGAACCGGCTCCGCGCCGGTCAGGATCGCACAGCGCAGCGTGGCTTCAGGCAGTTCAGGCAGTTTCCACAGAGCGGCGAGTGTGCCGATGTGTGACATTCTGGCCTCTTCTTTCGATGCTTAAGGCAAGACAGCTTTACGCTGCAAAGCCGACTGCATTGGGGATTAGACGCATTTTCGCTAATAGTCAACAAACGCCAAAAAATCGACTTTAGCCCCAATGCAGACGTCGTTTCAGAAAAAAGCTGATACAAATGAACTACGCCTGTGGATGCAAATAGCGATTGCTGATCGCTTCAATCTCCGGATAGATTTCCGGCGGCAGTTTCGTATGATGGGCATTGAAGCATTGCTGCAACTGCGGCACGCTGGTTGCTCCGAGGATCACACTGCCGACGAACCATTTGTTCACGGCGAATGCGAGCGAAAGATCGAGCAGACTCATGCCGTATTTTTTGGCGAGCACTGCATATTCGTCCGCCGCGACCAAAGCGAGCGGTCGACGGAAGCGGCCAAAAAAATCCGGGAACGTCTGAAAGCGTGAGCCCGTGGGCATCGCACCCTTCGAATATTTACCGGTTAGCGCCCCCATGCCGAGCGGGCTGTAAGCCAACAGCGGCACCTGTTCACGATAGCTCACCTCGGCAAGGTCGCCCTCGAAACTGCGGTTCAACATGCTGTACGTGTTCTGAATCGACGCTGGCTTTGGCGCGCCCAACTGGTCGGCTGCGCGGCAGAACATGGTCGTGCCCCACGCTGACTCGTTCGACAGACCATAACCGCGAATCTTGCCGGCCTTGATCAGCGTGTGCATCGCCTCAACCTGCTCGATGATCGGCACGGTTTCGCGCTCTTTGCTGCTGTCGAATTGCCACGAGCCAAACGCGGCGACGTTGCGATCGGGCCAGTGGATTTGATACAGATCGATGTGATCCGTCTGGAGGCGCTTGAGCGAGCCTTCGCAGGCGTCGATGATGTTTGCTTTGGTCAGCGACGTCGCGCCGTTTCTGATCCAGTCCCGACGGCCCGGCCCCGCGATTTTGCTGGCGAGCACGACCTTTTCACGATTACCGGGACGACCCAGCCAGTTGCCCAGAATGATCTCGGTCCGCAGCCCGGTTTCGGCGCGCGGCGGCACCGGATACATCTCGGCGGTGTCGACAAAATTGATGCCGTGCTGCATCGCCCAGTCGAGCTGTGCATGGGCTTCGGCCTCGGTGTTTTGCTCACCCCAGGTCATGGTGCCGAGGCACATGACGGAGACGTTTAGATTGGCGTGAAATAGGGGGCGGCGTTCCATAAACTGTCCGGTGAATTGATGCAGTGATTTAACCAGTGTCGTCGTTCCACGCCTACACGCCGAGCCGCTTCGGCGACACGTAGTTCAGGCGATACGTCTCGAAAAGCATGCTGTCGGACGCTTCGATGCGCTTTTGTTCGGCGATGGAGTCTTTCGTCATCGCCTCAAACCGCGCCTGCTGCTCGGCAGTGAACGGCAACCCGAGCAAGTTAGCTTGCGTTTTGGTCGATTGCGCGCGCACGAAACCGACGAATGAATTGTTGAAATCACTGGCCATCGCGGCGAGCACGCGAGCGGACGGCAGCGTGTCCGGGTGTTGCAACGATTGCAGCGCAGCCGCGACGGCGTCGGCGTACAGCGTGCCGCCTAGGGCAGCATCCATCGCCGCAGCAATTGGCGCGCACTGCCCGATCACCTCAAGTCCCCAATCCATGAGCGAAACGTCCGCGCCGTCTCGCTCCAGCATCAGCCCCGGCTCCCGCCCGCGCGCAGCCGTCTTGTGCTGGTTACGCGCGAGCGCGGCGATCTCCTGTGGCGAGTCGGGTGGGCTGTCGCTCATCAGACAATGCAGCAGGAACACATCGATGAATCGCGTGGTCGCCGCCGTGATACCGACGGGCACAAACGGATCCAGATCCATCAGCCGAACTTCTACATATTCGACGCCGCGCTCACGCAGCGCATGCAGCGGACGCTCGCCGGGATGGATTACACGCTTCGGCCGGATCGTGCCGTAAAACTCATTCTCTATCTGCAACAGCGTGGTCGCGAGCTGGTTGTAATCGCCGCCGGGATTTTTGATGCCAATGGCTTCGTACGCCGGATAGCTGCGCGTCAACGCATCCTGCAGCGACACGCCATAGCCCTCGAGGCTGTTGTAGCTCACGGCGAGCGACGACTGCGCATCGCTCTGGTAACCGAGCCGCCCCATGCGTAATGAGGTGCCATGTGGCATGTACCGCGTGAACTCAGCGAGCGTTTGCAGGTCGTGCTGGCGGCCCTCGACGAACGAAGAGCAAACCGCGGGCGACGCTCCGAACAGCGTCATCAGCAAAAACGCATGACGCCGAAAATTGCGGATCAGCGAAAAGTATTCCTCGCTCGTCACCCCCGGCAGCGACCAGTTGTAATGAATGCCCGAGATCGTCTGCATGCGCCGCCCGTAGCGATGGCCGAGCCCCATGCGGTACACGCTCTTCGCACGCCCCACGTTCGACGACCCAAAGCGCGCGAGTGGAATCGTCTCGTCCGTCGGCAACCCGCACGGCATTGACGAAACCCACAGCATCTCGTCTCCCGCTTCACGCAGGCTGCGATAGGTGAACTGGTGAATCTCGGTGAGTTCGGCGAGACAGGACTCGGCGTCGGCATGAGTGCCGGTGATCAGCTCGACCTGAGATTCGCTGAAATCGGTGGTGATCTTAGGGTGCGTCAGCGCTGAGCCCAGCGCAGCCGGGTGCGGCGTCAGCGCGAGGCCGCCCGTGGGCAGCGCGCGCAGGCTCTCCTTTTCAATGCCGCGACGAATGCCCTGGATGCGTTCGGTGGAAAGTGCGCCGAGGCGTGATTGCAAACTCGTCATGTCATGTGCTTCGAATTGTCGGTAAAGGGCGCGGGGCTGAACGGTAGCACGCGGACGTTACGAGGTTGGGGCGGTGCTGCCGAACTCAACCGGGCGCTTTGCCTCGACTCACGGCTGCGGCGTCGCATTTAAGGACGGAATCTAGGGCCGCGTCTTGCGAGCCTCTTTGGCTGCGAACTGACACTACACGTCAGGTGCAGCGACAACACATCCGCGTCCCGCCGACTTGGCGGCATAGAGGTTGGCGTCTGCACGCGCCAGTAGTTGAGTCCAACCATCCGCTCCTTTCACGCCAAATGCGACGCCAATGCTTACGCTGAGGGAGATCCGGTGGCCCGGAATCTGAAATGGCTCAGACGCGACAACAAGAATTTCTTGTGCAACGGTAAGCGCTACTTCCTGGTTCGGCAAACCAGCCATGACGATTGCGAACTCGTCGCCTCCGATGCGCGCCACGCCATCTGTGGGTCGTACGACGTTGCGCAAGCGCTGCGAAAATCGCAGAAGTACCTGATCGCCCGCAGCGTGCCCGAGCTGATCATTCACTGCCTTGAAATGGTCAAGATCAAGATAGAGAAGTGCGAGTGAGCCACCACGATCTGCGACAAGTTCGCACTGTACGTACTGATCGAGCCCGACGCGATTGAGTAGTCCGCTGAGCGGATCACGCTCACTGAGCTCTCGAAGTCGTGCCTGTTCACGCGTTTGCAGCGTCACGTCCCGCGCCACGACCACCACGCTGTCGACACGTTTGTCGACCGCTAGCACGGGAGTCATGGTAATCACCAAGTTGGTAACACCGCTGCTAGTCGCAAACGCAGACTCGAACACCACCGACTCGCCAGCAAGGCATCGTTCGAGCCACGGCAGGTAGCGTGCGAACGTTTCCTCTCCAAGGACGGCGGACATGAGCTGATCCACAATGCCCGCACCAGGCATGGACATCCAGCGTTCGAAAGAGCCATTGACGAACCGGTAACGCAAGTCAGCTCCGAGCACCGACACAATTTCCGGAATCGCTTCAGTGACAGAGCGGAGTATGTTCGTTTGGATATCAGCGTCCCGTTTGGCGGATGTTTCGAGTGTGATGTCCCGCATAACGGTCGAGTAGCGTTCAATGCGACCCAACGAATCGCGGTGCGCAATCACCATGTGGCTTACCGGTATCTCCTGTCTATTTCGTCCGTAGACTGTGTTTTCTCCTACCCATATGCCTTGCTCTCGCAAGGCGGGCAGAATTACCGTGGAATGCAGCAGCATAGAAGCTGGAGGATTGAAAATTTCAAACCTAAGTTGGCCAAGTGGCTGGTCAAGTGCGATTGCGCTCGCGCGGCGCGCGGCGGGGTTCATGTAGGTCACGACACCGTAGCGGTCTATTTGTGTCACAAAGTCAGACGTATTTTCGACAATCGCAGTCAATTCCCGGAGCGCACGTTCGTTGGCGGTACGCTCCGTTATGTCGATGCAGGTTGCAAAAAAGCCGGCGACTTCACCGTTCGTCAAGATGTCCGGTGTGAGCGTACTTTCTATGCGTCGCAGTCCGTTCGAACATGCGTCGTCAAACTCGAAGTGCTGCGTTTGGCCTTTCAAAACAGCCGAGACTCCTGCGTCAACCAGAGGGTCGGTCGAGATTTCCTTGAGTTCACTTCGTGTCCGTCCCAATATTTGATATCGAGTCAGGCCGTAGCGCGCGCAATGCGCCTGGTTCACGAAGCGGTAACGAAGCGACGTGTCAACGTAAGCAATGCCCACAGGCAAATTATCTGTAATCTGGCGCATGAACCGCTCGCTTTGGGCGAGTGTTTGCCGCTGCTGTGCAGCGGCCGACAGCGCCCGATTCACCAAATCCCGTCTCATGACGAGCAGCTGACTTACGATAACGGCGAGCGATCTTAGGAGCGTTGCTTGTTTTTGATCTAACTGCCGAGCCAAATGGTCAATGACGCACAGTGTTCCCATCCGCTCCCCGCCCGGCAGGATCAAAGGCGCCCCGGCATAGAAGCGAATGTCCGGCGCTCCTGTCACCATCGGATTGTTTGCAAAACGGGGGTCCAGCCGGGCGTCGGAGACTTGAAGGATATCGTCGTCCTCGATCGCATGGGCACAAAATGCAATGTCGCGTGGTGTTTCGTAGAACCCCGGCAATCCAACGTTCGCCTTGAACCACTGTCTTTCCTTGTCGACTAACGTGATCAAAGCAATGGGAGTGCCGCAAATCTCGGACGCCATGCGAGCGATCGAGTCGAACGCGGGTTCGTTACCGCTATCCAGAATCAATAGCTCACCCAGCATTGTGAGTCGATCAGTCTCGTCGGTAGTCAGCGTTTGACTCGGTTGCACGGCGCGGTTCATCTAAAAATTTTCTATGGCTGTGGTAATTTACTCCTAATGGTGCGATAGGTAAAAGTTCAAATATCAATCGCACTCATCGAGGGCGCAAATCCCAATGCGCGCGCGATTGCTTTCAGCTGCGCGCAACGCATGCGCTGCGGCGAACCAATTTAAACAATTGGCCTTCGAAGCGGCGCGTCTCACCCATGGAAACAAGCAACAAGTCCCATCGTGACCGCTTGTCGAGGACCATCTCACCATTAGGTTCAATCGCGTGATTAGCGATCTGAAATTAGCGTCGCACGCAAGCGTTTCATCGGCTTGTAGCTGTGGGACCCAAGTGAGCTTGGGACAAAGCCGCTGGTTCTGCGGAACTCGCGCGTTCGCGCGTACCGCAGGCGCTCCATCTGTTTGCTGCAAACGGTATCCTCTGCCAAACGACCCGACGTGCGGGCGAACCCGACTTAGGAGACCCGGAATGCGAAACCTCGACTTAAGCTCATGGTCCACGGTGCTTACCACTTTCCTGAGCCTGGGCCTGGTCACGCTCATTGGCGTCGGAATCCGGCTGGTCCTGATGCAGACAATTCAGCAGCGCCGGGAGCGCGAAAATCGGCAGGTCAATGAGCGGCTGCGGATCTTGATCGCCGCCTATAAAACGCTGGGGGGCTCTTTCACCGGCAATCTTGCCGTTGATCCAACGCATCGGCGCGAGCTTCGGCAAACCGAAAACGGCATCGAGCCAGATGCAACAACAGACAACGAACGGGGCCGCCGGATACGGGACGCAGTCGAAGGAGCGTTGTCGGACATTCTCCTGCTCGGTAACGACGAACACGTACGTCTCGCCACGAACGTCGTGAACGAACTCGTCGCCGGCCGTAGCGCCGAGACGGCCGAACTGGTGCGATCGTTGCGCGATTTCATACGCAGCGTGCTTGATCTGGATCCGGTGCCGACCGCTCTCTCCGTCATCAAACAGGGGCCGTCGCGCCCAGCAGGCGGCTCAGGAGGAAAGGGGAGGGATGGCGCTTCGAAGAACGACGCACGCGGCGGCGGCGGCGGTTCGAAGGGCCAGGGCGGCGGAATGGGCGGCGGCCCCGAGCCGGGGGCCAACCTCATGAGCGAGCAGGCAGGTCACTGACCGGAGCGGGCGCGCATTTTCACGGATGCGCGCCGCGTCAACTAGCCACCGAGATAAGCGGCTTTGACGCGCGGATCCGCCAACAACGTCTTGGCATCTCCCGTCAGGGTAATTTCCCCAGACTCCAGAACGTAGCCGCGATTTGCGTGCTCAAGGGCGAGCTGCGCGTTTTGTTCAATCAGCAAAATCGTCGTGCCGCGCTTGGCAATCATCCGGATGATCTCGAATATCTTTTCGACCATCAGCGGAGCTAACCCCATCGACGGTTCGTCAAGCATCAAAAGCTTCGGCTGGGCGAGCATGGCGCGACCAATGGCAAGCATTTGCTGCTCGCCGCCCGAGAGCGTGCCGGCCATTTGCAGAGTGCGTTCCTTGAGGCGCGGAATCATGGTGTAAATCTCGTCAACTTCGGCAAGGATTTGCGCCTTGTCGTCGCGTGCGTATGCGCCCATCAGCAGGTTCTCATGCACGTTCAGGCGGGCGAAAACGCCACGGCCCTCCGGGCACAGCGCGATACCCAGGCCAACCAGTGCGTGTGACGGAACACCGGTGATGTCCTGACCTTTGTACGTGACCTTGCCGCCTGCGGGCTTGATGAGGCCGGAGAGCGCGCGCAGGGTGCTCGATTTGCCTGCGCCGTTGGCACCAATCAGCGTGACGAGCTCGCCTTCGTTAACGTGAAAATCGATGCCCTTGATCGCCTTGATGCCGCCGTACGCGACCTCAAGTTTTTTGATGTCCAGCGTCGGGTTCATTGGGTGACCTCTGTGTGCGCGCCGCCCAGGTAAGCCTTGATCACGGCAGCGTCCTTCTGAATTTCTGCCGGGGTTCCGTCGGCAATTTTTCGACCGTAATCAAGCACTGCGAGGTGCTGGCAAACCTTCATCACGAGCCGCATGTCGTGCTCAATCAGCATCACGGTCGTACCGTCTCTGGCGATGCGCTCAATCAGTTCTCGCAGCGCAATGGTCTCGGTGGCGTTCATGCCCGCCGCAGGCTCGTCGAGCGCGAGCATTTTCGGATCGGTGGCCAGAGCGCGTGCGATTTCGAGTCGCCGCTGTTCACCGTAGGCGAGCGTGCGGCTCTTGTCGCCTGCACGTTTTGACAGGCCGATGTAGTCGAGCAATTCATGCGCACGTTGCGTAATTTCCGCTTCCTCGCGACGGGTTGCAGGCGTCTGGAAGATTGCGCCAAACGCGCCCGCTTTGGTGCGCACATGACGGCCCACCATCACGTTTTCGAGCACCGACATTTCGCCGAACAGGCGGATGTTCTGAAAGGTTCGTGCAATGCCGACCTCCGCCACTTCATGCGGCGCTTTGACGTTCAACGGCTTGCCGTCGAACGTAAATTTTCCTTCATCGACCTGATACAGCCCGGTCAATGTGTTGAAGAACGTCGTCTTTCCGGCACCGTTCGGGCCAATCAGCCCAAAGATCGAAGCGCGCGGGATTTCCATCGACACTTTATCGAGTGCGGTGACGCCACCAAAGCGTTTGGTAACGCCTTCTGCGGTGAAGAGCATGTCAGCCATTATTTCTTCTCCGGTGACGGCCACAGGCCCGCAGGTTTGAACAGCATGATCAAGATCATGGCGAGCGAGAAGATGAGATTCCTCAACACCTCAGGCGCGATCAGCACGATGCCGAATATCTTCTGCTGCATGTTTTCGTCGGCAGCGTATCGAATAACTTCTGGCATCGCGGACAGCAAGACAGCGCCCAGGATGACGCCGGGAATGTGCCCCATTCCACCCAGCACCACCATCGCGAGGATCATCACCGATTCGAGCAGGCCAAACGATTCCGGGCTGACGAAGCCCTGCATTGAAGCGAACAATCCGCCCGCAAGGCCGCCCGTCAGCGCGCCGAAAGCAAACGCTGCGAGTTTGACGTTACGAGTGTTGATGCCCATCGCCTTCGCGGCGATCTCATCTTCGCGCAACGCTTGCCAGGCGCGACCGATACGCGAATGCTGCAAGCGCGATACGCCGATGATCGACAGGATCGTGAATGCGAGAAAGACAAAGTAATAGAGCTGCAAACTCGTGATTTGCAGACCAAACAGTTCCAGCCCCTGACTAATCTTGAACCCAAAAAAGTTCAGGCCATCGATGCCGGTGATGCCGCGTGGCCCGTTGGTGATGTTGTAGCGCTCATCCGACCACGGCAAGCCGACCTTGTCGAAATTGTTCATGAGAATACGAACGATTTCACCAAAGCCCAAAGTCACAATCGCAAGGTAATCGCCCCGTAGTTTCAATACGGGCGTACCCAGCAGCAAACCCGCCAGCGCAGCCAAAAAAGCGCCTAACGGCAGCAATACCCAGAACGGATAATGCAGGTTGAAATGCGCGGACGCCAGAAGCGACCATGTGTAGGCACCGACCGCGTAGAACGCGACATAGCCCAGGTCGAGCAAGCCAGCGACGCCCACAACCACGTTCAGGCCCAGTGCGAGCATCACGTATAGCAGCGTGATGTTCAGGATGCGCACCCACGCTTGTCCGAGCGCACCCGCCGCGAACGGCAAGATCATCAGAAGCACGCCAAGCACGGCGAGCGCAATCATCTGATTGCGCTTTGTTTGCAGTAATCCATTCAAGCCGGCCATGATCTAGGCCCTCTCCGCCACGCGCTCACCGACCAGACCCTGCGGCCGGAAGATCAGCACCAGCACCAGCACCACAAAGGCAAAAATGTCTTTGTAGTCGCCGCGCACGAAGATCAGGCCGACGTTTTCAACGAGCCCCAGAATCAGGCCGCCCACCATCGCGCCCCAAAGGTTGCCGATGCCGCCCATGACCGCAGCGGTGAAGGCTTTCAGGCCCAGCATGAAGCCCATGTAGTAATGCGCCTGACCGTAGTTCGAAGCGACCATCACGCCAGCGATCGCCCCGAGACCAGAGCCGATCGCAAACGTGATCGCGATGATTTTGTTGATGTCGATGCCCATGAGGCCCGCGACCTTTTGGTTCTCGGCGGTGGCGCGCATGGCGGTTCCGACTTTGGTGTTGTGCACCAGCCACAGGAGCGCTCCCATCAGACCGAACGAAGTCAGCAGGATGACGATTTCGTTCAACGTTACCGTGATGTGGCCGAACACAATCGGCGCTTTGGAAATGAGCTCTGGGAACGAGAAATAGTTACGTCCGAACACGAGGATGGCAAGCTGTTGCAACAGGATCGACACCCCGATCGCGGTGATGAGCGGGGCCAATCGCGGAGCGTTGCGCAGTGGTCGATAAGCGATGCGCTCTATCAGGACGCCGACAATTGCGCAGGCAATCATCGCAGCCAGAATCGCAACCAGCAGCGCCAGAAGCGGGGGTGCGCCCATGGAGAGGAGTCCCTTTGCAGCGAATAGCGAGGTGAGCCCGCCAATCATCACGATCTCGCCGTGTGCAAAGTTAATGAGCTGCAAAATACCGTAAACCATCGTGTAGCCAAGAGCAACCAGCGCATACACGCTGCCCACCACGAGACCATTGACGATTTGCTGGAGCAATACGTCCATAACTATGTCATCCCCGCTTTTAAAAAGTAATCGTTTGAGGCAGCCGACGCGATGAGGGCTTCCTCCCTGAAGCCCACGAGCGCCTGTTCGCTACTACTTATGGGTTAATTCTGCACTGAATCAATGCACTGGGTTATGCCGATATCCCTAGTCGGCATACCTGCTGCACGAGTTATGCCACCAGTAGCGCGACGTTGCCGCCCGCTGCGACCGTGTTGATGGTGATTGTTTGTTCGCCGATAAAGCGAGGCAAATAGAAGGGCCCGCCCGCTTTTGGCCCGGTGCCTGACAGGCCTTCGCCGCCGAACGGCTGCACGCCGACTACCGCGCCGATGATGTTGCGATTGACGTAAATATTGCCGACGTGGGCGCGGTGCGCGAGGCTTGCTGCGCGGCTGTCGATCCGCGTTTGAATGCCGAGCGTCAGGCCGAAACCGAGCGCGTTGATCTGGTCGATCACCGCATGCGGGTCGCCGCTCCAGCGGACAACTTGCAGGACGGGGCCGAAGATTTCCTGTTTGACACTGGAGATGGCTGGGACTTCGAATAGCTGCGGCGCGACGAGATTTTGTGTGCCATCTGCATTAGTAGCGACGCCGCCGAGGCGCGTGACGTGTGCGGCTATTCCGTCGAATGCTTCTCGATCAATGAGTGGGCCCACGTCGGTTGCCAGTTGCGACGAATCGCCGAGCTTGAGTTCGCGCACCGCACCATGCAGCATGTGAATAACCTTGTCCGCAATTTCTTCATGCAGGCAAAGCAGGCGCAGCGCAGAGCAGCGTTGACCAGCCGAGCGGAAGGCCGATTGCACCACGGCATCAACAACGTGTTCCGGTAGCGCCGTCGAGTCCACCACCATCGCGTTGATGCCGCCCGTTTCTGCGATTAACGGCACGATGGAGCCGTCCTTGTTGGCGAGGCTGCGCTGGATGATTTTGGCGACCTGGGTTGAGCCGGTGAACACGACGCCGGCGGCAGCCGGGTGCGCGACCAGCGCCGCGCCGACGGTTTCGCCAAGACCGGTGATCACTTGCAAAGCATTCGCCGGGATACCTGCCGCGTGGAGCAGTTTCACGGCTTCCTGAGCCACAACGGGTGTCTGCTCGGCGGGCTTGGCGACGACGGTGTTACCCGTCACCAGTGCGGCAGCGACCTGGCCCGCAAAAATTGCCAACGGGAAATTCCATGGACTGATGCAGACCCAGACGCCGCGGCCGCGCGGATAGAGCACGTTGCTCTCGCCGGTCGGGCCGGGCAAGGTGATGGGCGCGCAGACGCGTTCCGCGTCATCGGCGTAATAGCGCAGGAAATCAATCGCTTCGCGGACTTCGGCCACCGCGTCGCCCCACGTTTTGAAGGCTTCTTTCACGAGCAAAGCGCAGAAGCGTGG